>NZ_JBFBCI010000053.1:0-60241 GCF_040683095.1 Sphaerisporangium sp. NPDC051017
CCCCTCCTTCACCGCGGCCCCCGCACCCCCCCCCCCACCCGCCTCCCCCCCCCCCCCCCCCCGGGGGGGGGGGGGGCCCCGCCGGGCTGGGGGGGGGGGGGGGGGGGGGCCCCCCCCCCCCCCCGCCTCTCAGGGGCGATTTGCTTATGGCGTTACTTCTCGAACAGGCCTAGCCCTTGGTAGTCGATCAGCACATGCCGGTTCCCTGAGCCGTTTTCACGCTCCCCCACAGCGACGTAGATCACTTTCCCCCGCATGTCGCGCATCACGCCCGCGACGCACCCCCTGCACATTCTCTTGTCGGGGACGAGCGCGGACTCATCCCGGGGGAGAGGCTTCCATCCCTTCTCGTAGAACGGACGGAGCATCTCCTCTGGGGGGACGTCGCCGGAGACCTGGACATCCAGGGACGCTCCGTTGTCCGCCGAGTCGCAGCCGACGAATTCCTCCGCCGAGGCCACCCGCTCCGTGGGAATAAGCTTCAACGCCTCATTCCTGAGAACTCCGATCTGGCGTTCGGCGATCTGGTAACAACGGTCTGACGCGGTATCTCCCACTGGGATGCAGCCGGTCCCCGCGATCGCGAAGACAAGGAGGACACCGCCCCACGCAGAACTCCGCACTACGTTCCGTCCATTCTATGCGTTACATCGACCTGGACCGCTGGCCCCTCGGGTCAGAAGAATCTCGTATGGGTGCCCTCTGGGGCTCTGGCGACCCCGCTTACCTGGTGGCAGTCGATTTTGAATCCACCGATCACCGCATTGCAGAAGAGGAACATCGCCTCGTCGAACAGGTACTCCATGAGAGCATCGAGCCCCTTCTCCTTCCACATCTTTCGCAGTTCCTTCTCATGAATTCTGGCGTAGTCGCGCGCGATCCGGTTGATCTCCTGGTCGAAGTCGCTTTCCTTCTTGCTATTCGCGTGGTACTTCTCATGGTTGTCGGCGATCTCCTTCGCGAACTCGGTGCCGAACGCTATCGTCTCCAGAACCTGCCAGATGAAATGCCTGATCGCGCTGCGCAGCGGGGTCTCTTTCTCTCCGACCTTCTTTCTGGCGAACTGCGCGGCGGCATCGGCGAGTTGCTTGCCCCACTTGCACTTGTCGTATCCGAAGGACCAGACACAGGCTATGCCCTCCTTGTCCTTCGGCTTGATGTTCTTGTACTCGTCGATACACACCTGGCACCTGACCGGCCCCGGGAGAGCCGCCTTTCCCGAGTCCGCCGAGTTCACCGGGTCACCGCAGACGTATCCGTACGAATTGCAGACCACACCTGTGAGGAAGTCGTCGGGCTGCAGGAAACGGCCGGTCACGGGGTTGTAGAGGCGATCTCCCATGCGCGTGAGGCCTCCGATCGTCTCGGTCGGACGCTGTGCGCCGCCGAGCCAGCCGTACCGGTCGTCACCGGCGTTCGCCACTCGGGCACTGCCGTATTCCGTGTACTCGGTGTAGTAATCGACTCCTGTGGGTGAGGGACTGTTCTGCACTGTGGCCACAACGTCGCCGTGCGGGTTGGTGAGATAGAACTTCGTCTGGTTCGTGCTTGTCTGTACCATGGCCATGCCTCCAAACCCAGTGACATAGCGCGTCCACGAGCCGTCCGCCTTGGAGATCCAGGCGGGTGAGCCACCCGAGCCGGCGTAGTGGTGGACGAACGTTCCCGGGTCGTCGCCCCCGGTCTTGGTCTCCGACAGCACCCGGCCCGCCGGATCCAGCGTGAACACCTTCGCCTCGGCGCCCTGGGTGATCTGGGCGACCTCGTCGTCGGCGTAGTAGCCGACCGTCAGATCTTCGCCACCATCGACGTGAGCGCCGGGGACGGTGGTGGTCCTGCCGAACGTGTCATATACGTAGCCCGTGTTGATGATGCGGCGGGCGTCGTCGTAGCTGTAGGAGTCGGTCACGGGCGTCGCCGCGGTGCTGCAGGAACCGTCCTGGGCGGGCCCGTATGCGTCGCGACGGGTGCGGTTGAAGTGATCGTCGAATGCGTAGACCCGCGTGGTGCAGTGCGTGGAATCGAAGACGTCCTCGACCTTGCTGAGCCGTCCGAGGCGGTCGTAGGTGTAGCGGTTGACGCTCTGCGGGGAGACCGTCTGGGTGGAGTTTCCCGCGTAGTCCGCCTGATCCTCCCACTTCAGCCACGGCTGCCATGTTGTCCGATCCATGCCGTAGCTGAAACCTGTCTGCCGACCACTGCTGTCGTAGGTCCCCGCCGCCCAGAGGCCGTTCGGGTAGACCTGGAGATCCGCTTTCCTGTCGGCCGAATAGGCCGCCTGGAACGTCCCTGCACTGGTCTGGATGGCCGTGAGAAGGCCACGGCGCTCCTGCTGCCCTCGCGCGTCGACGCCGTCGTAGACGTAGGAGTTGACCCCCTTACCGTCGCCGACCGACACGACGCGCCCGTCGATGTCGTAGGTCGTGACGGCGACGTTGCCGGTGGCGTCAGTTGAGGTGACCTCCCGACCGAGCGAGTCGTACGTGGAGGTCAACGTCTTGCCATCGGCGGTCATCGACGTGGGCAGTCCGGTGGCCGGGTCGTAGTCGACCGTACGCTCGGCGACCGGCGCGCCCCCCGCAGCCGCGGGAGTCACCATCACGTTCATGCCGCTCACTCGCCCCGCCCCGTCATAGGTGGTGCTGCTCGTCCTGACCACCGAGCCGACGGTCCGCTTCTTGCTCAGGATGGCGCCGTAGTAGTCGTAGGCGGTGTTCTCATCCACCGGAAGAGGCGTGCCCGGCGGCTGTTGTTTGGGAGCCTGGCGGCAGACCATGCCCGCCCACTCACTCTTGTTTCCGCACTGAGGGTAGGCCACGTTCGCCGCAGCCGTGTAGTAGGTGGTCACGACCGCATCGCCGGCCCCGTTTCCAGCGGGGGCACGTGACTCGACCAGCCTGCCGGCCGAGTCGTAGCGCATGCGCTTGACACTGTCCGGGTTCCCGTTGCCGACGACCACGCTCTCGGTCGTGGGTGTGCCGAGCTTCCACCCGGACTCGTCTCCCAATTCGACAGGGTCATAACCGGTCTTCGTCACGCTCACGTCACCGGCCGGCACCGAGGTGTCCCCGTCCATCACCAGTGGCTCGGTACGCACGCTCGTGACGAGATGCCACGACTTGTCGCGATAGAGGGTACCGAACTCGTCTACCCCGGAGGTCGGCTTACCTTCGTCGTAGGTGTAGGTCGTACGGCCGCGCGCCGGTACCCGGCGGCCGTCCGACAGCGTGACCTCGTGCACTGGGCCGGTCGTGATCCGCAGGTCGCCCTTCTCGTCATAGGTGCGGATGTTGGCCAGCAGGTTCGCCCGCGCGGAGGAGTCCTGCTGCGCGGCGACGAAAGGCGCTGTCGTCCAGTCGGGGGCGAGGGCCCTGCGGCGGTTCTCGGGGGTCAGCGACCAGGTCACCACACCCTTGTCGTCGTACCGAGTGGTGGAGATCTGCCAGCCGCCCCCACCGAACTCTGCAGTGTTGACCGTCCGTCCGGACACGTCCAGGTAGCTGAGGGACCCGTACGGCCAGTCGGCGGCGCCCGGAGCGTATGCACCGTCTCCACCGCGCGCCGGCACGTGAGAGGCGGGGAACAACGCGGCGCCGATCCAGGGCAGGTCGGTGGTCTGGCCCCATGTCGCGGTCTCCGCGGCCGAGAGGTTCACCGGCGCGCCCGTACCGCTGACCGGCACGTCGTACACAACCGGGAAGACGGTCTCTCCCTGTGGAGTGGTGCGGGCCGCGTGCGCGACGCGACCGGCGGAGTCGTAGTCGAGCCGCCAGGCTTCCACTCCCGGCGGGGTGATCTGTGAAAGACGTCCCTGCGCGTTGTAGTAGTAGACGGTGGTCAGGCCGCGCCGCGCGTCGGTCACGCTGCGCAGGTGGCCGGTCGAGTCGTACGCGTACGTCGTGACGACGGTGGTCTTCATCGCATTGGTGCCGACGTCGTACGCCACATAGCTGAGCTGCTTGACCTGGCCGGCGAAGTCGCCCCAGCCGGAAGCGACGCCGGAAGCGGTGGTCGTGGTGGCGTAGGAGATGTCGAGGGCCTTGCATCCCTTGATCAAGGAAGTGTCGCAGGTCACCCCGGACGGGACGGGGGCGAGCAGCCGCGTGTAGCGTCCCTGAGCGTCCCGGACATAGGCGACCTCCGCCTCCTGTGCGGAAGGCGTAACGGCCTTGACGGTCCAGCGTCCCTGCGCGTTCTGCGTCCACTTCGTGATCACGTCGTCGCGCGTGATCTGCTGGAACTCGGTCGCCGACTTTTGAGGATCTTCGAACCGTCCGTGGCGTCCCCGACGCCGAGGTAGGAACCGTCAGCCTGGATGATGTAGACCAGCGTGATCCGGCCCGGCCCCACCAGCAGGACGTAGCCTTCGGTGCTGTGGTCTTCCAGGGCGTAGGCCGACATCCCGCCGCCCGAGGCGAACGAGGCGGACCAGCCCGGCCCGAACACGCCGACCGGCCCCTGCTCCGCGTAGGGCACCAGCGTGGCGTGCGTGCGGCCAATGTCGAATCCCGCGACCGAGCCGTCCCGGGCAGACACCACGAAGTCGCCGGTCAGCAGGGAAACCGTGCCCGGGCCGACGTCCGCCACGGCGTGGGACGCCGAGAAGCCGGTGCTTCCGTACACGACAAGGCGCGGTGTCGCACACGACACCGTCGTCCCGCTGACGAAACACGGCCGCACCTGGATGGGGCCGTCGCCACGGCCGGCGGCCCGCAAAGTCGCCGCGAGGTTCCAACTCAGTTCGGCGAACGGCTTCGCCGTGTCCGTCCGTGTGATCGGCCATGCCGGGACCGGGGTCGTGTCACCCGGCCGGGACACGTGCTGGGGAGGGACGGCAGTCCAGGGGCCTGATGCCGTCAGATCCGTACGGTACTCGTAACGCACACCCGTCCAGGTCGCCGCGGCCCGGGCCTCCAACGCGACGGCACGCCCCGTCCGCGTGGCCGCTTCCGGCAGCGTGAGCCCTCCCTGCCCGACACCGAAGTCATAAGTGAAGACCGAGTTGTTGCCCACCTTCACGTACAGAGTGTGCCAGCCTTCATCGGGGTTGATCGATATGGCGGAGACGCCGCCGGTAGCGTAGTTATTCCCCTGCGTGGGCGCGGCTGGGTCGTCCAGCCCCCACGAGTGCGGCAGAGGGCCGCCGGTGCCGTTGTCCAGAATGCACACCGCCGCGCCCGACGTCCTGGCCGACCACTGCCCTGCCGGATAGTCCGCGCAGGTGACCGAGGGAGCCGCGACGCTGCCGTCCAGCGCAAACGCCCGCCACCCGGACCAGGCCGAGTAGACCGCGCCGTTCGACGCCCGGGCCCGCCACCGCACCTTCCATCCGTCCTTCAACAGGCCCTGCGGGACCCGCACGATGGCCGGCGCGTTGGCCGGCACATTGTCGACCTGTCCCGACCAGATCGGCCCGGTGCCTTGTGCCGGCGCGGCCGGGTCGTGCTCCACCTCGAACTCGACCCGCTGGGGCAGCGTCGCGCCGTCGGTCAGCCGCGCCTGCAATTCCGGGGTTACCGAGGTGACCACCACCCTGCCGTCGGACAGGGTGACCGAGGGCCAGGACACTAGGGAGCCCATCTCCGGCGGCAGCGCGTAGGTCACCGAGAGCATCGGGGGCCGCGCGGTCGCGCCGGTGACCCCCGAGGAGTGGAAGACCCGCTCGAAGGGCTTGTCATCGAGGTAGTTCACCTCGGCCCCCAATTGCAGGACCACTCCGTGACCCGGTGCGCCGTCGGCCCACGCCTGGGCGATGCCGGTCACCGGCCAGACCCATCGGCCGCCCACCGGCGGAGCCGTTCCCGTCGAGCAGGCGGTCGGGTCGGTGATGGTCTGCTCGCCCGCGGAGGTCGACCCCGGCTGGTTGCTCCACCCCACGCTCTGTGTCCAGGCGGTGGTGATCCGCTGAACCTTGATCCCGATCTGCGGGAGGCAACCGTAGTTGCCGATCATCGTGGGAGGCGTCTCGGGCGTGGTCGTGGACGTCGGGCAGGCTCCCAAGTTCTTCCACAGGACCCCGAGATCGGTTCCGGGCGCGGCCGTACTGTCGGGGAAGATGTCCTTGAGCGCCTCCCAATGCTTGTCGTTGTAAGAGACGCGGTCGCCCGGGAAGTACCGCCCCCGCGACCAGGCGGCGTACTGGCAGTTCACCACCGTCGTCGGAGGAGACGGCGGATACGCGGTGGAGCGTTTCTCACCGGCCGGGCTCCACAGCTCCAGACTGGCATCGATGATCTTCTTGCCGGTGAGGCTTGAGGTGTCGAACCCCAGCAGTGCACGCGAGAAGGCGCGGACGCGGCTACCGCTGGAGGTGTAGACGTCGTGGTTGCCCACGTCCAGCCGGTTGTAGGGATAGAACGTTCCCGGCCCGGAGTAGACGCTCGTGTTCTTGTTCACCGGCAGGGTGACGGTAGGGTCGATCGTCACCGGATAAGTGGTATGCGGGTCGGCGAGGAACGCCGGGGCGGGCCTGAGCACCAACGTCTGCCCACCGTCGCCGGAGACGACGTCGGTCGCGATCTCGCCCTGCCTGACGATATCCGCCCCCTGAGCGTTCCCCGAGTCGTACATGACGGGTGCGGGGGCCTCCGCGACGGTCTCTCCCTCGCCGCCGGTCAGCCTGAGTCCGCCGGTCTTGGTCATCCCGAGCCGCAGCCCCCGGGTGCGCACCGGGATGCGGATCTCCAGCGGGCCCGAGGGCCGCTCGCGCAGCACCACGTCGTGGCGAAACCCGGACGGCAGCGCGGTCACGACCAGGTCGGCCCCAGGTGGCCCCGCCGCGTCATGATAGGTCGCGACGTTCCCCTGGACTACAGGCTTTGGCAGCGCCGTCGGCCACTCCAGGGCGAACGTCTTGCCGTCCCCCCGGTTCATCTTCGCCAGCGGATACCCTTCACCGCCCGCAGAGAACTCGACGCCAGCCTGCTCCATCGCGGACTTGGGCTTCAACACCCCGTCCTTTTCGACGAGCGTGGTGTCGACCGGCGCCCACGTGCCGTCCTTACGGACGCGGGTCACGTCGGCCGCCGCCTCAAGTGTGATGGTCTGGTCGGGGTTGGCGTAAGTGAGGGTTGACTCGGTGGTTTCCGAGCCAATCAGGACACGCGATTTCTGCAGCCGCGCCGTCAGTAAGGCGGACACCCTGTCCGGGCGCACGGAAACCGGCACGGTCTTTGCCGACGATTTCCGCTGAGTAGATGTGGCCGCCGCAGGGGAAACATTCGCGAGCAGCGACAACACCATCGCCAAGACGCCCAGAACGGCGCCATAACACAGAAATCGACTCTGCGTCAACGGGCGGAATGAGTTGGTAACGGGCACCCTGAGTAAATGCACGACAACTCCCGGAGATCTGACAAGGGGCTGTGGAAGCCACCAGGCGATCTGTCAATAAACGGCAAGATCAGCCGTTACCAGACCTACGGGTCCTCTCTTACGGTGTGAGTAAGATCACCACGAAAGGGCTCCGTTAAATCGTGACAAGAACGCTTGTCGATGCGAATATTGTCCGCCCGTCGGCGACATGAAACGACACCGTGCCATTCCGTAGAACGGAGCTCACCGGAAGGTGACGGGGAAAAGAAAACAAAGAAACGACGGAGCCCGCTCACTCCCACTCGATGGTGCCCGGGGGCTTGCTCGTCACGTCCAGGACCACGCGGTTGATCTCGCGGACCTCGTTGGTGATGCGGGTCGAGATGCGGGCGAGCACGTCGTAGGGGACGCGGGACCAGTCGGCCGTCATCGCGTCCTCGCTGGTCACCGGCCGCAGGACGACCGGGTGGCCGTACGTGCGGCCGTCGCCCTGGACGCCGACCGAGCGGACGTCGGCCAGGAGCACGACCGGACACTGCCAGATCTCGCGGTCGAGGCCGGCGCGGGACAGCTCCTCACGAGCGATCGCGTCGGCCTCGCGCAGGATGGCGAGGCGGTCGTGGGTGACCTCGCCGACGATGCGGATGGCGAGCCCGGGGCCGGGGAACGGCTGGCGCCACACCATGGCGGACGGCAGGCCGAGTTCCTCGCCCGCGTGGCGCACCTCGTCCTTGAACAGCGTGCGCAGCGGCTCGACCAGCGAGAACTTCAGGTCGTCCGGCAGACCGCCCACGTTGTGGTGGGACTTGATGTTGGCCGTGCCCGTGCCGCCGCCCGACTCGACCACGTCGGGGTAGAGCGTGCCCTGCACCAGGAAGTCGACGGGGCCGTCGGCGAGGATCGCCCGCTGCTCGTCCTCGAAGACGCGGATGAACTCGCGCCCGATGATCTTGCGCTTCTCCTCCGGGTCGCAGACCCCGGACAGCGCCTTGAGGAACCGCTCCTGGGCGTCCACGACGCGCAGCTTGACCCCGGTGGCGGCGACGAAGTCGCGCTCGACCTGCTCGGCCTCGCCCTTGCGCAGCAGCCCATGGTCGACGAACACGCAGGTCAGCCGGTCGCCGATGGCGCGCTGGACGATCGCGGCGGCCACGGCGGAGTCGACCCCGCCCGACAGGCCGCAGATCGCGCGCCCCTCGGGGCCGATCTGCGCGCGGACGGCCTCGATGGCGTCCTCGACGATGTTGAGCATCGTCCACGACGGCCGGCAGCCGGCGGCGTCCAGGAAGTGCTTCATGACGGCCTGGCCGTGCTCGGAGTGCAGCACCTCCGGGTGGAACTGCACGCCGTACAGGCCCTTGGCGCGGTGCTCCATGGCGGCGACGGGCGTGTCGGGCGTCCACGCGGTGACCTCGAAGCCCTCCGGGGCCGCGACGACGCTGTCGCCGTGGGACATCCACACCGACTGGGCCACGGGCAGGCCGGCGAACAGCACGCCCTCGCCGACGACGGTGAGCGGCGTGCCGCCGTACTCGGCGATGCCGGTCTGGGCGACCTGGCCGCCGAGGACCCGGGCCATCTCCTGGAAGCCGTAGCAGATGCCGAAGGTCGGCACCCCGGTGTCGAACAGGCCCTGCGGCGCGGCGGGGGCGCCCTCGGCGTACACCGACGCGGGGCCGCCGGACAGGATGATCGCCTTCGGGTTCTTGGCGAGCATCTCGTCCACCGGCATCGTCGAGGGGACGATCTCGGAGTACACGTGGCACTCACGGACCCGCCGCGCGATCAGCTGCGCGTACTGCGCGCCGAAGTCGACGACAAGGACCGTGTCGAACTCAGACACCGAAAAGACCTCCCAAAAGACACCGCGGTCCTCACAGTCTAGCGACGGCGGCCGATGCGAACGCTGCCGGTGATCTACGGTCCCGTACCGGCCGCTGAACCGGGTCACCACAGAATGCGTCGTAGGGGCATGAGGACTTCGATCGGTACGGCGGCGGCCGTGGCGCTGGCCTGCGGCCTGGCGGTGACGGCCTGCACGAGCGGCGGCGGGCCCGTCAAACCCGCGGCCGATGAGCCCGTGGCCCTGGGGAACATCAAGCTCGTCGCGTACACCGGATGCGACGACATGCTCGACGGCCTGCGCGAGGCCGCGGCGAAGAACGTCGGCCCGTGGGGCTTCGGCGGCAACATGATCTTCTACGCGGCCGACGGCGCGGCGAGGACGGACGCGAAGGCGGTCGCGCCCTCGTACTCCACCACCAACGTCCACGAGGCGGGCGTCGACGAGCCCGACATGGTCAAGACGGACGGCCGGCGGATCATCAGCTACGCGGGCGGCGTGCTGCGCGTGATCGACGCCGCGTCCAAGAAGGTGACCGGCACGCTGCGGCTCGTGCCGAAGGAGCAGGCCTGGGCGCCCGGGGACCTGCTCGTCCACGGCGACCGCGCGCTGGTGATGTTCAGCGGTGGGGAGGCGATCCCGGTCGGCGCCGTCGCGAAGCGGCCCGCCACCGCCGGCCCCAAGTACACGCTGGTCGACCTGAAGGAGCTGAAGGTCCTCGGGTCGATCACCCCGCAGGGCATGCACGTGGACGCCCGGATGGTCGGCTCGACCGTCCGCCTCGTGGTCAGGTCGCAGCCGGCCATCACCTTCGCCGAGGGCCGCCCGGACGAGAAGGAGGACGAGCGGACCCGGCGCAACCAGAACGGCGTGCGCAACGCGCCCATCGAGGCGTGGCTGCCGACCTACGAGGTGGACACCCCCGGTGAGGCCACCCGCACTGAGAAGCTGAAGTGCGAGGCGATCAGCCACCCGGCCGAGTACACCGGCACCTCCATGCTGACCGTCCACACCATCGACCTGGAGGCCGGGCTCACCTCCGACGACCCGATCGCGGTGGCCGCCGACGGCGACACGGTGTACGCGACGCCCACCAGCCTGTACGTCACCAGCAACCCGCGCTGGTGGTTCCCCCGCATGATGATCGACGACACCCCGCCCGCCCCCGTCGAGAACGCACCGAGCGGGGACGTCTCCCCCGCCCCGGCGACCACGCCGAGCGCGGCGGCGGTCCCCGGCGCGGCGGCGGCCCCCGAGACGGCGCCGACGGCCGTCGCCCCGCGCGACCCGGCCACCACGACGCCCGCGGAGAAGATCGAGCCGAGCAACGACCCGTCGATGCCGTCGATGCTCCCCGAGCCGACGGCGTCCCCGTCCGGCCCCGCCCCCACGACCCCCGTCCCGGCCTCCCCCACAGAGCCCACCGGGTCCCCGACGGCCGAGGCGGCGCCGCCCGAGCAGACCGAGATCCACCGGTTCGACATCGGCGGCGCCGGCGCGCCCCGGTACGTCGCCTCCGGCGTGGTGCCCGGACGCCTGCTCAACCAGTACTCCCTGTCGGACTTCGAGGGGAACCTGCGGGTCGCCACCACCTCCGACGACGCCGCCGCCGGGGCGAACCCGTCGCGCGGCTCCAGCGGCGTGTACGTTCTGAAGGCCGACACGCTGGCCAAGGTGGGCGAGGTCACCGGCCTCGGCAAGGGCGAGCGGATCTACTCGGTCCGCTTCATCGGCCCCGTGGGCTACGTCGTGACGTTCCGCCAGGTCGACCCCCTGTACACGCTCGACCTGCGTGACCCCGCGAACCCCAAGGTCACCGGCGAGCTGAAGATCACCGGCTACTCGGCCTACCTGCACCCGGCGGGCGAGGGACGGCTCCTCGGCATCGGCCAGGAGGCCAGTGAGCAGGGCAGGACGCTCGGCATGCAGGTCTCGCTGTTCGACGTCAGCGACCCGGCCAAACCGGCGCGCCTGGCGCAATTCCACCAGAAGGACTCCGGGTCCGAGGCCGAATGGGACCCGCACGCCTTCCTGTACTGGCCGGAGTCCGGGCTGGCGGTCGTGCCGGTCAACAGCTGGGGCGGTCCCGATCCCTCCACGGCCCAGATGGCCGCTATGGTGCTGAAGGTCGGCGACGGGTCCATCACGCGGGCCGGGCTCGTCACGCACCCGAAGCAGGCGCGGACCGACGAGCCGATCCAGTTCGACACGGCGATCCACCGTTGCCTGATCATCGGGGACACGCTGTGGACCGTCTCCGACACGGGCATGAAGGCCAGCAGCGCCACCACGCTGGCCGGCGAGGGCTGGATCCCCTTCGAGGCGTGACACCGCCTCGCACGCTTCCGGGCCGTATCGCGCAGTACGGCCCGGAGTGCCCCGGCCGCACGGCATGGGTTCCCGGTGACGGGATCCCTCCGTGCGGCCGGAAGGCAGACCCCCGGATCAGACCTCCTTGGTCGCCGGCTCGCCCACCGGGACGATCTCCGGCGCGCCGAGGCGGATCGCGTCGGCCTCCTGGTCGGTGTCCTGTTCCTGGGACAGCCGCTCGGCCTCGACGCGCTTGGTGTAGTACTCGACCTCGCGCTTGACCTGCTCGTCGTCCCACCCGAGCGGCCCGGCCATCAACTCGGCGGCCTCCTGCGCCACGGCGGTGCCGCGGTGGAAGGTCTCGATCGAGATGCGCGTGCGACGGGTGAGCACGTCGTTGAGGTGGCGGGCGCCCTCGTGGGTGGCCGCGTAGACGACCTCGGCCCTGAGGTAGTCGTCGGCCCCGGCCAGCGGGCGGGCCAGCGACGGGTCCCGCTCGATCAGGGCGAGCACCTCGTCGATCAGCGACCCGTACCGCTGCAGCAGGTGCTCGATGCGGGCGACGTGCAGCCGGGAGGAGCGCGCGAGCCGGTGCCGCTGGTTCCACAGCGCCTGGTAGCCCTCGCCGCCCACCAGCGGGACCTTGTCCGTGCAGGACGGGGGCACGCGCTGGTCGAGGCCGTGCGCGACCGCGTCCACCGCGTCCTTGGCCATGACGCGGTACGTCGTGTACTTGCCGCCGGCGATCATGACGAGGCCGGGCACCGGGTGGGTGACGACGTGCTCGCGCGACAGCTTGGAGGTCTCCTCCGACTCCCCGGCGAGCAGGGGGCGCAGGCCCGCGTACACGCCCTCGACGTCGTCGCGGGTGAGCGGCACCGAGAGCACGGCGTTGACGTGGTCGAGCACGTAGTCGATGTCCTGGCGGGAGGCGGCCGGGTGGGCCTTGTCCAGCGACCAGTGGGTGTCGGTGGTGCCGACGATCCAGTGCCGGCCCCACGGAATCACGAAAAGCACCGATTTCTCGGTGCGAAGGATGATTCCGGTGAGCGACTGGATGCGGTCACGGGGCACCACCAGGTGGACGCCCTTGGACGCGCGCACGTGGATCTGCCCGCGCCCGCCCACCATCTCCTGGATCTCGTCGGTCCACACCCCGGTGGCGTTGACCACCTGCCGGGCGCGCACGTCGAACTCGGCGGTGCTCTCCAGATCACGCACCCGCACGCCCGTGACCCGCTCGCCCTCCCGCAGGAACCCGCAGACCTGGGTGCGGGACGCGACGTACGCCCCGTACGCGGCCGCCGTGCGCAGCATCGTCGTCACGTAGCGCGCGTCGTCCACCTGGGCGTCCCAGTACTGCACCGCGCCGGTCAGCGCGGACTTGCGCAGCACCGGGGCCAGCCGCCGGGCGCGGCGG
Organism: Sphaerisporangium sp. NPDC051017; assembly: GCF_040683095.1. Classification (NCBI taxonomy): domain Bacteria; kingdom Bacillati; phylum Actinomycetota; class Actinomycetes; order Streptosporangiales; family Streptosporangiaceae; genus Sphaerisporangium; species Sphaerisporangium sp. NPDC051017. The sequence continues at coordinate 12,888 of NZ_JBFBCI010000053.1, forward strand.
CGCGACAGGTGGCGGTGGCCGGGCATGCCCCGGGTCAGGCCGGTCGAGAAGCCGAGCGTGTCGTACAGCGTGAGGCCCGCGCCGACGTACGGCCGCTCCCATACGTGGTGGGTGAGCGGGAACAGGAACGGCACCGGGCGCACCAGGTGGGGGGCGATCCGCTGGAGCAGCAGCGCCCGCTCCTGCAGCGCCTCGCGCACGAGATCGAAGTTGAGCTGTTCGAGGTAGCGCAGCCCGCCGTGGATCAGCTTCGACGAGCGCGAGGACGTGCCGGACGCGAAGTCGCGCGCCTCGACCAGGCCCACCGACAGCCCGCGGGTGACGGCGTCCAGCGCGACGCCGGAGCCGACCACGCCGCCGCCGACGACGATGACGTCGAGCTCGTGCGCGGGATCGGCCAAGTAGTCCAGGGCGGCCGATCTCTCTTCGGGGCCGAGCCGGGCGGAATGCGTGCCGCCGCCCTCCCCGACCCGGGACCGGGCGCCGACGCGCCTGTCCTCAATGCCGCCTCGCCCGGCCTCCACGCCGATCCCACCCTCCTGCGCCGCTTGTTCCCTCGCACCGTCCTGGCTGTTCATCGCGATCCCCCTGGGGTACGGCTCGTCGCGTTGCGTCCTATTTCTACCCGACAGCGGATACCCACATGCCACTGAAGGGCCAGCGTCGATCATGACACCGCCACGTCGGCACACCGCGGGTGACCTGCTCTCACATCGTGGTCTCAGGGGCTCCCGGCCGACATGGCACGACGGGTAGATCTTTGGGCCCGCCCGCCGGATCGCGCTGCCTCCGGCGGCCGGCCCGGGGCGAACGGCGAGCCGGTCGCGGCCCGCTCCTGGCCGGTTCCGCCGGAGCGTCAGGGCGGCAGGAAATGACCACTTCCTGCCGACTCTCCCCCTCGAGAAAGCTGGATGGAGGTCGATCCGTCCGCCCGGGCCGAGAGGGGCACCATGACCACGGGGACGTCATCATGAGCGTGCACCGGGTGCGGCAACTGCCAGAACGCCGGCGACGACCCGGTCGCCACGCTGCCCTTCTGATCGAGACTCGGTCAGGCCGGTTCAGGCCGGTTCAGACCCTCAGCACCTGGACGCCGGCCTCGGTGAAGGCACCCGCCGCGGCGTCCGACAGCCCCGAGTCCGTGATCAGCGTATGGATGCGGTCGATGCCGCAGATGCGGGCGAAGGCGCGGCGTCCGATCTTGGAGGTGTCGGCGACGGCCACGACGCGCGCCGCCCGGCCGATCAGCAGGTTGTTCACGCTGGCCTCGCCCTCGTGATGGGCGAAGGCGCCGGCCTCGGCGTCGATGGCGTCGACACCGAGGAACGCGATGTCCAGCGTCACCTGCTCCAGCACCCCCGACGACAGCGGGCCGATCAGCTCGTACGATTGCGGCCTCGCCACCCCGCCCGTCACGACGAGCTTGACGTTCTGCCGCACGGTCAGCTCTGCCGCGATGTTCAGGGCGTTGGTCACCACGGTGAGCCGCGCGCCGGGGTCGGCGCGCGCGGCCAGCGTCCGCGCGACCTCGGAGGTCGTGGTGCCGCCGTTCAGGCCGACGACGACGCCGGGCGGCACCATCTCGGCCGCCGCCTCGGCGATGCGCTGTTTCTCCCCGGCGTGCCGGGCCGTCTTGTAGCGCAGCGGGAGGTCGTAGCTGACGCTCTGCGCGACGGCGCCGCCGCGGGTGCGCATGAGCATCTGCTGCTGGGCCAGCTCGTCGAAGTCGCGCCGGATCGTCGCCGTGGACACGTCGAGCGTCTCGGCGGCCTCCTCGACCGTCAGCCGCCCCTGCTGAGCGAGAAGCTCCAGAAGGGCGTTCCAGCGTTCATACCGGCTCATGACTCCAAAGCGTGGCACAAGAACGCCGTCTCTGACGCGCCGGTGGATCCTCGGTCCTCGGCGCCGGATGGGCCTACGGCCTCGCGCAGGAGGCAGCGCTCAAGATGCGCGAGGCCGCCCGCGCCTGGACCGAGGCCTACCCGGCGATGGAGTACCGCCACGGCCCGATCAGCATCGCCGGCCCCGGGCGCGTCACCTGGATGCTCGGCCCCCCCTGGGGGCCTGGCCGGCGACGTGCGCCGGGCGGGCGGCGTCTTCGTCACGAGCGAGGCCGACCCGATGGCCGAACTGGTGCGCGCCCAGCGGGTCGCCGTGGCCCGCGCGCACGCCCGCGGAATGGACCCCGACCAGCCACTGCACCTCACCCGATCTGTGATCCTGTCCTCATGAGCATCACACTCGCCGACGCCCGCGTCGTCACTCCCGGCGGCGTGCACGAGGGCTGGATCACCATCGAGGACGGCCGCTTCACCCACATCGGGCGAGGGCAGGCCCCCCGCGACGGGCACAGCCTCGCCGGGCGGCACGTCGTCCCCGGCTTCGTCGACATCCACTCCCACGGCGGCGCCGGGGGCTCCTTCCCCTCGGGCGACCAGGAGGAGGCGCGGCGCATCGCCGCCTTCCACGCCCGGCACGGCACCACGACCATCATGGCCAGCCTGGTGACCGCCGCGCCGTCCGACCTCGCCCGCGCGACCGCCGCCCTGGCCGACCTGTGCGACGACGGGCTGCTGGCCGGCATCCACTTCGAGGGGCCCTACATCGCGCGGTCCCGGTGCGGCGCGCACGACCCCGCGCTGCTGCGCGACCCCTCCACGGCGGAGCTGGCGGACCTGCTCAAGGCCGGGCGCGGCCACGTGCGCATGCTCACCATCGCCCCCGAGCTTCCCCGCGGGCTCGACACCGTCCGCGCTGCCGTGTCCGAGGGCGTGATCGCCGCGCTGGGGCACAGCGACTCGACCTACGACCAGGCCCGCGAGGCCATCGACGCCGGCTGCACCGTCGCCACCCACCTCTACAACGCGCTGCCGCCGCTGCACCACCGCGACCCCGGGCCGATGGCGGCGCTGCTCCAGGACGAGCGCGTCACGGTCGAGCTGATCAACGACGGGGTCCACGTGCACCCGGCCATGGTCGGTCTCGCGCACGGCGTCGCGGGCACCGCCCGCACCGCGCTCATCACCGACGCGATGGGGGCCACCGGCATGGGCGACGGCGTCTACCGGCTCGGCTCCATGGAGGTCGAGGTCTCCGGCGGCACCGCGCGGCTGGTGGAGGGCGGGGCCATCGCGGGCAGCACGCTGACCATGGACGTCGCCTTCCGGCGCACCGTCGAACAGGTCGGGCTGCCGATCGCCGAGGCGTCGGTCATGGCGTCCCTGACCCCGGCGCGCGTCCTCGGCGTGGACGACCGCGTCGGCTCCATCGCCGTGGGCAAGGACGCCGACCTGGTCGTCCTCAACGACGACCTGACCGTCCACTCCGTGATGCGCCAAGGCGCCTGGCTGACCTGACCGGCCCTCCGGCGCGCCCGGAGCGGACGTCCGGTCCACTCCGTGCGCGCCCAAGGCACGGGCGGCGAGACGGCCTTCGTCGTCAGTGGGTGTGCGGGGCGACGACGACCTCGACGCGCTGGAACTCCTTCAGGTCGGAGTAGCCGGCCGTGGCCATCGTGCGGCGCAGGGCGCCCATCAGGTTCATCGAGCCGTCGGCGACGCTGGACGGGCCGTGCAGGATCTGCGCCATCGTGCCGATGGTGCCGACCTCCACGCGGGCGCCGCGCGGCAGCTCGCCGTGGTGGGCCTCCGACCCCCAGTGGTGACCCCGGCCCGGGGCCTCCGCCGCCCGGGCGAGCGGCGAGCCGACCATCACCGCGTCGGACCCGCAGGCGATCGCCTTGGCGATGTCGCCGGAGCTGGTCATGCCGCCGTCGGCGATGACGTGGACGTACCGGCCGCCCGACTCGTCGAGGTAGTCGCGGCGGGCGGCGGCGACGTCGCCGATCGCGGTGGCCATCGGGACGGCCACGCCCAGCACCGTGCGGGTGGTGTGGCCCGAGCCACCGCCGAAGCCCACGAGCACGCCCGCGGCGCCGGTGCGCATGAGGTGGAGGGCGGCGGTGTAGGTGGCGCAGCCGCCGACGATCACCGGGACGTCCAGCTCGTAGATGAACTGCTTGAGGTTCAACGGCTCGGCCCGGCCGGAGACGTGCTCGGCCGAGACCGTGGTGCCGCGGATGACGAAGATGTCGGCCCCGGCGTCGATCACGGCCTTGTAGTGCTGCGCGGTGCGCTGCGGCGACAGCCGCGCGGCGGTGGTCACGCCGGCGGACCTGATCTCTTCGATGCGGCGGCCGATGAGCTCGTCGCTGATCGGCGCGGCGTAGATCTCCTGGAGGCGCTTGGTCGCGGCCTCACCGCGCAACTCGGCGACCTCCGACAGCAGCGACGAGGGGTCCTCGTAGCGGGTCCAGAGCCCTTCCAGGTCGAGCACGGCGAGCCCGCCGAGCCGCCCGATCTCGATGGCCGTCTTCGGCGAGACCACGCTGTCCATCGGGCTCACCACGACGGGCAGGTCGAAGCGGTAGGCGTCGATCTGCCAGGAGATCGAGACCTCCTCGGGGTCGCGGGTGCGCCGCGAGGGCACGATGCCGATCTCGTCCAGGGCGTAGCCCCGGCGCCCGCTCTTGCCGCGCCCGATTTCTACCTGAGTCATGCTTTTCGTCGTTCCCGTCGTCTGGAAAACCGGTGTACTCGTGGTGACTATGCCCCGACCGACGCCTGCCGGCCCGCGCCGCCCCCCGCCGTGCGGGCTCCGGGCGGGCGGGAGTCAGCGCCTGTGGTAGTTGGGCGCCTCCACGGTCATCTGGATGTCGTGGGGGTGGCTCTCCGTGAGGCCGGCCGCCGTGATCGGCATGAGCATGGCGTTCTCGTGGAGCTCTTCGATGGTGCGGGCGCCGGTGTACCACATGCCCTGACGCAGGCCGCCGACGAGCTGGTGGGCGACGGCCGCGACCGGTCCGCGGTAGGGGACCTGGCCCTCGATGCCCTCGGGGATGAACTTGTCGTCGCCGGAGACGGCCTCCTGGGCGTAGCGGTCCTTGCTGAAGGAGCCGCCGCGCTCGCGGTTGCGCACCGCGCCGAGCGAGCCCATGCCCCGGTAGGACTTGAACTGCTTGCCATTGATGAAGATCAGCTCGCCGGGCGACTCCTCGCACCCGGCCAGCAGCGAGCCCAGCATCACGGTGTTGGCGCCGGCGGCGAGGGCCTTGGCGATGTCGCCGGAGTACTGGAGGCCGCCGTCGCCGATCACCGGCACGCCGGCCGGGCCACAGGCCAGGGACGCCTCGTGGATCGCGGTGACCTGGGGCGCGCCGACGCCCGCCACGACGCGGGTGGTGCAGATGGAGCCGGGGCCCACCCCGACCTTGACGGCGTCGGCGCCCGCCTCGATCAGCGCCTGCGCGCCCGCCCGCGTGGCGACGTTGCCGCCGATGACGTCGACCCGGCCGTTCGCCTTGATCTTGGCGATCATGTCGCACACGCCGCGCGAGTGACCGTGGGCGGTGTCGACGACGATGACGTCCACACCCGCCTCGATCAGGGCCATCGCGCGGTGCTCGGCGTCGCCCGCGACCCCGACGGCCGCCCCGACGACCAGGCGGCCGTCGGCGTCCTTGGTCGCGAGAGGATATTGCTCGCTCTTGGTGAAGTCTTTGACGGTGATGAGGCCGCGCAGCCTGCCGTCCGGGTCGACGATCGGGAGCTTCTCCACCTTGTTGTGGCGCAGCAGGCGGAAAGCCTCGTCGCGAGACACGCCGACCGGTGCCGTGACCAGGGGCATCGAGGTCATGACCTCGTGGACCGGGCGCTTGAGGTCGCTCTCGAAGCGCATGTCGCGGTTGGTCACGATGCCCACCAGGACGCCGTGCTCGTCGGTGACCGGGACGCCGGAGATGCGGTACTCGGCGCACAGGGCCTCGACGTCGGCGAGGGTGTCGCCGGGCGCGCAGGTCACGGGGTTGGTGACCATGCCGGCCTCGGAACGCTTGACCAGGTCGGCCTGCTGGGCCTGGTCGGCGATGGACAGGTTGCGGTGGAGCACGCCGAGCCCGCCCTGCCGCGCCATCGCCACGGCCATGCGCGCCTCGGTGACGGTGTCCATCGCGGCGGACACCAGCGGGATGCGCAAGGTGATCGACCTGGACAGGCGGGTGGTGGTGTCGGCCTCACCCGGCTGCAGGTCGGAATACGCGGGCACCAGGAGCACGTCGTCGAACGTGAGCCCGGGTTCGGTGAACTTGGCCATCTACGACCCTCCTGCCATGGCGCGCTGAAGATACTGATGGGGTCAGGCGCCCGCCCCCGCAGTCAGTTTAGTGTCCCGCTGGTCACAGCCACTGCGGACCTGTGGATAACCTGACGGCGACCGCTCGGTCACCGGTCGCCCACGGGCGGCCCACGACAGGGTAGGTCGGTTTACCGGTTCCCCACCACTTGCCCTCATCAGGGTAGGTGGGGGTCATAAGGTGGAATGCGTGCTGGAAGAAGTCCCCCGCGATCCCTTCGCGGACGACCCCAACGACCCCGCCGCGGCGCTGGGCGAGCTCGACGACTCCGAGCCCCTGACGTCGGCCGAGCGCGACGAGGCGCTCACCGACCTCGCCGACGTGGAGGTCTTCCGCTCCCTGCTGGAGCCGCAGGGCGTGCTCGGGCTGGTGCTCGACTGCCCGGAGTGCGGCGAGCAGCATTACTTCGACTGGGATCTGCTGCGCGGCAACCTGCGGCAGATGATCGACCACGGGCGCCCGCAGGTGCACGAGCCCGCGTTCGAGCCCGACCCCTCCGACTACGTCACCTGGGAGTACGCCCGGGGTTACGTCGACGGGGTGATCGACACCGAAGAGAGCCGCTGATCGACGTCCTCGGTGAGGGCGCGCAGCAGGCTCACCACGGCATCCTCCTGCTCGCCGGGCGCCTCGCGCCGCGCGAGCGCGTCGATGATCGCGTCCGTCCTGAGCACCTGGGGGTCGGTCTCGGCCCCGCGTTTTCGGAGCGAACGCGCCGGATGGACAGCGGTCAAGCTATCGACTCCATGTCGGCCATCGCCCGAAGCCTTGCCAGTGCCCGATGCTGGGCGACCCGAACCGCACCTGGTGACATACCGAGTACGTTACCCGTCTCCTCGGCCGACAGTCCCGAGACCACACGCAAAATGATCAGTTCGCGCTGGTTCTCGGGAAGGCGCGAGAGCAGCTCCCGGGCGTGCGCCGCCTCGATGTACCGGACGACGGTCTCCTCCGGCCCCGGCCCCTGGTCCGGCCCGTCCGGAAGGTCCTGCGTCGGCACGGCCGAGCGGACCGAGCTGCGCAGGGCGTCCGCGACCTTGTGGGAGGCGATGCCGAAGACGAAGGAGGCGAACGGGCGGCCCATGTCGCGGTAGCGCGGCAGGGCCGCCAGCACCGCGATGCAGACCTCCTGGGCCACGTCGTCGGCTATGTGGTAATGACCGGACACCCGGCCCAATCGAGCACGGCAATAGCGCACCACCATCGGGCGCAACTGCCCCAGCAATGATTCGATCGCGGTGCGATCCCCCTGGACGGCAAGGCTCGTCAGATCCCTGAGGTCGGACTCGTCCGATCTCGTCGCAAGCCTTACCCCAGTCTTGGCGTCGGCGACGCATCCCTCGGTCACGTTAGGCATGATGCCCGCCACGATCGCGCATGTCGTCATAGTGAACGGATACGGATTGGTCACATTGACGCGACGATAACGCAGGGTAATCAATCGCACACAGTCGTGTTTGCGCATTTCACGCGTGCCACCGAATTCGCGGGATATTCGTCAGATGTCTCGCCTGCTCGCCGGGGGGCTCGGCTGACGCCCGGGGCCGCCGATCGGTTTACCCCGGCGTCAAATCCGCGACCGCGAAATCGATTCAACAAAAAGCACGGCCCGCGTCCGTGGGGACGCGGGCCGTGCTCGAAGCCGTACCGGGGCGGAGCCCAGGCTCAGTGGCCGTGACCGTGGCCGTGACCCTGGCCTGCGGCGGCCGAGGACTCCTCCTCGGGCTTGTCGACCACGAGGGCCTCGGTCGTGAGCAGCATGCCGGCGATGGACGCGGCGTTCTGCACGGCCGAGCGGGTGACCTTCACCGGGTCGATGACGCCCTGGGCGACCAGGTCGCCGTACTCGCCGGTCGCGGCGTTGAGGCCGTGGCCGACCGGCAGCTCGCTGATCTTCGAGGTGACGACGTAGCCCTCCTGGCCGGCGTTCTCGGCGATCCAGCGGGCGGGCTCGACGAGCGCCCGGCGGACGATGGAGACGCCGGTGGCCTCGTCCCCGGTCAGGCCGAGGTCGTCGAGGTCCTTGGACAGGTGCACGAGCGCGGAGCCACCGCCGGAGACGATGCCCTCCTCGATCGCGGCGCGGGTCGCGGAGATCGCGTCCTCGAGACGGTGCTTCTTCTCCTTGAGCTCGACCTCGGTGGCCGCGCCGACGCGGAGGATGCAGATGCCCCCGGACAGCTTGGCGAGGCGCTCCTGGAGCTTCTCGCGGTCCCAGTCGGAGTCGGTCTGCTCGATGGCGTACTGGATCTCGCGGACGCGGTCGGCGATCGCCTGCGGGTCGCCGGCGCCGTCGACGATGGTCGAGTTGTCCTTGGTGACCACGATGCGGCGGGCGGTGCCGAGCACCTCGGTGCCGACGTTGTCCAGCTTGAGGCCGAGCTCCTCGGAGACCACCTGGCCGCCGGTGAGGATCGCGATGTCCTGCAGCATGGCCTTGCGGCGGTCGCCGAAGCCGGGGGCCTTGACCGCGACGGAGGTGAACGTGCCGCGGATCTTGTTGGTGACCAGGACGGCAAGGGCCTCGCCCTCGACGTCCTCGGCGACCACGAACAGCGGCTTCTTGGTCTGGGCGACCTTCTCCAGCAGCGGCAGGAACTCGGCGATCGAGGCGATCTTGCCGCTGGTCAGCAGCACGTAGGCGTCCTCGAGCACGGCCTCCATGCGCTCGGGGTCCGTCACCATGTAGGGCGACAGGTAGCCCTTGTCGAACTGGAGACCTTCGGTGAACTCCAGCTCCAGGCCCATGGTGTTGGACTCTTCGACGGTGATCACACCGTCCTTGCCGACCTTGTCGAAGGCCTCGGCGATGAGCTCGCCGATCTTGGCGTCCTGCGCGGAGATCGTGGCGACGTTGGCGATCTCCTTCTTGTCCTCGACCGGGCGGGAGCGCTCGAGGAGGCGGTCGCTGACGGCGCGGGCGGCCAGGTCGATGCCGCGCTTCAGCGACAGCGGGGAGGCGCCGGCGGCGACGTTGCGCAGGCCCTCGCGCACCATGGCCTGGGCCAGGACGGTGGCGGTGGTGGTGCCGTCACCCGCGACGTCGTTGGTCTTGGTCGCCACTTCCTTGGCGAGCTGGGCGCCGAGGTTCTCGTAAGGCTTGTCGAGCTCGACCTCACGGGCGATCGTCACGCCGTCGTTCGTGATCGTGGGGGCGCCGAACTTCTTGTCGATGACGACGTTACGGCCGCGCGGCCCGAGGGTCACCTTGACCGCGTCCGCGAGGGCGTTCACACCACGCTCGAGAGCGCGCCGCGCGTCCTCGTCGAACTCCAGGATCTTGGGCATTTAAGGTCCTCTCAGCGTCAGAGGCCCCGGGGCCTCAGTCACAGGACCCCGGGGCATGACACGCGTATTTTGTAAGGCTCCGGACTGGCTAGTCGCCGGCGCGTTCCGGGCTTTACTTCTCGATGATCGCGAGAACGTCACGGGCGGAGAGCACGAGGTACTCCTCGCCGCCGTACTTGACCTCGGTACCGCCGTACTTGCTGTAGAGGACGACGTCCCCTTCCTTGACGTCGAGCGGAATACGCTTCTCGCCGTCCTCGTCCCAGTTGCCGGGGCCCACCGCGAGGACCTTGCCCTCTTGCGGCTTCTCCTTGGCGGTGTCCGGGATGACCAGACCGGAAGCGGTCGTCTGCTCGGCCTCAAGCGGCTGAACCACGATGCGGTCGCCGAGCGGCTTAACGGGAACCTTGGTGGCGGTCGTCACGATCGGACCTCCCCTTCAGATTTGTGGTGATGAGCTGAAGAGGCGACCAGCGGCCTGCCGTCGCGGGTGTCAGACCTGCCTCGTCGCATTTTCGTCTTGGCACTCTCCATGGGCGAGTGCCAACACTGAACAGTATGCAAGCCCGCCGACGCAGTCAACACGGACAGGCCGTCCCAGCTCAGAACGCTTTCTCCCCCGCGCGAACACACCATACGACTCGCCCGGAATGTCCGTATTGACCGAAGGCTAGTGCCCCGTCGGCACTGATCGGGCCGCCCGCCGCCGCCGGAGCCGTCCCGCGGACGCTAGCGTCGGGAGGCATGGAGCTTGAGGCCTTCCGTGAGTTGCTGACGCCGCGTGGACAGGAGGCGCTCGGTGAGGCCGTGGCTGCGGTCGCGGGGGACGCCGATCCGCTGCCGGCCGCGAGCCGGCTCAGGAAGAGCTACGACGCGCCCCTCACCGGCGCCGCGCTCACGCAGGCGCGGCTACGGGCGCGCGGCGCCGTGAAGTTCGGCGAGGACGCCGCGCGCATGTACTTCACCCCCGACGGCCTGGAGCAGGCGACCCGCGCGGAGGTCGCCGCCCACCGCGCCCGCCGGTTCGCGCCGGGCACGCGGGTGGCGGACGCCTGCTGCGGCGTCGGCGGGGACCTGATCGCCCTGGCCCGCGCCGGCTGCCAGGTGGACGCCGTGGACCTGGACCCGCTCACCGTGGAGGTCGCCCGGGCCAACGCCGCCGCGCTGGGCCTCGCCGGCCGCGTCACCGTCCGCGTGGGTGAGGCGTCCGAGATCGAGCCCGAAGCCTACGACGTGCTGTTCGCCGACCCCGCGCGCCGCTCGACCGGCAGGCGCGTCTTCGACCCGATGGCCTACTCCCCGCCCTGGCCGGTCGTGCTCGGCCTCGTGGCGCGGGCGCGCGCGGCCTGCCTGAAGGTCGCGCCCGGCATCCCGTACGAGCTGATCCCCGAGGGCGCCGAGGCCGAGTGGGTGTCCTACCGGGGCGAGGTCAAGGAGGCCGTCCTGTGGACCGGCGACCTCGCCGCGCGCCCCGGCGGCGGCCCCGGCAGCAGGGCGACGATGCTGCCGTCCGGCGAGACGCTCACCGCCGACCCCTCGCTCGGGCCCGCCGGGCACGGCCCCGTGGCGCGATACCTGTACGAACCGGACGGCGCCGCGATCCGCGCGCACCTGGTGGCCGAGGTCGCCGCCCTGGTGGACGGCCACCTGATCGATCCGCAGATCGCCTACATCACCGGCGACGCGCCCGTGAGCACGCCGTGGGCGGCGCGGTACGAGGTGCTGGAGACGCTGCCCTTCTCGCTGAAGCGCCTGCGCGCGGCGCTGCGCGAGCGCGAGATCGGCACGGTGACGCTGAAGAAGCGCGGCTCCGCGCTGGACCTGGAGCGCCTGCGAAAAGATCTCCGTCTTTCTGGCGATAAATCGTGCGTCGTCGCCCTGACCCGCATCGGCGCGCGTCCTTTCGCTTTCATCTGCCGGCCCGCGTGAACTCGACCGCCGGACGTGCGTGATATTCACGCACCACCGCGCTGACCTGCGCCAATGGCTCATATCCCGCCGAACCCGCCATAATCACGAAGTTTTAAAGTCGGCCCCGAAAGTCTTCCGCCGAGCCACTACAGTTGGCCAGCGCGGGATTTTGGCCCGATCGATCGCCGACCCGCCTCTTTCGTCAAGAACGTCGACCAATTCGTCGTGCCACGACGACCAGAGACCGACCCCACCGCCGTGCGGCCGAGCGCCCGCGAGTGAAGGAGCTTCCGGTGGATCACTCCAACCACACCCTCCTCCAGGCGGGCGACCAGACCGCCATCTCCGACAGGATGCGCGAGCTCCTCGCCCGGGCGGCCCAGGACCACGTCTACGAACAGCGCACCCAGGGGGCCGTTCTCGACGAGATCCGGCAACGGCTCGAAGGCATGGAGTGGCTCCTTCGCGAGGTCCGCGAGCGCGAGCTCGGCGGCCTCAGCGGCGCGCTGGAGGGGGTCAGCGGGCGGCTCGGCGAGCTCACCACCCGGCCGCCCGTGTGGGCCGAGGGCCTGGCCCAGCATGTCGAGGCCGTGCGCGACCGGGTGGACGGCGTGGGCAACCGCCTCGCGGGGCTCGGCGACCGCATCGAGGTCGTGAGCGACCGCGTCAAGCCGATCGCCGACCTGTCCGGCCTGTGGACCGACCTCGCCACGGTCCGCGAAGGCGTCGCCGAGGCCCTCAAGCGCCTCCAGGCCGTGCTGGACGGGGGCCAGGCGATCCCCGAGCGCCTCGGCGAGTTCGGGCGCCGCCTGGACCGTCTCACCTCCAGCATGGAGGCCGCGGGCGGCCGGTTCACCCGCCTGGACAAGGCGCTGACCGACCTCGCCCAGCGCACGGAGCGGCTGGAGGGCGGCGTCCTCGACCTCACCGAGGGCCTGGAGGAGACCCTGCCCTCGGCGATCGACCGCCTCACGAGCACCGTCGAACGGCTGGCCGGCAAGCTGGACGGCGTGAGCACCAGGCTGGAGGCCACCGAGACGCGCCTGAGCGAGCGCCTCGACGCGGTGGACGGGCGCGTGGCCGGCGTCGAGACCCGCCTGGCCGGCATGGACGGCGCGCTCGCGGCCCTCCCCGGGCGCTTCGACGACGTCGACAGCCACCTGGGCGCCGTGCGCGGCCGCTTCGACACGGTGGACGCCCGGCTGCGCGGCCTGGACGAGCGCGTCGAGGCCGAGGGCGCCCGCCTCGCCGTGCTGGACGACCTGGGCGAGCGGCTCACCGGCGTCGGCACCGGGCTGACCGGCCTCGACCGGCGGCTCACCGACGTGGACGGCCGCCTCACCGCGTTCGACCAGCGGTTCACCGGCATCGACGGCGCCCTGTCGCGCCACGACGAGCGCTTCGGCACGATCGACGCGAACTTCGAGGACGTCAACGAGCGGCTGGAGATGGTCGACGACCGCGTGGAGGCCGTCAACCAGCGCGTCGGCCGGCTCCCCGCGCTGCTGGAGGTCGGCGAGGTGCACAAGCGCGTCGGCGAGCTCCTCGACGCCAAGGGCGACGACCAGGGCCGGCGGTTCGACCGCATCGACGAGAAGCTCGCCGAGACCGTCGCGTCCCTGCCCCCGCTGGGGGAGCTGATCGAGCTGGTGCGGGCCCGCCCCGACCGCGACCAGCTCTCGAAGACCGTGGACGAGGTCGTCCAGCCCGCCCACACCGACCTCACCCGCAGGCTCGGCGCCCTGGAGGAGACGATGCTCGCCCTCGCGGAAGCCCTGCTGCGCCCGGCCCGCCCCGTCAAGGACTGATGCTGTACCCATTGCCGCGCCTCCGGCACGGCGGTTCGGGGCGCCCATTCAGGCGGCGTTTTAGGCGGCGTTCTTCCGCCCTCGGACGCACGGGATCGTCCCCCACTCTCGCGCCCGAGGACTCCAGAACACCGCCGCGCCCCGAACAGGATCAGAGCGAAGCGCGCAATCGACACAGCACGATCACATGTGGACGGTGGTGATCGGCAGTGAGGAGTCGGCCGGGATGTCCAGGGGCGAGGGGCCGATGCCCGCGGCGACCAGCTCGGAGCCGAGCGCGGCGATCATCGCGCCGTTGTCCGTGCACAGCCCCGGGCGCGGCACGCGCAGCCGCACCCCGGCGGCGTCGCACCGCTCCTGCGCCAGCGCCCGCAGCCGGGAGTTGGCCGCGACGCCGCCGCCGATCAGCAGGTCCTTCACGTCGTACCGCTGACACGCCTGCAGCGCCTTGCGGGTCAGCACGTCCACGACGGCCTCCTGGAAGGACGCGGCGACGTCCGCGACCGGCACGGCCTCCCCTGCGCGCTCCTTGGCCTCGACCCAGCGGGCGACCGCGGTCTTCAGGCCGGAGAACGAGAAGTCCAGCGTGCCGTCGTCGTACTTGCCCCTCGGGAAGGCGACCGCCGCCCCCGACCCCCGCGCGGCGGCGCGGTCGATGTGAGGCCCGCCCGGGAAGGGCAGGCCGAGCACCCGGGCGACCTTGTCGAACGCCTCGCCCGCGGCATCGTCCACCGTCGAGCCGAGCGAGATCACGTCCTTGGCGACGTCGGGCACGAGCAGCAGCGAGGAGTGGCCTCCCGAGACCAGCAGCGCGATCGACGGCTTGGGAAGCGGGCCGTGTTCGAGCTGGTCCACGGCGACGTGGGCGGCGAGGTGGTTCACTCCGTACAGCGGCACCCCGAGGCCCATCGCGTACGCCTTGGCGGCGGCGACGCCCACCAGCAGCGCGCCCGCGAGCCCGGGGCCCGCCGTCACGGCCACGGCGTCGATGTCGGAGAAGCGCACGCCCGCCTGTTCGAGGGCGCGCTCGACCGTCGGCGTCATCGCCTCCAGGTGGGCGCGCGAGGCCACCTCGGGTACGACGCCGCCGAACCGGGCGTGCTCCTCCACGCTGGAGGCGACGGCGTTGGCGAGCAGGGTCTGCCCGCGCACGATGCCGACCCCCGTCTCGTCGCACGAGGTCTCGATGCCCAGCACCAAGGGCTCGTCAGCCATCTCGATCATCCCCCTGGCCGTTCAGCGACCTCATCATCATGATCGCGTCGGTTCCGTCGTCGTAGTAGTTACGGCGCAGGCCGATGCGCTCGAACCCGAAGCGCTTGTACATCGCCTGCGCGGGCGGATTGTCCGCGCGGACCTCCAGGAACACCGCCGTCACGCCCCGGCGCGCGGCCTCGGCGAGAAGCTCGGTCAGCATCGCGCTGCCGATGCCGGACCGCTGGCGGCTCGCCAGCACCGCGATCGTCTGCACGTCCGCCTGGTCGGCCGCCGCCGCGAGGCCCGCGTACCCGACGATCTCGTCGCCTGCCACGGCCACGATGTAGTGGCGGCTGCGCGGCTGGTCGGCCAGCTCGCCCCGCAGCATGCCCTCGCTCCACGCGTCCAACGGGAACGTCGAGCGCTCGATGGCGAGGACGGCGGGCAGGTCGGCCTCGGTCATCTGCCGCAGCGTCGCCGCGCTCAGGCTGCGGCCCTCCGCCGGGGTCACGCCGTGACCTTCTTCGGCGGGCCGGGCACGTGGGCGTCCGGACGGCGCAGGTAGATCGGGTGCGGCAGGGTCAGCACGGCGTCGTGGGGGGCGGGCCCGGAGACCTGATCGGCGTGGCCGCCGGCCGTGAGCGTCAGGCGTTCGGCGGCCAGCGCGGCCAGGGCCCCCGCGCTCGGATACTCGGGAGCGCCCGCCACTAGGCGCGCCTCGCCGAGCACGTCCGCGTGCAGGCGCGCGCCCGCGCCGACCAGGGGCGGGCCGCCGGGCACGTCGGCGGGGCGGTCCACGGACGGCCCCGAGACCCGCGTGCGCATGTCCGCGTACTCGGCCCAGAACACCTCTTTTCGCCGCGCGTCCGTCGCGACGAGGAACGACTCGGACAGCCCGCTCGCGTAGGCGAGGACGTCCAGCGAGCACAGGCCGTACGCCGTGACGCCCGTCGTGGTCGCCAGGGCCTGGGCGGTCATCAGCCCGACCCGCAACCCGGTGTACGGACCCGGCCCCGACCCGGCCACGATCGCCGTGACGTCCGCGAGCGCCGCCCCCGCCTCCCGCAGCACCTCGCGCACGGACGGAATCAGCAGCTCACCGTGCCGCCGAGCGTCAATCGTCGTGACCTCGGCCAGCACACGCTCGCCGTCGTGAAGCGCGGCGGTGACGGCGGGAGTCGCAGTATCGAAAGCCAAGACCAGCACAAACCTCAAGCGTAGTGGCTACCGGACCCCGCCTGGGCGGCTCGGTCGCCCTCACACCCGCGGATCGGAGACGGGCCCCACCAGCGCCGCGTAGACGATCACGTTGTCCAGGTATTCGTGGGTCTTGCGGTCGAAGACGCCGCCGCAGGTGACCAGGCGGAGGCCGTCGTCCACGTAGACGCGTTCGGACGGGAAGCGGTCCTTGGAGATCTGTTCCACCGACTCGACGCGGTACTGGGCGGTCTTGCCGTCGCTGCGCAGGACCTTGATGACGGCGCCCTTCTTGACCTCACGGAGGTGGTAGAAGACGGCGGGGGCGGTCTTGGTGTCGACGTGGCCGATGATCACCGAGGGCCCCTCGTCGCCGGGGACGACGCTCTGGTCGAACCAGCCCGCCGTCGAGGGCTTCTCGAACGGCGGCAGCTCGACCTCCCCGTCGTCGGCGAGCCCGAGCTTCATCAGCGGGGCCTTCAGGCCGAGCGAGGGGATGTCGAGCCGTTTTGGGACGGCGGCCGTGACACGGGGCGTCTCGGCCGCCTTACGGGGCCCGCCGGTGAGGGCGTACATCACCGTGCCCACGACGAAGCCCGTCACCAGGATCTTCAACCACTTGGGGGTGTCGGCCATCGGCGGGAGACGTGTTCGGGGCTCAGCGCGACCTGGAGTTGTGCCGTGCCAGGGCGACGCCGCCGCCGAGAGCCGCGAGCAGCGCCACGACGGTCACGGCCGTCGGGATGCCGGACGGCTCGTCCACGGACGCGGCGCCCGCCGCCGTGCCGCCGCCTCCGGCCCGGGGCGCGTGGCTGGGCACGACGCGCGTCCGGGTGGGCCCCGGCTCCGCGCGGGCGGTGAGGGTGAGCGTGGTCTTGCCGGTGTCGTTGGTGCCGTCGCACTTGACGTCGACCTGGTAGCTGCCGGGCCGGGCGTCCTCGTCGACGAGCGCGAAGCCGTGCACCTCGGGCGAAGGCGCCGAGGTGACCGGGGTGGACGACGCGGCGGGGGTGGACGGCGGAGGCTGGGTGAGGGTGACGACGCCGGTGAAGGAGTTGGACCGCGCCGTCGCGCGGTAGTCGGTGCCGCCCTGGGGCACCGGGCAGAACGCCAGGACGCGGACCGACCGCGAGGCCCCGCTCCGCACCTTGTCCGGGACGAGCTGGACGCGAATGTCCTGCCTGCTGACCGTTGGACTCGGCGCCGAACTCGCGCCGGTCTGGGCTTCGGCGGTGCACGCGACGCCGCCTAAGAGAAGGAATGCACCCGACACCGCGACCCGCCCGACCCTGTGCACCGTCGCACTCCACTTCGCCGTACGATCCGACCCCGCCCGATACGACCGCACCTGGGCTTTACCTAACCTGCATACCCAGAAATGACAGGCCAATCCATCGGCTCGATCTTCATTACCGATGATCCGCAACAACTCAGGAGTGCGTCAATACAGGCAAGATTACCGGTCTAGATCGGCGGACGCGGGCCATCCGGGGAGGCGCCGGCATCGTTCCACCGCGCCCCGACCCGCCGGACCTCGACGAACCGCTCCTCGCCGGTCTCGCCGCGCCGGATCGACACCTCCAGCCGGTCGTCCGCCAGCCCTTCGACCAGGCCCTCACCCCACTCGACGACGGTCACCGAGTCCTCCAGGGAGGCGTCCAGGTCCAGGTCGTCGACCTCCAGCGCGCCGCCGATGCGGTAGGCGTCGGCGTGGACCAGCGCGGGGCCGTCGGCCAGCGGGGGATGGACCCGGGCGATCACGAACGTCGGCGAGGTGATCGGGCCGCGGACCTTCAGGCCCTCGGCGAGGCCCTGCACGAGGGTGGTCTTGCCGGCGCCGAGCGGCCCCGACAGCACCATCAGGTCGCCGGGGCGGAGCAGCCGGGCGAGCTCCTCGCCCAGGGCGCGCATGTCGTCGGTCGTGGGCACGTGCCGTGAAAGGCTCATACGGCCTCCTTCCCCTCCCTCGCGGAACGGCCGCCCGCGTCCTCGGCGCGCTTGATCAGTTCGGTGAGGGACTGGTTCACGACGTCGGGGCTCTCCAGGAGCACCAGGTGGGAGGCGCCGTCGATGACGGTCAGCCGGGCGCCGGGCAGGCCCGCGCTGATCGCCCTGCTGTGGTCCGGCGGCGTCAGCCAGTCGCCCGCGCCCACGATGATCTCGGTGGGCACCTTGTCGAGCACGCCGAGCGCGGCCAGCTTGTCGTGGGACATCAGGGCCGGGTAGAAGTCGGCGATGACGTCGGTGGGCGTGGAGCGGATCATCGACTCGGCGAAGTCGACCACCGTCGGGCTGATCGAGGACGGATCGCCGAACGCCAGGTAGCGCAGCGCCAGGAAGGACACGTCGTTGCCCGCCTGCCTGCCCTTGTCGATCAGCGCGGCGCGGCGGCCCAGCACGGAGACGGCGGGCGCCACCGCCCGGTGGACGGCCTTGGAGAACAGGGCGGGAAGCCCGAGGGTGATCTCCGCGAGCTTGCCCGCGGAGGTGGAGATCAGCGCGACGCCGCGCACCTTGTCGCCGAACAGCTCCGGCTGGCTGTCGGCCAGGGCCATCACCGTCATGCCGCCCATGGAGTGGCCCACGAGCACGCACGGCCCCGGGACCAGCGTCTTGAGCACCTCGGCGAGGTCGGCGCCCAGGCGGTCGATCGTGCAGTCCTCGGCGGGGGTGCGGGTGGAGCGGCCGTGGCAGCGCTGGTCCCAGAGCACCACGCGGTGGGTGCGGCGCAGGTCACGGCGCTGGTAGTGCCAGGAGTCGAGGTTGAGCGTGTAGCCGTGGCAGAAGACGACCGTCAGCGGCGCGTCCTCGGGCCCGTCGACCTCGGCGTACAGCTCGACCCCGTCGGAGGTCTTGACCATGACCGGACGGCCGCGCAGCTCACCGAAGGGCTCACTCGCCTCCAGGTCGGGCCTGAGGCGGATGCGCCCCACGGCGTACCTTTTGGCCAGGGCGGCGGCCGCCACGCCCGCTGACGCGGTTCCGACGATCGCCCCCGCGATGCCGACCCTGCGGCGTGTGGGCATCCCGACCTCCTCTTAACGGTAAACGCGCGGAACGCGTGAACCAATCCTGGTCACGATCTCATGAGTGATCGTGCCAAGGGAATCCGCCCATTCCTGCGCGGTCGGCTCCCCGTCCGTACCCGGCCCGAACAGCACGACCTCGTCTCCTTCCGCGATCGGGTCGTCCCCGACGTCGATCATGAACTGGTCCATGCAGACCCGCCCCGCGACCCGGCGGCGGCGCCCGGCCGCGAGCACCTCGGCGCGGTTGCCGGCGCC
This sequence comes from Sphaerisporangium sp. NPDC051017, assembly GCF_040683095.1. Lineage (NCBI taxonomy): Bacteria > Bacillati > Actinomycetota > Actinomycetes > Streptosporangiales > Streptosporangiaceae > Sphaerisporangium > Sphaerisporangium sp. NPDC051017. Next base: position 31,763 of record NZ_JBFBCI010000053.1, read on the forward strand.
GCGCAGCACGCCGTCGGCGTACCCGAGGGGGACCAGGGCGATGGTGGTCTCGCGCTCGGTCGTGTAAAGGTGCCCGTACGACACCCCCGTGCCGGGCGGCACGCGCTTGGCCAGGGCGACGCGTGCGGTGAGCGTCATCGCCGGGCGCAGGCCGAAGTCGCCGAGCTCGGGGATGGGGCTGAGGCCGTACACCGCGATGCCGGGGCGGACCATGTCGTAGTGGGTGCCGGGCAGCGACACCGTGGCGGCCGAGTTGGCGAGGTGGCGCAGGACGTGCGACCCGTTGACCCCGGCCTTCTCGGCGAGGCCCACCGCGTCGTCGAACTCGGCGATCTGACGGGCGATCGAGGGGTGGCCGGGGATGTCGGCGCAGGCGAAGTGGGACCACAGGCCGGCGATCTCGATCGTGCCCTCGGCCTGGGCGGCGAGCGCGCGGTCGAGCAGCGCGGGCCACTCGCGGGAGGTCGCGCCGCCGCGCGTGATACCTGTGTCGATCTTGAGGTGGACGCGTGCCACGCGGCCGGTGCTCCGGGCGGCCCCGGCGATCTCACCGACCAGCCAGGGGGCTCCCGCCGACAGCTCGACGCCGGCCGTGAGCGCCTCGTCGAGGGGCTCGCCCGGCGTGAGGATCCAGGACAGGACGGGCGCCGTGACGCCGGCCGCGCGCAGCTCGAGAGCCTCACGCAGGTAGGCGGTGCCGAGGCGGGTGGCTCCGCCCTCCAGGGCGGCGCGCGCGCAGGGCACCATGCCGTGCCCGTAGCCGTCGGCCTTGACGGCGACCATCATCTCGGGGGCACGGGAGTGCTCGCGCAGGAGGGCCACGTTGTGCCTGATAGCCGAGAGATCGACCCGGGCCTCGGCAGGTGTGACGAGGGAACCGCGGATGGGGAAACTCACCCTTTCAGTCTCGCAGGATCGCGCCCGTGGCCGTGCGGGTTCGCGTGGTGACCGCCTGTCCGGAGCACAGGCGTAGCCTGCCCACCGGTGGGCCGGTCAGGTGCCCGCGGTGAGAGCGCGGATCGCGCCGGGCAGCTCCAGCGCGACGTCCAGCGCCACGATGGGCGCCTCGCCCATGCGCGGATCACCCGCGGCGGCGCGGGCGGCCAGGCCGTGCGCATGGGCCGCGCACGAAGCCGCGTCATAACAGCTCAACCCCCCGGCGAGGAGGGCGCCCGCGATGCCGGCGAGCACGTCGCCCGTGCCGCCGGTGGCGAGCCAGGGAGTGCCCGTGAGGTTCACACGGACCGGCCGGCCCTCCTCCGCGACCAGGGTAGTCGACCCTTTGAGCAAAACCGTCACGCCGAGTTCCTCGGCCGCGCGCCGCACGTAGTGGAGCCTGCGGGCCTCGATCTCGCCGGACGGCACGCCGAGCAGGCGGCCGAGTTCGCCGGTGTGGGGCGTGATGAGCGTGGGAGCGTCGCGCCGCAGCAGCGAGCGGTCCCGGGCGGCCAGCGTCAGCCCGTCGGCGTCCACGAGCACCGGCACATCGGAGCGCAGGACGGACGCGGCCAAAGCATGGGCGTCGTCGCCGGTTCCCATGCCGGGCCCGAGCACCCACGCCTGCACCCGCCCGACCTGCTCCACCCCCTCGCCCGGGCCGAGGATCGTGGTGATCGCCTCCGGCCACTTGGCCCTGACGTACCGGACAGGCTCGGCGGCGCTCGCGAAACGCACCAGCCCGGCGCCCGCACGCACGGCGCCGCCGACGGTGAGCACGCCCGCGCCGGTGAAGCGGTCACCACCGGCGACGACGCCCACCACCCCGCGCCGGTACTTGTTCGACTCCGCCGCGGGCCTCGGGAGCAGATCGGCGACGTCGGGGCCGGTGAGAGCCGTCACGCCCGGCTCGGGCAGCCAGGGGCCGAGGCCGATGTCGACCGGGATCAGCGCGCCCACATGGCTCGCCCCAGGGTCGATCAGCAGCCCCGCCTTCACGGCCCCGAAGGTCACGGTGACGTGCGCGCGCACCGCGTCGCCCCCGACCTCGCCGGTGCTCGCGTCCACCCCGCTCGGCACGTCCACGGCGACGACGATGCCGGAGGCGCGCGCGCTGAGCCGCGCCAGCGTGGCATACGGCTCGCGCAGCGCGCCGGAGCCGCCGATGCCGACCAGCCCGTCCAGGATCACGTCGGCGCGGTCGATCAGCCGGGCGGCGTCTTCGGCCTTCTCCCCGGCCTCCCGCAGGTCCAGCGTCCTGCCGCCCGCGCGGCGCAGGGCTCCGAGGCCGCCCTCGTGCGCCGACCTGCCGGCCAGCACGGCGTCCACGCGCGCGCCCCTGCGGGCCAGGTCCGCCCCGGCGTACAGGGCGTCGCCGCCGTTGTCCCCGGCGCCGATCAGCAGCATGACGCGCGCGCCGTACACGCGGGGCAGCAGACCGGCGCAGGCCGCGGCGAGCCCGGTGGCGGCGCGGCGCATGAGCGTGCCCTCGGGCAGGCGGCTCATCAGCTCGCGCTCGGCCGCCCTGATCTCGTCGGAGGTGTACGCGGTCAGCATTCCACCGAATCTAGCCCTCCCCGATCATCGGGGCGAAGGCCACCCGCCGCTCAGCCCTCGGCGATCACGTACGCGATGGCGAAACCGCCGTCGTGGCTGAGGGAGACGTGCCATCGGCGCACGCCCAGCTCGCGGGCGAGGTCGTTCACCCGCCCGGTCAGCCGGAGCACGGGCCGGCCGAGGGCGGCCGTCGTGATCTCGGCGTCGCGGTGGGCGAGACCGGGCGGCGCGCCGAGCGCCTTGGCCGCGGCCTCCTTGGCGGCGAACCGCGCGGCGAGGGAGGCGATGGGCAGCCCGATCTCGGCCTCGGTGAACAGGCGCTCGCGCAGCTTGGGGGTACGTTCCAAAGCGACGTCGAGGCGGGCGATCTCGACGATGTCGACGCCGATGCCGATGATCACCGGCCCGCCCTCCCCTGCGCCCAGGAGCGCATTAGGGGTGGCGAAGCGTGCCGCCCGGCCTTGACAGGCAGGGGGACTCCGTGCGGCACCCGCGCACAGGCGGGGGGCCCGACGCTCGGGCGCACCGGAGCGGCAGGTGGCGGCCATTGCGTCACGGTCCAATCTTGCCCCACTCCAGCATCTCAGGTCTCCTTGCAGGGCCCCCCGGTATCGCCCCACCCCTACCCCTACGACGACACCCCTGTGTCGGGGTTTCGAAGATCCACTCCCCCTTTTCACCCCCTGGGAGACCGCGCCCGCCGCATCGAGGCCCCCGAGCGGCCGGGCGCGCGGCCCTCAGTAGAGTTTGCGGCCATGGAGGCACCCACCCCGTACGTCGAGCTGAGCCGCGCGCAGTGGCGGGATCTGCGCCTGAACACGCCTCTCACCTTGACGGCCGAGGAGCTCGAAGAGCTGCGCGGCGTCGACGACCCGATCGACCTCGCCGAGGTCACCGACATCTACCTGCCGCTCACCCGGCTGCTCAACCTGCACTTCACCGGGGCGCGGCAGCGCAGTGCGGCGGTGAACACCTTCCTCGGCGACGACCACGCCCCGCCGCCGTACATCCTCGGCATCGCCGGCAGCGTCGCGGTCGGCAAGTCGACCACGGCGCGGCTGCTGCACACGCTGCTGGCCCGCTGGCCGGAACACTCCCAGGTCGACCTGATCACCACCGACTCCTTCCTCTACCCGAACGCGGTGCTGGAGGAGCGCGGCATCCCCCACCGTAAGGGCTTCCCCGAGAGCTACGACCGCCGGGCGCTGGTCCGCTTCGTCGCCGAGGTGAAGGCCGGGGTCCCGGAGGTCCACGCGCCCGTCTACAGCCACCTGGAGTACGACATCGTGCCCGGGGCGGTGCAGACCGTGCGCCGGCCGGACATCCTCCTCGTCGAGGGACTGAACGTGCTGCAGCCGGCTCCCCCGGCCGCGCTGGCGGTGAACGACTACTTCGACTTCTCGATCTACGTGGACGCCAAGGTGGAGGACATCCGCGCCTGGTACATCGACCGCTTCCACAAGCTGCGCCGCACGGCCTTCGCCGACCCGAAGTCGTACTTCTCCTACATCTCCGACATGTCGGAGGAGGAGGCGACCCGGTTCGCCAAGAACGTCTGGCGGGACGTCAACGAGCTGAACCTGGTCGAGAACATCCTCCCCACCCGCGGCCGCGCCGGCCTCGTCCTGCACAAGGGCCCCGACCACTCCATCCGCCGCGTCCGCCTGCGCCGCACCTGACGTCTCCCGGCGTACGGCCCGCGCATCGCGCCGCCCGCCCGGCGGATGAGGAGGAACTCCTCCGTGTGAGGGAGGCCACACCGGACGCGCGTTGGATAGTGTCCCGGGCATGACCATCCTCGCCACCGAGGGACTCACCAAACGCTTCCCCCGGGTGACGGCGCTCGACCGCCTCACCGTCAGCGCGGGGTCCGGCGTCACCGGCCTGGTCGGCGCGAACGGCGCGGGGAAGTCCACGCTCATCAAGATCCTGCTGGGGCTGCTCCCGCCCACCGAGGGCACCGCGACGGTGCTCGGCCTCGACCCGGCCACGCGCGCCCTCGACATCCGCAGATCCGTCGGCTACATGCCCGAGCACGACTGCCTCCCGCCCGACGTGTCCGCGACCGAGTTCACCGTTCACATGGCCCAGATGTCCGGCCTGCCGCGCAGCGCCGCCCGCGAGCGCGCCGCCGACACCCTGCGCCACGTCGGGCTGTACGAGGAGCGCTACCGGCCCATCGGCGGGTACTCGACCGGCATGCGCCAGCGGGTGAAGCTGGCCCAGGCGCTCGTCCACGACCCCAAGCTGGTCTTCCTGGACGAGCCGACCAACGGCCTGGACCCGCAGGGCCGCGACGACATGCTCGCGCTGATCCGGCGCATCGGCACCGAGTTCGGCATCAGCGTGGTGGTGACCTCCCACCTGCTGGGCGAGCTCGAACGCGTCTGCGACCACGTCATCGTCATCGACGGGGGCCGCCTGCTGCGGTCCTCGGCCATCGGCGAGTTCACCCAGGCCACCCGGACGATCACCGTCGAGGTCGAGGAGGGCCTGCCGGCCCTGGCCGACCGGCTGACCGCCCTCGGGCAGACGGTGACCACGCACGGCCGCCTGCTGAGCGTCGAGGCCGGCTCCTCGGCGACGTTCGACGTCGTCCGCGACGCCGTCGTCGACCTGGACCTGTGCCTGGTCCGGCTGGAGCAGGGCCGCCACCGCATCGAGGACGTCTTCAGGGAGGAGGCCGCCAATGTCTGAGCCGTCCCCCGCGACCGCGCAGGCCGCCCCCGCCGCGCCGACCGGCGTCATCCACGACATCGGCTACCGCCACTACGAGGGCCCGCGGCTCGGCCGCGGCGCCGCGCTGGCCGCACTCACCGTCCAGAGCCTCCGCGGCGTCTTCGGCCTCGGCCGCACCGCCCGCGCCAAGATCATGCCGTTCCTGCTGGGCGGCATCATGATGCTGCCCGCCGCGGTGTCCATCGCGCTCCTGGCCGTGGTCAAGCGCGTCGAGGTGTCGGTGAGCTATCCGGCGTACGCGGTGATCATGCAGACCGTGCTCGCCGTGTTCCTGGCCGCCCAGTCTCCCTACCTCGTGGCCCCCGACCTGCGGTTCCGGGTGCTGCCGCTGTACATGTCGCGCCCGGTGAAGACCGCCGACTACATCACCGCCAAGCTCGCGGCCATGGCCCTGGCGATGTTCCTGCTCATCGCCGTGCCGCTGACCGTCATGTACGCCGGCGAGCTGCTCGTCGACCTGGACGGCCCGCCGCGGAGCAAGGAGTACTTCGCGGCGCTGGCCACCAGCGTCATCTTCGCGGTCCTGCTGGCCTCCGTCGGGGTGGCCATCGCGTCCTTCACCCCGCGGCGCGGGCTCGGCGTCGCGGCCGTCATCGCGGTCTACCTGCTGACCTCCGCGGTGTCCCTCGTGCTGGTCGGCGTGCTGATGTCGGTGAGCCGCGACAGCGAGGCCGCCTGGGCGTGGCTGGTCAACCCGTTCTTCCTCGTCGACGCCGTGCAGGTGTGGCTGTTCGGCACCACCCCGAACAACGACGGCGGGTATCCGAGCGCGGGCGGCCCCGTCGCGCTGGCCGCCATCCTGGTGGTGATCGCCCTGAGCGTGACCGCCCTCGCCCTCCGCTACCGCAAGGCTGCCTCATCGTGAACATCGAACTCGCCCAGGTCTCCCGCTGGTACGGCAACGTGGTCGCCGTCAACGACGTCACGATGACCGTCGGGCCCGGCGTCACCGGCCTGCTCGGCCCGAACGGCGCCGGCAAGTCGACGCTGCTGCACATGATGGCCGGGTTCCTCGCCCCCTCCACCGGCACGGCCACCCTCGACGGCCGGCCGATCTGGCACAACCACCAGATCTACCGCTCCATCGGCCTCGTGCCCGAGCGCGAGGCCGTGTACGGCTTCCTCACCGGCTGGCAGTTCGTGCTGTCCAGCGCCCGCCTGCACCGCCTGCCGTCCCCCGAGGACGCCGCCTCCAAGGCGCTGGCGATGGTCGACATGGAGGGCGCGAAGGACCGGCGCGTCGAGACCTACTCCAAGGGCATGCGCCAGCGTGTCAAGGTCGCCGCCGCGCTCGTCCACGACCCGCAGGTGCTGCTGCTTGACGAGCCGTTCAACGGCATGGACCCGCGCCAGCGCCTCCACCTGATGGACCTGGTCAGGGAGCTCGGCGCCGCCGGGCGCACCATCCTGTTCAGCTCCCACATCCTGGAGGAGGTCGAGCGGGTCGCCCAGCAGATCGAGGTGCTGGTCGCGGGCCGCCACGCCGCCTCGGGCGACTTCCGCGAGATCCGCCGCCGCATGACCGACCGCCCCCACCTCTTCCGCGTCCGCTCCAGCGACGACCGGCGGCTGGCGTCCGCCCTGATCGCCGACGCCTCCTCGGGCGCGGTCTCCCTGGGCGAGGCGGGCCTGGAGGTCCAGGCGGTGGACTTCCGCAGGTTCACCTGGCTGCTCCCGCGGCTCGCCCGCGACGCCGGCGTCTCCGTCTGGCAGGTCTCCCCCGCCGACGAGGACCTCGAAAGCGTCTTCTCCTACCTGATCTCCGGGAGCTCCCGATGAACTCCGTCGTCGCCGGAATCACCTACCGGGCCGTGCTCGGGCGGCGCAGGGTGCTGCTGCTGATCCTGCTGCCGCTGTTGCTGATCGGCCTCGCGGTGCTGCTGCGGGCCATCGGCAGCACGGACGAGAACGCCACGATCAGGCTCATGCAGGTCTACGCGATCGGCATGATGCTGCCACTGCTCGGCCTGATCGCGGGCACGGGCACGATCGCCCCGGAGATCGACGACGGCACGATCATCCACCTGCTGTCCAAGCCGATCTCCCGGCCGTCGATCGCCGTCACGAAGTTCGCCGTGGCCGCCTCGCTGCTCGCGCTGTTCGCGGCCGTCCCGACGTACCTCGCCGGCTACATCGTCCTCGGGAACGAGGCGGGCATCGCCTCCGGGTTCGCGCTCGGCGCGCTGATCGGCGGCATCGCCTACGCCGGGGTCTTCCTGTTCCTCGGCGTCGTCACCCGGCACGCGGTGACGGTCGGCATCATCTACGCCGTGGTGTGGGAGGGCCTGGTCGGCCAGTACGTGCCCGGCGCGGGCAACTTCTCGATCCAGCAGTGGGCGCAGACCTTCGCAGGGCAGATCATCACCTCCGGCTTCTTCAAGACCTCGGTCAGCATGGGCTTCGCCGTCCCGGCCGTGCTCATCGTGACGATCGGCTCGGTGGTGTGGGCCGGCCAGCGTCTGCGTTCCATCTCCCTCACCGGCGAGGAGTGACATCTCCCGGCCGCGACCGATCGCCGCGGTCGGGGGTTCCTGCATCGGTGCCTCGACCTCACCCTCACCGCGCAGGATCGCGTCAAGGGCACCTTCACGCCGCCACAGAGCGCGAGCCCTTGAGAAGCCGTGGCGGCATCACGACCGCGGCGAGTCCCAGCAGCAGCAAGACCACCGCACCGCCCCATGAACCCCCGACGTCATAGGACTGGTATGGCCAAGCCCACCAGTGCGGGCCACTCCCGTCCGCCCCCCAGAACGCCGCGACGACGAACCCGGCGAGTGGCAGGATCCAGGACAGCGGCCTCCCGAACACCCGCCCCGACACCAATGCCAGACCCGCGTACAGCACCAGATTCCGTACCGCCTCGGCGCTGGCCGTCACAGATCCGCTCGCCGCGGTCGCGCCGCCCACCAGACCGGCTGCGACGACCAGTGCCGTCGCCAGATGGAGCAGTTCCGCCCGGATCAGCCGAGCGCCGGCGGCCCGTTCGAGCGACGCCATGGAACTGTGCAGGCTCCCCGCGGCCAGGACGGCGAACGGGATGGGCGTCAATGAAGTGCTCGCCATCTGCGACCACCCCCGGCTGTTGGCGGCAGGCAGGACGAACTCACCCCCGCCCGTCCACCAGGCGACGACCGTCGCGACCCCGTACCCGGCCAGCAGTTGCACCAGGTGGTGGGCGCGGGCGTAACGCCAGAGATCAGCGCGGTCACCTGTCACGGCAATTTTCTCCGGCCCTGCGGATCGCCGCCAGGCGATCGCTCACCCACTTGGCCTGTACCCGCTCGGGACGGTGGGCGACATCGGCGATCTCCCGCATGTCGATCCCGGGCGGACCGCCTCCGCTCCCCAGGGCCTCCGCGGTGCCGTAACTCCGTACTTGAAGGTAGGCGTCGAGGCGAAACGCCTCGTGGGTGAACTTCTCGCTGTTCGCCGCAGGCACGTCACAGACAGGCAGGGTGCGATTGAGCACCGCCGAGGACAGGAATGAGGGCACCGACACGCCGCCCTCCAGGAGGCGGAAGTCGGCCGCGGCGTCGGGGACGGCCGGATCGCGCAGCCCTGCCTCATAGAACGTCTCCGGTAGCTTGAGCCCCCCACCGGGCAGCGCGGCCAGACGAGCCGCCATCGCACCGACCAGGCCGACGTACCTGCCCTCCTCCGGCCACAGGCACACACGGGGCTTCGCGGCCGAGCACAGAGGCTGGGACGGAGCCGCACGCGTCACCTGCAACGGGCCGGCCATGGCGATCATCACGAGACCGGCCATCACCGTGACCGCTGCCAACGGCCGGAGAACACCTGCGGGAGTTCCACGCGTGTCGCGGTGGACGGCGCGAGCCGGAATCGTCACCGCGAGCACCGCCATCACGAGGGCGAAGGCGAATCGCGTGGCGAACGCCGTGGCCGAGATCTCGACCTGGACGTGCCCCGAGAGCACATAGAACCTGACCGGCCGCAGCACGGTCTGGCCGAACAGGCAGATCGCGACCGCGATGGGGGGAACGAACCTGGACGACCAGAGTTTGCCAGCCAGATGCCCCGCCGAGGCACTGAGGACGACGAGGCAGACGCCGATCCCTAGATAGGACAGCCACAGGAATCCGGGCCCGGCATGCGGCGCGCTCACCACGGCGGCGATCACGACCCCGGGCGCATAGGCGACCAGCCCGTAGATCAACGTGCTGCTCAGGAGCAGGAGTTCCGCCGGCCACCGGGGCCGGGCCGCCGCCGCGAGTTGCTCGGCGATCCCGGCCCGGTGAACCCGCCCCGCCGTCCAAGCCGCTCCGCCTCCCAGCACCATGCCGAAGAAGTAGGCGGGAAGCTGGGCGGCCGCGCTCGCCTCCGGCCACACCCCGATCCACCAGGTGTTGCGACCGAACAGCATGGCGACGTCCAGTGCGATCAGCACCGGCAACCACCAGCGCAACGGGGAGCGACGCACCTCCGTCCAGAGCATGACCGCCGTCACGCGATGGCCCTCTGTCCTCCGAGAAGGCTCATGTAGCCGCGTTCCAGCGGAGTGTCGCCCTCCGCCGACGGAAGAGCCGCGGCCGCCAGGCTTTCCGGATCTCCACGCCAGATCAACCGCCCGTCTCTCATCACCACCACGTCGTCGCAGACAGCCGCCACGTCCTCCACGAGGTGGGTGCTGAGCATGACCGCCACGTTCGCGGCGCGCAGCCTGCGCAGCACCGCGCGGAATTCCAGCCGCTGCGCCGGGTCGAGACCCACCGTGGGTTCGTCCAGCAGCACGAGCCTCGGCCGGCCCACGATCGCCGAGGCGATGCCACATCGGCGGATCATCCCCCCGGACAGCGACCTGAGCTTGGCCCCTGACCGTTGCGACAGGTCCACGAAGTCGATGGCCTCACGGGTGGAGGCATCGATGGTGGCCGCCGGAACCCCGCGCAGCCACGCGCAGTACCGGACGAAGTCATAAACGGTGAAGCCTGGATAGAAACCGAAGTGCTGAGGGAGGTAGCCGATGTGCCGCCGTACCCGCCGGGCCGCCCGCTGCGAGACCACCGGTGTTCCGCAGACGCTGATGGCGCCTCGAGTGGGCGGGGCGACCGTTGCCAGCGTCCTCAGCAGGGTCGTCTTGCCCGCGCCGTTCGGCCCCAGCAGCCCAAGCACACCGGGCCGCACGTCGAGGTCCAGTCCGCTGATCACCTCCCGGGCGCCGTAGCCCTGCCCGACGCCGCGCAGTTCCACGACCGGCTCCAACCTCTCCCACCTCACTCATCAACGCGGGTGCCCACTCCCGTGGGCACCCGCTGGCCGTGTAGTTCTTATGGTCGTCCGCTGACTGGCGGGCGGCTTTCGTTCACTGGCGAACCCGCATGAAGGCTACGTCAGCTGAACAGCAGGTAGGCCTTGTTTACAGAGAACGTGCACTCGTTGCTGTGAAACGTTCCCGAGTACCCCTTGCTAATCGAGAAAGGCCCGTCCTCCCAGTCCAGTTCGGCCGAGCAGTCGCCATAGACGTAGACAGGCCACATGGCCTTGGTGGCGGACGAACACTTACCAGCGAAGGCGGTGTTCCACCACTGCGCATAGCAACCGTTGGTGGCGGGGGACGTGCCAGCGGCACTTGCGGCGGACGAGAGTCCCGCCACACCACCTGCCACCAGGATTGAGCCCAGAGCGAGGCCTATTCCGGCTCGCTTAAAACCCGACGTGAGGCTCATTGAGGTGTATCCTCCTCGTGCATCGTTGATGCGCTGCGGGCGTTGATTCTTCGCGGGACCGGCGTCCGCAGCTGCTGACGGACGGATTTGATCATAAGCTGTAAAAAAAAAGCAACTGCGTATGTAAAGTTGCCACCCTGTGGGGCTGACTTGACCTGCGACAGGGAGCCTCTTCGGTGTCGCCTGCGTAGAGCCGCCTGATACGGCCGTTTGACGTCAGAAGCGGGCGCGCGCCGGTGCCGCGTCAGAAACGATGAGGATGCTCGTCGCTCCTGTGACGCTGATGTCTGGGTTTCGCCGTCAGCGGCGGAACATCAGGCGGACGCAGACGCCGATGGCGATGCAGCCGACCGCGAAGACCAGCAGGAGCGTCGAGGAGACGAAGCCCACGACCCACAGGCCGCCGGTCTCCGGGCGTGGGCCGATGCCCTGCCACAGGGCCGCCAGCGGTTGCGGCACCGCGAAGGGCACCAGCGTCGCCACCGCGCTCTTGACCGTCACGGTCACGCCGAGGACCAGCCCGCCGATCAGCACCACGGCGTACGTCCACGGGTACAGCAAGGAGCGGAAGAAGTAGCCGTCGGTGCCGGTCGAGGCGAGGATCCAGGTGACGATCGCCCCCGCGAGGAACGAGACGACGGCGATCATCTGATACCTGTACCGATTGACCACGAACAATCACCCTAAATGACAATGCAGCCGCGTGCCGTCGCGCGGCCGGCCCGTCCGCGCCGGGAACCGTCCCGTAATCCGGCTTGAGTCTCCACCTGCTGGAGACTGGAAGGTTGTTCCTCGAAGGCACATCCGTAGTGCCGCGGTAAGCACCGAGTACGGATATATGAGGAGATGACCATCATGGCGGATCGGCCGACCGCGCGAGAGCGACAGCAGATCATCGACGCGTTCGTGAGCGAGGCGTTCGCCGGCGTCGACCCCGGCGCGCCCGGCGCGCGCATCGCCGAGGGCATGCGGCAGCTGCCCGCCGACGCCCCAGACGAGCTGGACGCCGCCAAGGCCCAGGCCTGGGACGAGCTGGCGACGCTGGTCGCCGACCCCGCGTTCCGGCAGCGCGTGCGCCAGATGGCGGTCAACGGCGCCCAGGCCGGCCAGGAGCAGCCGTTCGATTCGCAGCCGGTCCTTGAGCACGCGGGCGCCGCGGTGGCGGCGGGCATCGCCCCCGGCTCGCCCGAGGGGCGGGAGGTCCTCGGCAGGATCGTCCCGGAGGACACCCCCGCCGAGGAGCGCCGCCGCCTGGCCGACCAGGTGGAGACCTTCACCGACCGGCGGGTGGAGCGGTTCTGGGAGCTGACCGGCGTCCTCAACGACCGGCAGCCCTTCCCGACCGGCGTCCCGGCGTTCGAGTGGCTGATCGAGGCCCTGCGCACCCAGGCCTGAGGCGCCACGAGTCCTGGACCACGAAAGGCGGGGCCCTCTCCAGGAGGACCCCGCCTTTCGGTACCGCTCTACGCGCCTGGGATCAGGCGCAGGTGGTGCGCACGACCTCGGCCAGCTTCCCGGCGATGAGCTCGGCCTCGTCCTGCGACTCGGCCTCCACCATCACCCGGACCATCGGCTCGGTGCCGCTCGGCCGGATGACCACCCGGCCGGTGTCCCCGAGCGAGCTCTCGGCCTCTGCCACCGCCGAGGCGAGCTCCTTGGACGTCGCGGCCTTGGCCTTGGAGACGTCCCGGACGTTCACCAGCACCTGGGGCAGCCGCGTCATGACCGACGCCAGCTCCTCCAGCGACCGGCCCGACCGGGAGACCTCCGCGAGCAGGTGAAGCGACGTCAGGAGCCCGTCCCCGGTCGTGGCGTGGTCGAGCATCACGACGTGACCCGACTGTTCGCCGCCGAAGTTGTACCCCCCGGCCTTCATCGCCTCCAGGACGTACCGGTCGCCGACCGCGGTCTCCACCATGGTCAGGCCGGCCTTCCGCAAGGCGATCTTGAAGCCGAGGTTGGACATGATCGTCGCGACGACGGTGTCCTTCGCCAGGGTGCCCGCCTCGTGCATGGCCAGCGCCAGGATCGCCATGATCTGGTCGCCGTCCACCACCTCGCCCGTGGCCGTCACGGCCAGGCAGCGGTCGGCGTCGCCGTCATAGGCGATGCCCGCGTCCGCGCCGCGCTCGGCGACGGCCTCGCGCAGCGTGTCCAGGTGCGTGGACCCGACGCCCTCGTTGATGTTGAGACCGTCCGGCGATGCGCCGATCGTCTCGACGGTCGCGCCCGCGCGCAGCAGCGCCTCCGGGGCCACCATGTGCGCCGCGCCGTGCGCGCAGTCGACCACCAGCCGCAGGCCCTCGAGACGGCCGTCGACCGTCGTCAGGACGTGCGAGACGTACCGGTCGGCCTCGCCGTACGCGTCGCGCACCCGGCCGACGGCGGCGCCCACCGGGCGGTTCCACTTCTCGCCGAGCCGCCGCTCGATGTCGTTCTCGACCGCGTCCGGCAGCTTGAAGCCGCCCCGGGCGAAGAACTTTATGCCGTTGTCCGGCGCCGGGTTGTGCGAGGCGGACAGCATGACCCCGAGATCGGCCCCGAGGGCCGAGGTCAGGTAGGCGACGGCCGGGGTGGGCAGCACGCCGAGGCGCAGCACGTCCACACCGGACGACGCGAGGCCGGCGACCACCGCGGCTTCGAGGAACTCCCCCGAAGCGCGAGGATCCCGGCCCACGACGGCGACCGGGCGGCCGCGCCGCCCGACGCTCGACTCGAACGCTCCGGCGTCGCCGAGGACATGAGCCGCCGCGACCGACAGGTCCATGGCGAGCTCCGCCGTGAGGTCGCGGCCCGCGACCCCACGGACTCCGTCGGTGCCGAACAACCGGCCCGTCAACGCTTGCTGTACTGAGGAGCCTTACGGGCCTTCTTGAGGCCGTACTTCTTGCGCTCCTTCTCCCGCGCGTCACGGGTGAGGAAGCCGGCCTTCTTCAGCGGCGGGCGGTTGGTCTCGGTGTCCAGCGCGGTCAGGGCGCGGGCGAGGCCCATGCGCAGAGCGCCGGCCTGGCCGGTCACGCCGCCGCCGTCGATGCGGACGAAGACGTCGAACTGCTCTTCGGCGCCGAGCGTCACGAACGGCTCGTTGACGATCTGCTGATGCACCTTGTTCGGGAAGTAGTTGTCCAGCGAGCGACCGTTGATGGTCCACTTGCCGGTGCCCGGCGCGATGCGCACCCGGGCGATCGCTTCCTTGCGACGGCCGGTGCCGTACGAGTTGCCCGTCGTGATGGGCTTACGCGCGGCGACGTCGCTGCTCGGAGCGGACTCGCTGGTGTACTCGGACGGGAACTCCTCGCCGGAGGGGTCCGCAAAGTCCGGCTCGCCTTCGTAGGGCGTTTCGACACCGGTGGGCTCGGCCACGGTTCTCCTCTAACTTTCGATCTTGGCGTCAGCCGTCGGCCAACGGTGTGCGACTACTGGGCGATCTGGGTGAGCTCGTAGGGGACCGGCTGCTGCGCCTGGTGCGGGTGCTCGCCGCCGGCGTACACCTTGAGCTTCTTGACCATCTTCCGGCCGAGGGAGTTCTTGGGAAGCATGCCCTTCACGGCCTTCTCGATGGCGCGGTCCGGCCGCTTCTCCAGCAGCTCGCTGTAGGACACCGAGCGCAGACCGCCCGGGTAGCCGGAGTGGCGGTACGCCTTCTTCTGCTCCAGCTTGTTGCCGGTCAGGGCCACCTTGTCGGCGTTGATGATGATGACGAAGTCACCGGTGTCGACGTGCGGCGCGAAGATCGGCTTGTGCTTACCGCGGAGCAGCGTCGCGACCTGGGCAGCCAGCCGACCCAGCACGACGTCGGTGGCGTCGATGACGTACCACTGACGCTGTACGTCGGTGGCCTTAGGGGTGAACGTGCGCACGGTGGTAAGCCTTCTGTCGGGTGGGCATCTCTGGAGTAGGTCATGGGCGGGCGCACGACACGGCCCAGACCTTCCGTCTCCACGAACAGGGAGATGACGCCGGACGCGCCGCGCATCGGTCACGACAGACCGATCCACACACAACGAACTAGCAGACTACCGGCTGCGACGAGCATGGGTCAAAACGAGAGGACCGACGCAGAGGTGTCACACCGGGTCCGCGCCGTACAGTCTACCGGTCACGGCCGCGCACTCCGGGGGACACGAGCACGGACGACCGCGGAAAACCCCGGATTCGGCGCACCACCCGGCCTGGCCGTCCGAAACCTGTCCTGCGAACCGAGATTCGGACACCTTTCCGGAACAAAAACCCGTCCACCGCGTCTCTTCTGTAACATGAGCCGACCTCTCTATATTTGGCAGCGGCATGAGTCAGCGCCTCACCCCCAGAGCTCCCCGGAGGTTCCCCCCTAGGCGGACCCACGTGGGTCTGTTGGCATGCCTGACCGCCGCCCTGGTCGCCGGCATCGTCGTCTCCCGGCTCGACCCTCCCAAGACCGCCCTGGACGAGGTCTACCTGCAGACCGGCGTGCCCACGGCCACCCCCGGGCGCGTCCTCGCCGCCCCCGAGGTCGCCACCACGCACATGCCGCCCCTCGGCCGTGTCGCCCGCCCGAGCGCCCGCCGTCCCACCGCCGAGCCGCGCGCCGTCCCGAGCCCCACCGCCACCACCACCAAGAACGACAACGCGATCGACGGGAGCGGGTCCCAGACCCCCGGCGGCAACGCCAACGTGGGCACCGCCAGCGGCAACGGCCTGACCGCGCCCCCCGACGACGCCACGCCCGTCTCCCAGCTCGAAGCAAACGCCGTCACGCTCACCAACGAGGAGCGCACGCGCAAGGGATGCGCGCCGCTGCGGCTCGACCCGCGCCTGGCCCGAGCCGCCCGCGCCCACAGCCGGGACATGGCCAGGGGCGACTACTTCGGCCACACCTCGCCCGACGGCACGAGCCCCTGGGACCGCATGGCCCGCGCCGGCTACAGCAACAGCGCGGCGGAGAACATCGCCCGCGGCTACGAGACCGCGGAGGAGACCGTCCGCAGCTGGATGGCCAACAGCGGACACCGCCGCAACATCCTGAACTGCCAGATCAAGACCGTTGGCGTCGGAGTCGCCTACGGCTCGGGCGACATCTGGTGGACCCAGGACTTCGGCTATTCCTGACCTGTTATGTCGCGTCGCCGGGCTACTCTCGGCGCATGGGTTACCCCGGGGACCAGCCACCACGCCGTCAGCCTTACCGTCCGTACGAGCCGCCCGCGCCGACCGGTTCGCCCAGGCCGGAGGAGCGAACGGACGAGCGGGCCAGGGAGTCCGCGGCGTGGCCCACACTGCCCCCGGAGGAGGAGCGCGAGCCCGCGCGTCACCCGATGTCGCGCGTGGAGGAACGCCGCAGGCGCGCCGAGGGCCCGGTCGGCGACCCCTTGTTCGGCCCCCTCGACCTCGGCGACTCCGGCGACTCGCGCGAGCAGAGCCCTCCGGGTGGCTCGCTCTTCGGCACCTCCACGTATGGCACGGAGTCCACGTCCACGTACGGCACCGGGTCCACCTCGACGTTCGGCACGGGGCCCGCGTCCGCGTTCGGCACCGGCTCTCCGTACGGCACGGAGTCCACGTCCACATACGGCATGGATCCGGCGTCCGGGTACGGGACGAGATCCGAGCCCACGACCGACCCCGGGCTGAGCCTGGGTCCCGCCGGTCACGACCGGGGGTCCGTCGACAACCCGGCCCTCCGCACGGACCCGGGCCTGGGCGGACCAGGTGGCCTGCCCGGCGCCCCCTCTTTCGGCGCGGCCCCGTCGCCCTCCGCCGCCCCCGGCTTCGGCGGGACCCCGCCCTCCCGGCCCTCCCCGCCCTCTCTGCCCGGCGCGGGCTTCGGAGGCGATCAGACTCCCCCGTCCGGGACGAACTTCGGCGCGAATCCGGGTAGCCCGAGCGGCGCGAACTTCGGCGGCGCGTCGGCGAACCCGTCGGCGCCCGGCTTCGACTTCGGCGCGAACCCCCACACGTCGAACGGCTTCGGACAACCAGGCGCCGCCAACGGCTCCGGCTCGGGCCTCGGACAACCAGGCACCGCCACCGGCTCCGGCTCGGGCTTCGGGGATCCAGGCGCGGCCAACGGCGCCGGCTCGGCGTTCGGGGATCCAGGCGCGAGAGGCGACTCCGCGCATGGATTCGGATCCGCGTTCGGAGGGGTCGGCGGGGGCAGCGCCTTCGAGTCGCCCCGGGGACGCGGAAGCGTCTTCCAGGACCCCGAGGGCCCGAATCCCTTCGGCCGGCCGTCCGATCCCTCTGCCGGTCACCCCTTCGACCAGCCCTTCCAGCGTGCCTTCGAGAAGCCCGAGTCGCGTCCCTTCGAGCAACCCGGGCCGCAGGAGGCCCGCAATCCGTTCGAGACGCGCCAGCCCGCCTCCCGTCCCTTCGCCGACCAGCCAGGCGGCAACCCGTTCGAGCCGCCCCGCGCTCCGAGCCACCCGTTCGAGCCGTCGCGCCCCGAGGCGGACCCGTTCGGGACCGGCCGCACGCCCGTGAGTCCTTTCGAGCCGTCGCAGCCGCCGGGCGGCACGTCCGAGGGGGCCCGCGCCGAGGAGCGTCCGTTCGAGGCGTTCTCCCGCCAGGCCGGCGGGGCTTTCGGACGTACGGACGACGTCGGCGCGGCCGAGAACGGCGGGAAGTCGCCCCGTCCGCCGAAGGAGACGCGCAGGAGCGAGCCGGACCCTGGAGGCCGCTCCAAGGGCCCGCTGTTCGTCGTGGGCGGCGTCGTCGTGCTGATCGCCGCGGTGGTCGGGGGCATCCTGTTCCTGAACAACCTCGACGACGCCCCGCCGCCGACCGCCGCCCCGACCACGGGTCCCACCGCGCAGGTGCCCCTCGCGGCGGACAACGCCGGCAAGTACGGCTTCGCGGCCTCCCGCAAGACGGACCCGCAGCCGCTCACGCTCAACGAGATCTTCGGCCACAAGACGGTGAGCGCGCACGGCCGGTCGTACACCATGACGGTCCGGCGAACCGACAAGAAGTGCAAGGACGCCGTGCACGGGACGAAGATCCAGAAGTTGCTGACGGCCGCGGGCTGCACCCAGTTCCTGCGCGCCAGCTTCCGCGACAAGCCGGGCAACCTCATCGGGACGGTCGGAATCGCGAACCTGAAGAACGCGGCGGCGTCGAAGAAGGCCGCGAAGCCGGGCTCGGGCGACCAGCTCGCGGACTACGTCACGCCGCTGCCGGGCAAGGACACCGCGACCAAGCTGCTCGGCGGCCCCGGGGAGTCCTTCGCGACGGCGTGGCCCCAGGGGCACTACCTGGTCATGTTGTGGTTCCAGTACAAGGACGGGCACAAGCCGTCGAAGGCGGAGATGAAGCGTCTCAACCGGGCGGCCATCGACATCACCGAGGCGACCGTCTTCGCGGCGCTGGACACCCGGGCGCTCACAGGAGCACGAAACTGACCCCGGAACTCGTCAGGAGCGGACGTGGAGCCTCACGGAAGCGGGTCGGATTCCCCTAGAGGGGGAGATAAGCACACATATTGGGCCGCGAGCTAGACCCGGAAACGCCCATAACGGTATGCCGATCTCCGACTGTGGATACGCTTCCGCGTATGCGTGGCCAGGATTCCGGACCCGAGCACGAGCGAGAGACCGAGAGTTCGGGGGCTCCGGCAATGCCACCCCCCAGCTTCGGCCAGGCTTTCCCCGCCGTGCCCATGCCCGAACACACCCCAAGCCCTCTGGCGCCCCCTCACCTTCTGCCTCCTGACCACCCCCAGTCCCGCTCGGCCACCCCCTCGCCGTACCCCCCAGCTCCGAGCGGACCTGGCACTACACCACCCCCGCCCCCTCCCACCGGCCCCGGCGCTCCCGGCGGCACGGGCGTTCTGGGGAACCCAGGCGTCCCTGGCGGCCCGATGAGCCCAGGCGGTACGACGAGCCCGAGCAGCCCGGCGGGCCCAGGCGGAACGACGGGCCCAGGCGGTACGACGACCTCCAGTGCCCCGGGCTCCTGGGGCAGGCCCGAGTCGTGGGGCCGCAACGATGCCCAGCCCTGGCCCGCCGAGGAACGCTTCCCCACCGAGTACGACTGGTTCGGCCAGCCGCTCCAGCCCGCCCCCACGTCCCGCACTCCCAACACACCCCCGTGGCCATCCACCCAGCCCGGCCACCCCATGCCCTCGACCACCCCGGGTTCCCCCACGCCCCCCAACGACGCGGCGGGATCGGACACGCGACGCGCCGAGCCGGTCATGGAACCCTGGCCAGGAAGCCCCAACCCAACCCCCTCCAACTGGCAGCCCCCCACTTCAGCCCTCCCGGCGGACCCGCCCGCTCCCCCGCACGCCACCACAGGCCCGTCCGACCCGACGACCTGGCAGACCTCGTCCTCCGCCCTGCCCGGTGGTTCGTCCGCGCAGGGTCCCGCCGGTTCGGGGCACGCACGGGCAGGTGAAGTACCGATGTGGCCGGCCCCCGTGCTGCTGCCCGCCGATGCGCCTCCGGCCGACCCGCCCGCGTCTCCGGGCGCGTGGGCGGGGCCGGCAAGCTTCCCGCAGGACGCAGCCCGGAGGGGCACCGAGGCCACGAGCGTGCCGCAGGACGCGCCCTGGACGCCGCCGGGAACCGTGCCGCCGGTTCTGGGAGCACCCAGCGCGCGCCCGGCGTCGGCGCCGCAGGACGTCGGGTCCATGCCCGGCTCGTCCGCTCCGCAGGCCGCCGCCGGCCAGATCGTCTCGGGAGTGTCCGGCACGCCCGGCGTCCCCGGCGCGTCGCCGGCCGAGCGGACGGGGTCCGTACGCCCGGGTGAGCCGGGAGACGTACCCGTATGGCCGCTGACCCCCTTGCCCGGTCAAGGGGAGCGTTCCGGAGCACTGGCGGCGGAAGGCGGCGCCCTGGTGGGCGAGACCACCATCCCGGCCGGAGGCCAGGCGCCGCTCCTCCCAGGAGAGTCCACCATCCGCGTCCCGAGGACGCCATCCCCCGCCACGGGGACACAGCCGGACAACGCAGCCGGCGCCTCCCCGTCCCCCGCGGGTGCGAACCCGGGCGGCATCACTCCGTCACCGGCGGACGCCCCCGCCGCCGACGCCGCTCCGCCAGCCGTTCACCCAACCCCCAGCGACGCCAGTGCCCCCCTCGGTACCCCAACCCTCGGCGGCACCGCTCCGACCCTCAGCGGCGCAACTCCCGGCACCGCTCCCACCCTCGGTGCTCCAGCCTTCGGCGGCGCCACTCCGAGCTTCAGTGACACAACTCCCGGCGGCACCACGCCGCCCCTTAGCGGGACAACCCCAAGCAGCACCGCTCCCACCCTGGGCGACACGAATCCGGGGGCCACGGGTCCGGCCGCTGGTTACGGGAGCCCTGGCGTCACCGCTCAGCCCTCCGGTGACGCGAGCGCCGGGGGTGCGCCTTCGTCGTCTGGTGGGACGCCGCTCGGCGGCATGACTTCGCCGGCCTCACCCAGTCCGGGCTCACCCAGTCCGGGCTCACCCAGTCCGGGCTCAACGAGTCCGGCCGGTGGTGGCTCCGCTGCCACCGGGGACCTTCTGGACTCTCCGGCCGTCGCCGCGGGCACGCTGGGCGCGCCGAGTTCGGTCACCGCGCCCCAGACGCCGCCCGCCGACGCGCCCACACCCGCTCAGGACGCGCCCGGCCCGACATCGGAGGCCACCGGTACGGAGGGGCCCGCGCCCCTGACGCCCGGCCCCGGTCCCAAGCCCGCGCCGCCGATCCCGTCCCCCGGACCCGTACCGGCGCCGACGGTGCCCGCGCCCTCTCCCCCGCCTGCCCCGCCGACCCCTGCGCCGGCGCCGACCATCCCTGCGCCACGGCCCGCCGCGCCCGCATCGGTTCCGTCTCCCGAGACGCCGCCTCCTCCGGCGCAGGAGTCCCCTGGTGGCGAGCCTTCCACGGGCCGGAGGGGTATGCCCTTTCCCCGTTCGCAGGCAGGCCCACCGCCGAAGCCCGCGGCTCCTCCCGGACGCCGCCCGGGTACGCCGCTCCCCCCGGCGCCGGTGTCGCTGCCTCCGTGGCCGTCCCCGGCCGCTTCGCCCACGCCCGACTCGCCGGCGCCGGGCACGGCGGCGTCCCGTGGGGGCGGTCTCGCGGCAGGCCCGCCCGTGCCGGGGACACCGCTCCCTCCCGCACCGCTGACCAGCGACGCCCTCCCCCTCAGGTCGCCCGGGCGCCCGGCGGGCACGCCTCCGGAGACTTTGGGCACGCCGTCCGCCCTGGGGGTGGCGGCCACGCCCCCCGCCGCGGCCTTCCCCGCGTCGGGTGGTCTGTCGAGCACCTCGCCCGCGGTCACCTCCGCCTCGGCGCCCCCTGCCTCGCCTCTGTCCACGAGCAAGGAGATCGTCCCGGCGCGGTCCCTCGCGGGCTCGTCCGCGACCGGCTTCGGGCTGGGGGCCGACCGGCCGTCGTCCGGGCCTGTGGTCGAACGCCCGCCGTTCGTCCCTCCGGGTGCGGTTCCGGAGCTTCCGGCAGGGCCGAGTTCCACGCCGCCCGCGTCGTCCTCGCGGAAGCGGCTCCTGCTGGTCGGTGGGGCCGTGGTGGCGGTCGCCGCGATCGGCACCGCCGCCGTCTTCGGGTACCAGGCCTTCAACCGGGGCGGCGGCACGCCGGTGACCATGCCCGACCCGATCCCGTCCGTGGACGTCGTGATCCCCGAGCCCACGGATCTGCCGTCGGCCGAGCCGTCCCCGGCCATCACGACGGTCCTCAACTCGGAGAAGACCGATCCGAGGAAGCTGACCCTGAAGGAGGCGTTCGCCCGGCAGAAGGTGACGGTCGGCGGGCGCACGTTCGTCCGGACGAAGGTGAACATCACCGCCCAGTGGGAGAAGGCCGCCGTGGGGGCGTTCGCCAAGGCGCTGAAGAAGGCCGGGTGCAGCCGGATCCTCCGGGCGACGTACGTGGACGGGAAGCGGCGGTACGCCGTCACCACGGGCATCGCGGTGTTCCCGACCAAGGAGGCCGCCGTCGCGGTGGACAAGAAGAAGGATCTGGCGAAGACCCTGTGGTTCCGGGGGCTTGCCGGAGCGGCGGGGAGCGGCGCGGACAAGGTCGACATCTCGGGCGGCTACGCGTCCGGGCTGGTGTGGGGCCGGTACATCATCTTCAGCTTCGCCACCTACAGCGACGGGCACACTCCGACGGCCCAGGAGAAGGATCTCGGCCCGGTCAGCGGCGCGTTCCGGGACTACACCGCCCAGGTCATACAAAAACGCGTCATAGGCTGACCGGTCCGAAATGTCCTAAGCAATCGGCGGACGACCCACCCCTCGGCCCCGGCCCCGACCGGGAGCCGAGGGGACGACCCGGAAGTGCCGTGGGTCCCCTCGCCAGAGTGCCTCCGGTCCGGCCCCCAGCGCGGCCTGCGGTCCGGCCCCTGGTACGGACGTGCGAGCGTCGGCCCGCGCCGGACGCCGCCTCGCACGCCGACCGTCGAATAGGCCGAGGACGGATCAGCGGCTCAGCGTACGGACGCGGCGGGTCTGCCGGGCGCGGCTGATCAGTTCCTCGGGGCCGGGGTAACGGACCTCTTCCAGGCACAGGCCATGGGCGGGGGCCACGTTGACCCCGGAGTCGCGTACGGCGTTGATGAGGACGGTTCCCGGCCATTCGACCGGCCGGTTGCCCTCGCCGACGGCGAGCAGCGAGCCGACGAGCGCGCGGACCATGGAATGGCAGAACGCGTCGGCGACCACGGTGGCGACGAGCAGCCCGTCCCCCTCGCGCTCCCATTCCAGCCGCTGGAGCTCCCGGATGGTCGTGGCACCGTCGCGGCGCTTGCAGAACGCGGCGAAGTCGTGCTCGCCGATGAGCCGGGCGGCGGCGGCGTTCATACCGCCGAGGTCGAGGGGGCGCGGGTACCAGAGGACCTCGGCCCTGCGCAGCGGGTCCACGCCCCCGGGCGCGTCGCACACGCGGTACGCGTACCGGCGGGACAGGGCGGAGAACCGGGCGTCGAAGCCCTCAGGAGCCTCTGTGACGGCGTTCACCCGGACGTCCAGGGGCAGAGCGCCCGCGAGGCGCCGCAGGAGCGCAGCGAGCCGCTCAGCCATGGTCATGGGCGCCACGGGGTCGCTCCGGCGTCCCTCGGTGGCCCTGAGCGAGGCGACGGGGATGTCGACGTGGGTCACCTGTCCCCGGGCGTGCACGCCGGCGTCCGTACGGCCGGCGACGGTCAGGGAGGGAGGCGGGTCCAGGCGGAGGATGCGGCCGAGCGCCTGCTCCAGCTCCCCCTGGACGGTGCGCAGCCCTGGCTGCCGGGCCCATCCCGAGAAGTCCGTCCCCTCGTAGCCCAGATCGAGCCGCAGGCGGACGGTCGGCTCCCCCGCGTCCGCCCCTGTCCCCGGCGCGAGCCCGGCCACCGTCCCCGGCACGGGCGCGAGGTCGGACACCGGCTCGGGCATGCTCTCGGATACGGTGCCGGGCTCGGGCGCGGTCGTCTCGGAGGCGATCTCCGACCTGGCCGGAGCGGACATGGATGACGTGGACGACGCCGGCAGGGACGTCGCCGCAGCCTCGGGGGCGTCGTCAGGGGTTCCGGAAGTCACGGTTCCTCCTCTCGGAAGGATCGGCGAACGGCGGAGGGTCTGGAAACGGCGGAGAGCCTGGGAACGACACGGGCCCAGCGCACCGGTCGAGTGCGCTGGGCCCGTGTCGCGATCGATCATCGGCCGGGACCGAAGACCCCGGCATCACCACTGCCCGATCAGGCCTCGTCCTTCTTGGACTCGGTCTTCTCGTCCGCGGCGGGGGTCTCGTCCGCGGGCGCGGCGTCGGCCGGAGCCTCAGAGGAGGCGTCGGCGGGGACGTCGTTCTCGGGAAGCTCGACGATCTCCTCGGCGGGCGCAGCGGCGGCGGGAGCCGTACGAGTGGTGACCGTGGCGGCGTTCAGCGGCTCGCTCACCAGCTCGATCAGCGCCATGGGGGCGTTGTCGCCCTTGCGGGCGCCGAGCTTGGTGATGCGGGTGTAGCCACCGGGACGCTCGGCGAAGGTCGGAGCGATCTCGGTGAACAGGTGGTGGACGACGCCCTTGTCCTTCACCACGGTCAGGACCTGGCGGCGGTTGTGGATGTCGCCCTTCTTGGCCTTGGTGATCAGACGCTCGGCCAGCGGCCGGAGGCGCTTGGCCTTGGTCTCGGTGGTGCGGATGCGGCCGTGCTGGAACAGCTGGGTGGCGAGGTTCGCCAGGATCAGCCGCTCGTGGGCCGGGCTGCCGCCGAGACGTGCGCCCTTGGGAGGCTTGGGCATGGTCTATCTCCTTTGGGATCACCCGCTCCGGCCGTACGAGGTACCGGGGTCGGGCCGGGAGTCTTGGAGGCGGTCCCCCAGGACTCCCGTTCTCGGATGCCCCGCTCCGGCCGTGCCAGGTACCGGAGTCGGGCAGGGAGCCTCGGAGTCGGTGCTCCGGGGCTCCCGCTGACGTGGAACTTCGAGGCTTCGGGTACGCGATGAAGCCGGGCGCCCGAAGGCTCAGTACTGCTCGGTCTCGACGTAACGGGCGTCGTCGTCGTCGTAGTCGCCGCCGGCGACGGCCGTCGGGTCGAACCCGGGCGGGGAGTCCTTGAGGGCCAGCGTCATCTCGTGCAGCTTCTGCTTGACCTCTTCGATCGACTTGGCACCGAAGTTCCGGATGTCGAGAAGGTCCTGCTCGCTGCGGGCGACGAGCTCGCCCACGGTGTGGATGCCCTCGCGCTTGAGGCAGTTGTAGGAGCGGACCGTGAGGTTCAGCTCCTCGATCGGCAGCGCCAGGTCGGCGGCGAGCGCCGCGTCCGTCGGCGACGGGCCGATGTCGATGCCCTCGGCCTCGACGTTGAGCTCGCGCGCCAGGCCGAACAGCTCGACCAGCGTCTTGCCGGCGGAGGCCACCGCGTCGCGGGGCTTCATCGACGGCTTGGTCTCGACGTCGAGGATGAGGCGGTCGAAGTCGGTGCGCTGCTCGACTCGGGTGGCCTCGACCTTGTAGGTGACCTTGAGGACCGGCGAGTAGATGGAGTCGACGGGAACGCGGCCGATCTCCTGGCCGGGCTGCTTGTTCTGGGCGGCGGAGACGTAGCCGCGACCGCGCTCGACGGTCAGCTCCATCTCCAGCTTCGCCTTGCCGTTCAGCGTGGCGATGTGCAGGTCGGGGTTGTGCACCTCGACACCGGCGGGCGGCGCGATGTCGGCGGCGGTGACCTCGCCGGGGCCCTGCTTGC
Source organism: Sphaerisporangium sp. NPDC051017 (assembly GCF_040683095.1). Lineage (NCBI taxonomy): Bacteria > Bacillati > Actinomycetota > Actinomycetes > Streptosporangiales > Streptosporangiaceae > Sphaerisporangium > Sphaerisporangium sp. NPDC051017. Next base: position 56,814 of record NZ_JBFBCI010000053.1, read on the forward strand.
GCAGGTACATCACGACCGGCTCGTCGTGCTCCGAGGAGACGACCAGCGCCTTGAGGTTGAGGATGATGTCGGTGACGTCTTCCTTGACCCCGGGCACGGTCGAGAACTCGTGCAGCACGCCCTCGATGCGGATGCTCGTGACCGCCGCCCCCGGGATGGAGGACAGCAGCGTGCGCCGCAGCGAGTTGCCGATGGTGTAGCCGAAGCCCGGCTCCAGCGGCTCGATGACGAACCGCGACCTGGTCTCCTCGATGGACTCTTCGAGGAGGGAGGGACGCTGTGCGATCAGCATATGGGTTCTCCCCTGGTTCCGCGGGGCCCGCTATTTGACCACCGCGACGGTTCTTCCGACCACCCAGGGCGTGCCACCTCCGGATCGGAGGAGACACGCCCTTCGGACGGCCTGCGAGCTCTTACTTGGAGTAGAGCTCGACGATCAGCTGCTCCTGGACCTGCGTGTCGATCTGCTGGCGGACCGGGAGCTGGTGCACGAGGACGCGCAGCTTGTCCGGCACGACGCCGAGCCAGGCCGGGACGGTCCTGTCGCCGACGGTGGCGCGGGCCACCTCGTACGGCATGAGGTTACGGGACTTCTCGCGGACCTCGATGATGTCGTGCTCACGCACGCGGTAGGACGGGATGTCGACCTTCTTACCGTTCACCAGGATATGTCCGTGACGGACCTGCTGGCGGGCGGCGTCGCGCGAGACGGCGAGGCCGGCGCGGAAGACGACGTTGTCGAGACGGCTCTCCAGGATCTGGAGCAGGTTCTCGCCGGTCTTACCGGTCTTGCGGTTGGCTTCCTCGTAGTAGTTGCGGAACTGCTTCTCGAGGATGCCGTAGATGCGGCGGGTCTTCTGCTTCTCACGGAGCTGGAGCTGGTACTCCGACTCCTTGGGACGGCCGCGGCCGTGCTCACCCGGCGGGTAAGGACGGATCTCGATGGGGCACTTGGGGGACTCACACTTGGCGCCCTTGAGGAAGAGCTTGGTCTTCTCACGGCGGCAGAGCTTGCAGTCCGCTCCGGTGTAACGAGCCATTTCTCAGTCTCTCCTGGGCCTCAGACGCGGCGGCGCTTGGGCGGACGGCAACCGTTGTGGGGAACCGGGGTCACATCCTGGATGGAACCCACCTCCAGGCCGGTGGCCTGGAGCGACCGGATGGCGGTCTCGCGACCGGACCCGGGGCCCTTCACGAAGACGTCGACCTTGCGCATGCCGTGCTCCATGGCGCGGCGGGCGGCGTTCTCGGCGGCCATCTGCGCGGCGAACGGGGTGGACTTGCGGGAGCCCTTGAACCCGACGTGGCCGGCGCTGGCCCAGGAGATCACGTTCCCACTCGGGTCGGTGATCGAGACGATCGTGTTGTTGAACGTGCTCTTGATGTGGGCGTGCCCGTGAGCGACGTTCTTCTTTTCCTTGCGGCGCACCTTCTTCGGTGCGCCTTGGCGGCTCTTCGGCGGCATGTAGCGCTATCTCCTGAGGTGGTCGGTCCTGCTGCGTGTACGGGGGCGTGGGGCGGGCCGCCGGGCCCTGCCGGACACCCCCGGCGCGGACTACTTCTTGCCGGGCTTCTTCTTGCCGGCCACGGTCTTCTTCTTGCCCTTACGGGTGCGCGCGTTGGTCTGCGTACGCTGACCGTGCACGGGGAGACCGCGGCGGTGCCGGATGCCCTGGTAGCAGCCGATCTCGATCTTGCGGCGGATGTCGGCCTGGACTTCACGGCGCAGGTCACCCTCGATCTTGAAGGTGGCCTCGATGTAGTCACGCAGCGGCACCAGCTCGGTGTCGGAGAGCTGGTGGACGCGAAGGTCCCCGCTGATCCCCGTGGCCTGCAGCACTTCGAGAGCGCGGCTGCGGCCGATTCCGTAAATGTAGGTGAGAGCGATCTCCAGCCGCTTGTCGCGGGGGAGGTCGACGCCAACCAGGCGAGCCATGGTCGGGCATTCTCCTTCGATGTGGCGGAGGTCCTGCGCCTCACTACCCCTCCCCATGCCCGGGGTGAGGGCCCCGGCCTCCGACCGGGGGTCTCCCGCGTGGTTCGGCGTGCGCCGCCTGCGCGGGTGTGATGCGCGATTACGTCGTATTCACTTGTGACCGAGGGCCCGCGCGCGGCGGGCCTCACCGGGACGCGATCAGCCCTGGCGCTGCTTGTGGCGCAGGTTGTCGCAGATCACCATGACGCGACCGTGCCGGCGGATCACCTTGCACTTGTCGCAGATCTTCTTGACGCTCGGCTTGACCTTCATAGTCCTTGTCGTTTCCTCAGACGGCCCGCCCGCCGGCACTGCCGGTCGAGTCGCCCGCCCGTGCGCGCACGGCCGACCGGCTCTTCCTCGCCGCCGGGTAGGAGGCTTACTTGTATCGGTAGACGATCCGCCCACGACTAAGGTCGTAAGGGCTCAGTTCTACGACGACCCTGTCGTCGGGGAGGATCCGGATGTAGTGCATCCGCATCCGTCCGCTGATGTGGGCCAGGACCTTATGGCCGTTGTCGAGTTGCACCCGGAACATCGCGTTCGGCAGCGACTCAACCACAGTGCCCTCGATCTCGATGGCGCCGTCCTTCTTGGCCATGTCCCTCGCGTTTCACTGATCGGTCGTCTGAGGTTTCGGCACACTACGCAGCCGCGACCGCGAGCGCGTGAGAGAGCGGCGGATCGAACCGCCGGACGCGCAGATGGTCATAGTGAGCCGACAAAGAAGTGTACGACAACCGGCGAGGAATTGCGAAACGCCTGGCGCTTGTCCGGACACAACCGCCCACTACTCTACCTCAGACCTGCCTCTTGACGGGATTGGTGACGACGAGGGGATCGGGCACGCGGACGCGCCCACCCGGCCGCCGGTACCGCCGATACCCGGCCTGGGTGGGCGCGTGCTCACGGGAGGACACGCCAGGGCCGTCGGCGGCGGCGATCACGTGTCCAGTGCGCGGGCGGACGGTCACAGCGCTCGTCTTTCTCGGCGGTAACCCCCGTTGTCCGCTAAAGATCACTTACCCGTCAACAAACCGGGAAACTGCCATGAGTGGTAAAGCCTGCGTCCAATGCCCGTGAACATGAGAAGAGCGGGCGCCCCCCTGGAGCACCCGCCCGCGATCCCCGTCTCAGGTCCTCCTCGCTGGGACCGGAGACCTCACTTCACCCCCCACCGGCTCAGAAGCCCTAGTTCTTCCAGCCGCTCCAGTCGTAGTCGCGCGTGGAGCCCTCGCCGACCCGGAAGCGGAACCCGTCGATGTCACGGTCGTTGAAGAACAGGCGCGTGTGGTAGTGGCCGAAGGTCTTTTGATGCGCTCTCCGGCATGAATGCCGGAGATTCAGCCTGTGCCGCACGTGCGGCACTTCTGCGGCTTCCTGCTTCACCGACCTGCGCCACCGAAGCGGTCTTACCGGGTCTCCACAGGCTTTCGAACCCGAGGGCTCCGTT
>NZ_JBFBCI010000054.1:0-58568 GCF_040683095.1 Sphaerisporangium sp. NPDC051017
CTAGTCAATCCAGATCATGCCAGGTCAGAGCGGCACCTTTTGTCGTTTGTGACGCTAGGTGACGTTCACCGGCGTGCCGGTGAATTCATCAGGCTAGTGCTGCAGTCCCCCACGGAGACCGCCAGCACGAACTATCGCGTCTTCGCCTCGGCGGAGAACACCGCCGGCCTGCAGCCTCCGGTCCTGGAGGTCACCTCTAATGAGGTAATCGCCCCTGGTGAAGGCGACGACCCCGCTGATCCTGGTCCTGCCCCCTCGGACCTGTGGCCCGGTAGAGTCGACCCCGATACCGGCGTCTGGATCACCAGCGGCACCGATGCTGTCGACGATGGACTGATCGTTACGCGCAGTCACACTGCTGGTCAGCGAATGGCCGTCATCCAGCCAAATGAAAACGTCCTCGGCCCTAACTGGCGCCTGGAAGCGTTGGGCGGCCTGATCGGTGACCGTCTCCATGACTACAGCGCTAGTGGGTATATCCAGATCAAGCTCGCTACTGGGAAGGAATCACAGCGATTCGTTGCGGACGTAAATAATCCAGGAACCTTCATCGCGGAGGACGGGAGCACAGTAGCCAAGAACGCCGACGGCACTTTGCTCCAGACAAATGAGGATTCCACCAGGTTCTCTACATGGTCGAAGGTTGGCCAGGAGTACCTGATCACAAGCACTGGAACATCGAGAACGAACCTGTATGGAATCGCCTACGACGGGCAGGGGCGGGTGAGCCGTCTGGCGGCCGCACCGATGGGAACAGAAGCCGACTGTTCCACTTTCGCTTCTTCGTGTGCATCGATTATTTTCCGCTACGCCACCACAACCACGGCTACTTCAGCCGCTCTGGGCGACATCGTCGGCCAGCTCAAAGCGCTTGAATTCGTAAGGGCGGACGGCGCCTCAGCGGGGACTGTAGTTACCTACTCTTACGATTCTTCGAAGGCGCTGCGTCAGGTTCAGGACCTTCGTCAGATAGAAGAAGACCCAATCAAGACGAGTTCCTACGACTACGACGCCCAGGGCAACATCACCAAGCTGTCCACAGCCGAAAACGGCACGTGGAGCCTTACGTATGCGGGGCTCGGCAAGCTTGCCTCTGCGACCAAGGCCCCTGCACCGATGGCGGCAGGCCTTCAGTCCCACTGCATCTACGCATCTCAGTACATGTGGGGCACAGATGGCTGCTGGGTTTCCGGCGGGGTCCCCATGGACTACGGCGCTACTCTTCTTAAGCAGAAGTGGATGCGCACTCCGGGGGGTAAATCTGTAGTCGGCGTTGAGAACGACCACTGCACGTTTTCTGTCGACCGCCCAGGCAGTTCCACTATTAAGGGTGGATTCGACTTTACGAGAGCGTGCGACATGCACGACTATGGCTACGGAGTGATATATTGGAGCAAGACCGACAAGGTCTGGACCAAGGCCAAAAAGGGCTCTGTAGATGCCGTCTTCTACACGACCCTACGCGACTATACCTGCAACGCATATCCGGTCACCGGAAAGGCGCCTGTTCGTGGCAATACGGTGTACCCTCGAAAGGTCTGCCAGGATAAGGCTGCCTTCTACTACCAGGGCGTCAAGAATGCGGGCGGCTTCCTCATGTAGCAGCAGGCCGCTCTACTAATGGAATTAAATCATGGGGTGGCCGGTCTTTGCCGGTCACCCGATGATTGTGCAGGCGTTATACTCGAAAGGCTTGCGGAATGCTAGGTCTCCTATTTCCCTATAAATTTCTAAAGCTATATCTGATGGTACTAGCCATCACCACTATAGCGGTAACAGTGATGCTCTTAAGCGGAAAAGACACCGTCGCGATCTGGCCGCTAGTCATTATCACTGCCCCTCTAGGGCTCGTTCTATTGGCGACGCTCTCTGCGATGTCATTTGAATGGTGGCCGGCAGGATTTGAATGGATACTCCCCATCGCGTTGTGTGGACTTTTAATGCTGCTGGGAACTGTTCAGGCATGGCTGCTGGGACAGCTTGTTCACAGACTTAATCGATCGACCGAAGGCTGAGTGGAGCAATGCTGCTGCGCACAGACTGCCTCAGTAGGGGTGTTGGTAAATAGTTGATCTTGAGGGTCTGCGGGTTGGTGGTGGCCAGAGTCTGTGCCGGTGTCTCGTTAGGGGATCGTTCACCGGGCACTCCTCGATGCGTCCAGCGGCCCTGCTCCAGCTCAGGTGGGCGAGTCCCGTAAGACCCGCCCGACAATGTGCCCGGTGAGCAGGGGTTGACCCACGGCCCCGGCATGTTGAAGATTTGAGTGGCTTGGGTCCGATTTCTGCTGTTCATAGAGTGAAGAGCACGAGGAGTCGACGGGAACGTGGGTGTAGTGCCTGTGAGCGTGCGCGATGTTGGCGTGTCCTCGCTGGCAGAACGCGCTGATGACGAGGTTGCGCAGGCCGCGATCGTGACGGCAGTTCCAGCTTGGGCGGCCGAAGTTGTCCACTCGGCCGCCCCAACAGTTCGGTCTTTGGCCGGTCGCACCGCGAGGCTCGGTATTCCTGGCCGATCGGCGCGCATCCCGCCGCCGGGCGCTCTGCCTCGGTTCGCAATCAAGTCACGTCACCAGCGCCTGGGCAGGCTTCAGCCGCAGGTCACCGCGGGAGTGGGTTGCGGGCCGCAGGGGCGGCCCTTGTTGGCGCCGCCGTCGACCACGGTGCCGGGTCGCGCGAAGATGAAGTAGCCCTGATTACGGGATCCGGAGTTCCCGGCCACGTTGATGGTGGAAGCGGCCGACAGGCCGATGTGGATGCCGCCGCGCACCGGGGTCCCGGAGGGATCGGTGAGCCCGTCCGGGGCGCCGCCGTTGCGGCGGAAGGTGTTCCCGGTCACGCTCGCCGTGGCGATCGTGTCGCGGATGTACAGGCCCGCGGTGCGGTTGTCCACGAACCGGTTGCCGGTGACTTTGTCGCTGAAGATGTAGGCGTTGATGCCGACGGAGTTGTCCTTGAACGTGTTGTTCTCGACCGTGTTCCCGACCGAGGTTCCGCTCAGCCACATCGCCGTGTCGGTGTTCTTGAAGACGTTGTCCCTGAGCGTGTTGTTCCGGCTCTCGAAACCCAGCGTTGCCGGGAAGTCGTCGAAGACGTTGCCCGTCACGGTGCTGTTGTCCGACTGCGCGAATTGCAGACGCCCGGACGTGAGACGGCTGGACGTCAGCGTCACCGCCGACTGGTTGAAGACGGTGATGCCGTGCAAAGCGCAGCGGTCGACCGTCCACCGGCTGAGGACCGTCTGAAAGCCGTCCAGGACGCATCGCGCGCGCGAACCGCTGATCGTGCCGCTGGTCCCGATGTTCGCGTCGATCTTGCCGCCGACGGTCGTGACATTGGTGATCGTGACGTTGGTCGCCAGGTAGAGCGCGATGCTCTGGAAGAAGCCCTCGATCCGGCCGTTGCGCACGGTGATTCCGGTCCTCGGGACCTGGTGGTCGCCGGCCTGGATGCCCGCGCCGGATCCGTCCCCGCGGATGGTGTGGCCGTTCAGGTTGATCGTGACGTTGTCCGCGCCGATGATGAGCCCGTCGCCGGAGCAGGTCAGGTCTTCGGTGAGGGTGGCGCTGGTGAGGAGTACGAGCCCGCATCCCAGGCCGGTGGCGGCAGGATCCGGGGTGGGGTCGGCCGAGGCGGGGGCCTGACCGAGCCCGAGGGTGAGGGCGGCAAGCAGGATGGCGACGAAACCCCTTCCTGCGCGCCGCCCGGGTAACGACGACGATCCGAAACCCCGTACCGTCTGACTAATCCGATTCGCGCCCATTTTGCTCCCCTTGGTGGACTGAAACAGGTGCTCGAGCGACTTCGTCGACCTAGATAACCGTCTCAGTATGGCCAAAGTGATACAGCTTGGCGAGGGTCGTATTTCGTCAGAGCGGCACTTTAATGGCCGCGTCGGCCGATGTATTTAGGGCGTGCGTTCACCGTCTTAAGTGCATGTGCTCACCGCTGCCGACCGATGGCGGCGACGAAGAGCCCCCACTCGGCGGGAGTGGTGAGGACGGACGGCCCGCCGGGGTCCTTGCTGTCCCGTACCGCGACCACCCCCGGCAGATTGACCGCCACTTCGACACACTGACCGCCGCTGCCGCCAGAGTACGACGACTTAGTCCATGTGGCAGTGCTCAGGTCCATTGCTGACTCGTACTCCTTACCATCGACGGCCGAGGTGTGGTTCAGCAGTTGAACGTGTGGCTCTTGATAGCGCTGATGAAATGCTTCCACTCGCCCGAGGTGGAGACGAGAGCGGGAGTCTCCGGCGTTTTGCTGTCACGGACCGCTACCACGCGGGGCAGATTTGAGGCGACCTCAACGCACTGACCGCCGTTGTCCCCGGAGTACGACGACTTCCGCCAGATGGCGCAGTTCAGTTCCATTCCTGTCCCGCCTCCCTGATCATTTTCAATGATACGTGCTCAGGATAAGCCCACAGACGTATCGCCTCATAGCGGTTCCAAACAGAGGCGACCAGCTCTGGGTCGTCCGTGATCTGGCCTTCGGCTGAAGAGTCCGCATGGATGGTATCGGGTTCGCCGTGTGGAAGTTCGGCGATCATGAAAGCACCCAGCCGACCTGCTACACACTGTGAATCGACGACTTGTACGCAAATTGCTGGATGCTGTGCCATCTCGACCAGGTGCATGAGTTGTTCGCGCATCATCGCGACATCGCCAAGTGGCTGGCGCAGCACGCCCTGGTCGATGAGGCAGAGCAGCATGGGGGGCTCATCCCGATCCAGGATGGCTTGACGTTGCATCCTCGCTCGAACGCGCTCGTCTACGTCCTTGGAGGTGACGCGTGGCCCCTGGCTGAAGATGTGTCGGGCGTACGACTCCGTCTGGAGGAGGCCGGGGATCAGGAGGGGATCCCAGGACCGCAGGACCAGTGCGTAGGGCTCGATCTGGTCTGCCCAGTCCATGAACCATCTTGGGCCGCCGGGGCGGGCGGTTATGCGGCGATATAGCGTGACGAAATAGTTTCTTTCGTCGTGGCCGAAGATGAGGTCCAGCTTTTCCGCGTCCGACTTGGACGGCGTGCGCTTGGCCATCTCCAGGCGGCTCACCTGTGTCTGTGTGCATCCCAGACGTGCCGCGACGGCCGCCTGTGACCACTGCTTGGCCTCGCGAAGGCGGCGCATTTCAGCGCCGAAACGGGCCTGTGGGGAGCTTGGGGGAGGGGTTGGAGGGGTGGTGGTCTCCGGGGGCTTGGCGTTCTCATCCATGTAATTCTCCGACGGTGCGGGGGTATTTCGGCCGGTCAGCTCGTCATACCACGCCTCCGTCTCCGATATCAGGCGATCAGCATTCGTTGGCCCCCGCTGGCCTGCGAATTCTGCTCCTGACGGGCCCGTCCTCTCCAGAATTGATCAATACGCGGCCCTCTGCGGTGAGAGCGGCGAAACAAACAGATTTACACCATTCAAATGGAAATGCCATCCTGAGCATCGTGGCCCGGCACAACGAGGTCGCGGGCCGCTCGGGGGCGACTGGAGGGCGGGGCGATGACGGCGCGGCCAGAGGTCGGTTCGGTGAGGACGGCGCGTCTGCTGGGGAGGGCCGAGCTTCCCGGAAGGGCGGCGTCGGTGGGGCTGGCGCGGGTGTTCGTACGGGAGGTGTTGCGCGCCGGGGGCTGCCCGGAGACGGACGACGCGGTGCTCATGGTCAGCGAGCTGGTAACGAACGCGCTCCAGCATTCGCGCTCGGGGCATCGTCCGGACGGGCGCCTGGTCGTCGTGCTCACCGACCACGGTGACGCGGTCCAGGTGGACGTGATGGACGAGGGGTCGATCGAGCGGCCGCACGTCCGGCGGGAGGTGGACGACGGCGCGGAGGGCGGGCGGGGGCTGTGGCTGGTATGCGAGCTGGCCGCGTCCTGGGGCTGGCGCAAGGACGAGGACGGCCACGTGGTCTGGTTCCAGATCCCTGCGGAGGCCCGGGACACGTCCGCGCACCCGGCTCCCTGGCTCTCCACCGCGCACTAGCCGCGGGTTCCTCCGCGAGCGCGTCCGGCTCGGGGAGGTTGACGACGATCGGATCGACCCGACCTCGCTACGGCCCAGACCGTCTCCGTCTCCGTGGAGGGGTTGATCTCCTGGTGGATCACGTGGGCCGGGATGCCGGCGTGGCGCCCGGGGGAGACGCCGCGCCGGCGAGGGCCTGGCCGTCGCAGGACGCTACGACGGCCAGGCCGGGGGAACGGCGGTCAGGCGGTCACCGGGTCAGCCGCCGTTGATGACGAACTGGGTGCCCTGTTCTCTGACGATGTTGCCGGTCGCCGAGTTGGTGATGGTGACGTTGGACAGGGTCGCCGTGCCGCGGGCGCCGTTCATCGCCAGGATTCCGGCGCCGTTGTTGGACTTGTCGATCTTCACGTTGGTGATCGAGGCCGTCACGCTTCCGCCGCCCGACTTGAACTGGATGCCGTCGTACGTCGAGTCGTAAATATCGGTGTCTCGTAGTACGACGCCGGGGATGTCCCTGCTCTGCGCGAAGAACGTGATGGCGCCGAACTTCTGGTTCTCGCCCCAGAAGACGCCACCGGCCCGGTAGAGCGCGTTGTTGGCGATCAGCGTCGTCCCCGAGAACGGCAGGGGGTCGTGGTCGGTCGCCAGCATGATGCCCGGGTAGTTCATCGTGTCGTAGATCAGGTTGTTCTCGATCGTGTTGCCGTAGCCGCCGTAGATCGCGATGCCGTTCGCGCGCCACGGGAGCTGGATCGTGTTGTTCACGAAGTGGTTGTCGTGCCCGATGTCCACGGACGCGTCCTTGACGTACCGGTTGGCCCAGACCGCCAGGGAGTCGTCGCCGGTCGTACGGAAGGACGAGTTGAACACCCGCGAGTTCCGCGTGCCGTTGGAGAAGTTGATGCCGTCGGCGTAGGTGTCGCGGATGCGCATGCCGGTGAACTCCAGACCGTCACCCGGGCCCCAGAGCGCCGGGATGTTGTCGTAGTCACGGCCGACCCAGACGGCCACGTTGGCGTGCTCGATCCACACGTTGCTGATCTTGGTGCTGCGGCCGAACCGCCCGTTCAGCCCCACACCGCCCTCGGCGCCACCCGGTCCGCCGCGGATCCGGCCCGAACCGAAGATGGCGATGTCGGAGATCTGCACGTTGTCGTCGATGTCGAAGCCGAAGTTACCCTCGTGCGGGTGGTTGATGCCGCCCGCCAGGTGCGGCTCGGTCAGCGTGTAGAACTGCGAGTGCCACATGCCCGCGCCGCGGATCGTGACATTGCTGATGCCCACCTGGTTGTACTGACCCCGGTTCAGCGGGTCGTCGGTGAGGATCTTCTGCTCCTGACGCCACTGGCCCGGCGGGATCCAGACACAGCTGATGACGCCGTTCTGGTCGTCGGTCACCGCGCGCTGGATGGCGGCGGTGTCGTCGTTCCCGTCGTTCGGGACCGCGCCGTAGGCCGTGATCGAGGTGCACCCGGCCGGCTGGCTCAGCGGCGGCGCGACCTGCTCCAGGTCGATGAAGTCGATGATGTAGAAGGACGCCGTGTCGCCCGCGTCGCGCTGCAGCTTGAACCGGGTGCCGGGCGGGTAGCTCGCCGGCAGCAGCGCGTGCGCCTCGTCGAACAGCCGCCGAGCGTCGCCGCCGGGGGTGTTCGTCAGGCCCTCGGGGTCGTCGGTGTTCCCGTACAGCCAGCTGTGGCGCGACGAGAGGTTCAGCTTCTGGACGAAGGCGTCGTTGACGTAGAGGCTGATGGTCGCCTCGATGCCGTTGCCGTTCGCCGAGTCGGGGATCGAGTTGCGCACCACGATCGAGTTGGACTGGTTGGTCGAGGTGAACTCGACGAACTGCCCGGTGCTGTTCAGCCGCACCGACTTGCGGCCCGAGGACTCGGTCGCGAAGTTGGTGTGCCCGAAGGTGCGCAGCGGGTCGGCCTCCAGCAGCGTGCCCTGGTAGCGGGCGGCCTCGGCCTCGTACTCGACCCACGGGACCGCCGCGCCGCGCCCGACCACGATGGCCTGCGTGAACGTGTTGTTGGTCTCGTTGGTCTCGGCGACGACGTTGGTCGCGTCGGCGGTCGCGGTGATGGTGGCGGCGGTGGCGGTCCAGCTCCCGCTGATGGCCACGTTCACCGTCGCGCCCGCCGCGATCGACGGGGTGTTGGTGTTGAGCGTCGTGCCGCCCACGGCCACGCGGGTGACCGTGGTGGCGCCGGTCGCGGTGGTGCCGCGGTTCTTCACGGACACGCTGAACGTGACCGCCGCTCCGACGGCCGGGTTCGGCGGGTTGGAGGTGACGCCGAGCACCTGCAGGTCGGGGCCGGGAGCCTGCGCGACCACGAGCTGCGACGCCGCGGTGAAGAGGTTGTTGGTCTCGTCCTGCTCGAAGACGCTGTTGTCCGCGTCCACCCGGGCACTGACCGTGTACGAGCCCTCGCCGCGGGTGCCGATGTTCGCGGTCACCGTGGCGGTGGCGCCGACGGCCAGGGCGGGGACGTTGGCGGTGCCGGCCAGCGCGCCGCCGAGGTTGAAGTTGACGCTGTCCGCCGGGGAGGCCAGCGTGCCCTGGTTCTTGACCGTGGCCGACAGCGTGATCGCCTGGGTCTCATCCGGCGAGGTCGGGGACCAGGTGAGGCCGGTGACGGTGAGGTCGGGGTTCGGTGCGGGGGTGCCGATGACCTGGAACTCGGCGGCCTGTCCGGCGGGGGCGCCGGAGTTGCCGGTGTATTTGAGCTGGACGTCGGCGACGCGGCCGGTGACCGGGATGGTCACGGTGTTGCCGCTGGCCGGGTTGAAGCTGTACTGGGTGGCGTTGGTGAGGCCGGTGAACGCGGTGGCGCTCTGCTCACGGCCGAGGACCTGGATGGTCTGGGTGCGCGGGCCCCAGATGCTGTCGGGGTTGAGCTTGACGACGACCTGGTTGATGTCGGCGTTGGCGCCGAGTTGCACGGTGAGGGTGTTGGGGTAGCCGGCGGCGCCTTCCCAGTAGGTGGCGAGGTTGTCGTCGTTGGCGTTGGCGGGCACGAAGGTGAACACCGAGCCGTTGGCGGTGATGGGCTTGCCGAGGGCGAGGTTGGTGCCGCCGCCGCCTGAGCCGGTGCGGGTGACGGTGTTGCTGGGGTCGGACTCGTTGCCCGCCGCGTCTTTGGCCGTGACGTGGTACGACACGGTGGCGGTGTCGGGCTGGTCGTCGGTGTAGGTCAGGACGTTGCCCGCGACGGTGCCGCGCAGTGTGCTGTCGGCGTAGATGTTGTATCCGGTGACGCCGACGTTGTCGGTGGAGGCGTTCCAGGTCAGCCGGATCTGGCCGGAACCCGGCTGCGTGTAGGCCAGGCCGCCCGGAGCCGTGGGCTTCTGGGTGTCGCCGCCGGTGCCGTCGGGGCCGTAGACCTCGAATTCGGAGATCTGTCCGGCGGGCCAGCCGGTGTTGGCGGTGATGTTCAGCCGGACGTAGCGGGCGGTGGTGGCGGTGAAGTTGATGGTGACGGTGTTGCCGGTGGCGGGGTTGAAGGTGTATCCGGCGGAGGCGACGGTCGTGGTGGTGGGCGGGTTGGCGGTCCCGGTCAGCACCGAGAGGGTCTGGGTGCGGGTCTGCCAGGCGGCGATGCCGGGGAGTTTGAGGACGATCTGGTCGATGCTGAGGGCGGAGCCGAGGTCGACCTGGATCCATTGGGGGAAGGCGTTGTTGACGCTTTCCCAGTAGGTGGCGGCGTTGCCGTCGGTGGCGTTGCCGGCTCCGTAGACGTCGGCGTGGCCGCTTTCGGTGGTGGGTTTGCCGGCGGCGAGGTTGGGTCCTGCGGCCGATGCCGGCAGGCCGGGCGCGAACGCGACCATCAGGGCGGCCGAGAGCACGGCCGCGACCAGCCGTAACACCGGATGCTTTCTACTCATTACTGTCTCTATCTCTCATCAGGGACAAAAGACGCGACGGGAATCCGGGGAAACCGTCGCCGGGGGGTGCTGATCTCAACGCGGAGGACGGAAAGCGCTCGGTCCGTGCCGCGGAAAGGCGGCGACCGTCCGCGCGATGCGGTAGCCGACATCACCGGGGGCCTCCATGGGGGGATGGGGGCGGGGCGGATGCACGGACGCGGTGCGCTCCAACCAGAAGTTGCGGAGATTAGAGAGAGAAATAACAGTGGTTTGCAAGATTTTTGCAGACCGTTGGCCAAAGGTTACATACGTGCTACGGCCGCGTCAACGGTTGGAAAGCAAGGCTTCTGAACCGGTCCGATGCCGAAAGTGACAAGAGCAGGTCAGGACGCCCGCCGGGTCGCCTCGCCGTGAACTCCCAGGCGTGGTCGGCGGCACGATCTCCGTATCCGTAGGCGGATCCCTCCGCGCGGTCACGACCTCCGATGCCGCGCGCCGCGGCGATCCGTGCCCCCGCCGTCCCTGTCGGTCACCGCGCGCGGGCGCGGCGGCGCGGCCCGGCACGGCATTTTGAAAGAAGGCGCGGAGAGGCGTCGATGCAAGATTTTCCTAATGCCGATTCCCCGGGTCTTTCGGCGTGCAGTCAGGGAGCCCGCTCGGGGCCGTCACGTGATCGGGGAAATCGATGCTGAATCGACGACGATTACTCGCCTCGGTGCCATAACCGGCGGCGCGAACGCGAGGTGTCGATGCGGTTCGGCTTCACCGAGACCGACGTCTTCGGCCTGGTCAACGAGAAGCCGTTCGACCCCAACCGGGTGGACTTCACGATCAAGCGCGGCACGACGGAGATCTGGAACCTGTCCAACGGGGACAGTCCCCTCGGCATCGAGCACACCTTCCACATGCACCTGGTGCAGTTCCGGGTGCTGGAGCGCAACGGCGCCGCGCCGCTGCCCGAGGACGCGGGCGTCAAGGACACCGGGCAACTGCCCGCGAACGACACCGTGAAGGTCCAGGCCACCTTCAAGGACTACCTCGGCCGGTACGTGTACGACTGCCACTTCCTGGAGCACTCGTCGCTCGGGATGATGGCGCAGATGGAGATCGTCCCCTGGCCCACATGGCCAACGCGGTCGGCTCGGTGCGTCCAACGGCCACCGAGCCGGCCGTTCATGCTCGCCGTCGGCGCCTCGTTCAGAGGCTTTCGACCTCGGTCAGGTCGATGTCGATCTCGAACGGGTCAGAGAGTTGCAGCTTGTCCTGGTAGACGCTCGGCTCTCCGTAGGCACCCGTGGCCCGATCCAGCTTGTAGGTGTAGACGATCGCCGAATCCGCGTCAGCTTCGACTCGCCAGAAGTGAGGGATCCCGGCCTCGGCGTACAGGGTGGGCTTGCGCTCGCGGTCACGTACTTCCGACTCCGGGCTGACGACCTCGACGGCGAGCAGGACATCGGACGCCTGGTAGGCGGTGACGTTGAGCCCTAGATCGGCGCTGGCGCGGATTATGGTGAGGTCCGGTTCTGGACGTTGCCTTGGTCCGAGGATGACACTCATCTCGCGGCGGACGCGGAACTCGGACGGTACGTACCTGCGCAGTCCCACTTCGAGAATCGTGGTGATCAGCGCATGGAAGGAAGCTTGCGGGCTCACAAGGACCAAGCTTCCATCGATCAACTCTGTGTGTGCAGGCAGATCCGGCAAGTGATCGAGGTCTTCCGCCTTGAATCCCTCTGGCGGCGGAATCAGCCAGTCGGGAAGCTGGGGGTCTGTCATGATTTCGCTCCGGACCTGGACTGCCATGGCTTCACGCTAGCAATCGCACGCGCTTCTCCAGGTAACTTTCCCCGTGCTGAGGCAACGGAACGCGATCGGCTGATCACGAGTCGGCCCCTCCGTCGCGCTTCGGGTTCCGGGCGTCGCCGTGAAGATCACGACGAGGCCCGGAACGCGCGGAGCTACGAGGCGCGGCGGCCCGCGGTCTGTGGGGGGGACTCGCCGGGGCCCGCGGTGCGTTGCGGGGGGACCACCGGGGTCGGGCGGACCAGGCCGAGGGCGACGACCTCGTTGGCCAGCCGGGTGCGGCGGTTGATGCCCTCTGGGATGCGGAACTTCTGGTACAGGCGCAGCAGGTGCTGCTTGACGGCGGCCTCGGTCACCACGAGGTCGTCGGCGATCTCGCGCGCGGTCGCCGGCGCCACGAAGGCCTCGTCCGACAGCGCGGGGCGGCACAGGGACGTGAGCACGTCGACCTCGCGCCGGGTGAGCTCGGGCGCGGCGGCCCTGCGCAGCTCGACCTCGGGCGCGAAGTCCTCCCTGGGCACGCCGCCCACCCTGCACCGGGCGGCGCCGAAGGACACGACGTCGCCGTCGTCAAGGACCCTCCGGGCGATCGGCCTGCCGTTCACCCGTGTGCCGTTGCGGGACAGGCCCAGATCAACGACGTACAGGTAAGGTCCACGGCGGACGAACTCGGCGTGCAACCGTGACACGCTCGGATCGGCCAGCCTGACGTCGACGCCTCGGCCTCGGCCGATCGTCGTGACTTCGGGGCGCAACGGGACGACCTCGCCGGTGTCCTCGACGCGTATGAACGGCCCCTCCACCGGCAGTTCCTCCCCAGGTAGCCCGCCGTTACTTCCGCTACAGCTCCGGCTTACCCAAACGAGGGGTTGGGGAATCGCCTTTGCCGTAACGAGAATCGCTGCAGAAATTGGTCTGGACCTCCTCGGCCGGTTTTACCTGCTCACAGGTAGACTTCGGACGAAGATAAGCGGAGGAAACAACACATGGCGGACAACCCCACCAAAGGTCTCGCCGATGTCGTCGCCGCGTCTACAGCGCTGAGCGACATCGACGGCAGAGCCGGTCGCCTCTTCTATCGCGGCTACGACATCCATGATCTAGCCGGGCGTACGAGCTTCGAAGAGACCGCGCACCTGCTCCAGCACGGCACGCTCCCCACGCGTAAGCAGCTTGCCGACTACTGGGCGGAACTCGTCCGGGGTCGGGCGCTGGGAGATCTCGTCCAGGCGAACATCGCCGAGATCGCCGAGAAGCAGGCCCCCATGGAGGCCCTGCGCACCCTGGTGTCCCTGGCCGGCGCCGACGACGCCGACAAGGACTCCACCGCGGCCGACGCCAACCGGCGCAAGGCGGCGCGCCTGACGGCCCAGCAGCCCCTGCTCGTCGCGCGCTACCACGGCGCGCGCACCGGCGTCACCCCCCGTGAGGCCGACCCGTCCCTCAGCATCGCGGCGAACTTCCTGTTGCAGATCACCGGTCGCGAGCCGGACCCGCGCCAGGTCGAGATCTTCGACGAGTGCCTCGTGCTGCACGCCGACCACACCATGAACGCGTCCACCTTCGCCGCCCGCGTCTGCGCGGCGACGCTGTCGGACATGCACTCGGCGATCGTGGCGGCGATCGGCACGCTGAAGGGCCCGCTGCACGGCGGCGCCAACGAGCAGGTGATGCGCACTCTTGAGAGCATCCCCGCAGACGGCGTGGCGGCGGCCGTGCGCGAGAAGCTGTCGCGCGGCGAGAAGATCATGGGCTTCGGCCACCGGGTCTACAAGACCGAGGACCCGCGCGCGACTCACCTGCGCAAGATGTCGCGCGAGTTGGGTGAGGCGAGCGGGGACGACACCTACTATCGGATGTCGAAGGAGATGGAAGAGGTCGTCTTCGCGGAGAAGGGGCTGTACCCGAACGTCGATTTCTACGCGGCGACGGTCTACCACTACCTCGGCATCCCGACGGACCTGTTCACTCCGGTGTTCTCGGTCAGCAGGATGTCCGGTTGGACGGCGCATGTGATCGAGCAGCACGCCGACAACCGGCTGATCCGCCCGGACAGCGAGTACATCGGAGAGCGTGACCAGAAGTGGACACCGATTGACGAACGGTAAGGCATGGGGGCCGTACCTGCTGACCGTGGTGGGTGCGGCCTTCGGCCTCGGCGCGATCGCGATGGGCCTGCCCGCGTGGGCGGGCTCATTGATCGTCGCCTGCTCGGTGCTCGCGGGCGCCGTCCTGCGGTTGATCGTCCCCGGCGAGGGCGACAACCTGCTCGCCGTGCGCAGCAGGCGCACCGATGTGGTGATCTCCGGAGTCCTCGGCGTCGCCCTTGGCGTGGTCGCCGTCAGCGTCGCCGTGCAGTGGATCATGGGTAGGCAGTAAGCCGGATTTGCCCGGTCCGGTAGCCTCAACCGGCATTGTTTCCACGAAAGACCGGTTGGCCAGCCTAGTCGTAAGAAGTTGTGAGAAGGGGAACCCCAAGCATGCCCAAGATCAAGGTAGCGGGTCCCGTCGTCGAACTCGACGGCGACGAGATGACCCGGATCATCTGGAAGTTCATCAAGGACCAGTTGATCCTGCCCTACCTCGACGTCGACCTCAAGTACTACGACCTGGGGATCGAGCACCGCGACGCGACCGACGACCAGGTGACGGTCGACGCCGCGAACGCCATCAAGCAGTACGGCGTGGGGGTGAAGTGCGCCACCATCACCCCGGACGAGGCGCGGGTCGAGGAGTTCGGCCTGAAGAAGATGTGGCGGTCGCCGAACGGCACCATCCGTAACATCCTCGGTGGCGTCATCTTCCGCGAGCCGATCATCATGTCGAACGTCCCGAGGCTCGTGCCCGGCTGGACCAAGCCGATCGTCGTCGGCCGTCACGCCTTCGGCGACCAGTACCGTGCCACCGACCTCAAGGTGCCGGGCGAGGGCACGCTGACCCTGACGTACACCCCCAAGGACGGCTCGGAGCCCATCGAGCTGGACGTCTACGACTTCCCCGGCCCCGGCGTCGCCCTCGCGATGTACAACCTGGACGAGTCGATCCGCGACTTCGCCCGCGCCTCCATGCGGTACGGCCTGGCCCGCAACTACCCGGTCTACCTGTCGACGAAGAACACGATCCTCAAGGCCTACGACGGCCGGTTCAAGGACATCTTCGCCGAGGTCTTCGAGACCGAGTTCAAGGCCGAGTTCGAGGCCGCCGGCATCACCTACGAGCACCGGCTGATCGACGACATGGTCGCCGCGTCGCTCAAGTGGGAGGGCGGCTACGTCTGGGCCTGCAAGAACTACGACGGTGACGTGCAGTCCGACACCGTCGCCCAGGGCTTCGGGTCGCTCGGCCTGATGACCTCGGTCCTCATGTCCCCCGACGGCCGCACGGTCGAGGCCGAGGCCGCGCACGGCACGGTCACGCGCCACTACCGCGAGCACCAGAAGGGCAACCCCACCTCCACCAACCCGATCGCCTCGATCTTCGCCTGGACCCGCGGCCTCGCCCACCGGGGCAAGCTGGACGACCAGCCCGAGGTGACCGCGTTCGCCGAGGCGCTGGAGCAGGTCTGCGTCGAGACCGTCGAGGGCGGTCAGATGACCAAGGATCTCGCCCTGCTCGTGGGCGGCGACGCCAAGTGGCTGACCACCCAGGACTTCCTGGCCGCGCTGGATGAGAACCTCAAGAAGAAGATGGCCGGCTGATCTTCCGGGCCGCCATGTGACGCACGAGGGGCCGTCCGCCGTCGTACCGGCGGGCGGCCCTTGGCGTTCCCGGTGTTCCCGCCCGGCCCGGGTGTCTCGACCGGGGGTGTCTCGGCGGGGACGACTCGGGAGGTTACGGCGTGGTCTCGGCCCCCTGTAAAGCCACCAAGGGGTCGTAAAGTTCTCATGGTCGACACTTGGCGAAACCAACGGGACGGGGAATGCCGGAAATCGGGCCGCTTGAACGGGGAGACCCCCGGCAGTTAGGCCCTTTCGAACTCACCGGGCGCATCGGGGAGGGCGGTCAGGGGGTCGTCTACCTCGGCCAGGACGCGGCGGGTGAGCGTGCGGCGGTCAAGCTGCTGCACGTCAAGTTCAGCGGCGACCGCACGGCCAGGTCGCGCTTCGCCCGCGAGCTCAAGGCCGCCGAGCGGGTGGCCTCGTTCTGCACGGCCCGGGTCCTCGGCGCCGACCTCGACGGCGACACCCCGTACATCGCCAGCGAGTACATCGACGGCCGGCCGCTGCGCCAGACCGTCGAGACCACGGGCCCGATCTCGGGCAGCGCGCTGGAGCGGCTCGCGGTGGGCACGGCGACGGCGCTGACGGCCATCCACCACGCGGGCATCGTGCACCGCGACTTCAAGCCCGACAACGTGCTGATGGCCGCCGACGGCCCGCGCGTGGTCGACTTCGGCATCGCCCGCATCCTGGACTCGACGGGGACGATCACCAGCAGGGCCGTCGGCACGCCCGCGTACATGGCGCCCGAGCAGATCTCCGGCGGCGAGGTCGGCCCGGCCGCCGACGTGTTCGCCTGGGCGGCGACGATCGCGTTCGCGGCCACCGGGGACGTGCCGTTCGGCGGCAACTCGATCGCTGTCGTGCTCAACCGGGTGCTCAACGACGACGTGGACGTCAGCGGCCTGCCGGACCCGCTGCGCGGCGTCGTGCGCGCGTGCCTGAGCAAGGCCCCGGCCGAGCGCCCGACGGCCGACCGCATCCTGCTGCGCCTGCTCGGCCACTCCGAGGAGGCCGGCGCGTCCACCGCCGTCCTGAGCCAGGGCGCCGAGCTGGCCGCCCGCGAGACGGGCGCGCGCACGCTGTTGTCGGGCGTGTGGAACCGGCGGGCGAGCGGGACCCGCGGGGCCGAGACGAGCGGAGGGAACGGCGGGAACGGAGGCGCGGTCGTTGCGCCGCCGGAGCCGGTCGTCGTCGCGGCCGGCCCACCGCCCCGGGACAAGAGGCGCGGCGGCCGGTGGCTGGCGGCGGCGGTCGCGGTGGCCGTCCTGGCCGGCGGCGGCGCCGTGGCCGTACGGCGGTGGGGGCCCGAGCTGGGACTGACCGGTTCCGGATCTCCGAAGCCTCCGGCGGCGACGCCGACCGCGAAGGCGAGCACGTCGCCCCGGACGTTCTTATCGGTCGCGGACAAGGCGGCCGAGACGCACAAGCTGACCATCGCCATGCGCAACCTGCTGCCGGGCATCGCGCTCGGCAGCGGCGGTGCCTGGACCGGGTTCGAGGTCGAGCTCGGCACCTACATCGCCCGGCAGCTCGGCGTCCCCGCGAGCGGCGTCACCTTCCGCGAGTCCGGCCCGGCCGAGCGGGTGCCGATGCTGGAGAAGGGCGCGGCGGACCTGGTGATCGCCACGTACTCGATCAACGACGACGACCGGGTGACCTTCGCCGGGCCGTACTACACGGCGCACGTGGACGTGCTCGTCCGCGACGGGGACCCGTACACCAAGATCGAGGATCTGAAGGGCCGCAACCTCTGCGCTCCCGCGACCAGCGTCACGATCGGCATGGTGCAGGACGTCGTCAAGGTGCGGCTGGTGCCCGCCGGGCACTACAGCGAGTGCATGAATCTGCTGCGGGAGGGCAAGGTGGACGCGGTCCCCGGCGACGACCTGCTGCTGGCGGGCTTCGCCGACCGCGAGAACATCCGCTACCGCGTGCTGGGCGCGAAGCTGTCGAACGAGCGGTACGCCGTGGCGATCAAGAAGGGCGACACCCGGACGTGCAAGGCCGTGCGGGCGGCCATCGTCCGGTTCTACACCGACGGGACGGCCAAGGCGCTGCTCAAGAAGTACTTCTCGAAGGTGCACTTCAGGCCCGAGACGGCGATGCCCGCGCCGGTGAGCTGCGACTGATCACTCGCCGGACGGGGCGCCCGTCCCGCCGTCGCCGGCCGTCCTCGTGGTGGCCTCGATGGTCTCGGCGGCGGCCCTGGCCCAGGCCACGGTCGTGCGGGTGTTCTTGATGCCGAGGTCGAGGGCGAAGTCGCCGACGTTTCCCGGCTCGGCGCCGAGATCCCTCGCGGAGGCGAACAGCTCCTCCAGCTCGCGGAGCCTGGCGGTCGCGTCCGCCTCGACCCTCCGCAGGACGGTGAGGGCGTCGGACGGCTCCAGCAGCGGGAGCAGGAAGGCCTGGAGCGCCCTCTCGCTGCGCACGGGCCCCGAGGGGGTGTGCTCCGTGAGCCAGCGGCGCAGCTCGTCCGACCCCTCCCGCGTGATCGTGTAGGTCTTGCGCCCGCGCGTGCCCTGGGCCTCGACCGTGATCAGGCCGTCGGCCGCCATCTTCGCCAGCTCCGGATAGATCTGGCTGTGCCCCGCCTGCCAGACGTAGTTGATCGACCGCTCGAACGCCTTGGTCAGGTCGTATCCGCTGGCCGGTCCCGCGTACGTCAGCAGGCCGAGGAGGGCGACGCGAAGAGACATGACGTCATCGTACTCAAGGATTGACATGTCTGGCTAGACATGTCATCTTCTACATGTTTGCTCAGACATCAAACGGCCTTGAGAGGGCGACATGACGATGACCGGACCGGCGGCCGCGGCCCCGGCGGACGTGCGCGGCGAATCGGTCGCCGGCGCGGCACAGGGGACCGCGGCACAAGGGGCGAAGGGCAACGGGCTGCTGCTGTTCGCCGTCCTCGGCGGCATGTTCCTGGCGATGCTCGACCAGACGATCGTGGGCACGGCCCTGCCGCGCATCACCGCCGAACTCGGCGGGGCCGGCGGGCTCTACACCTGGGTCGTGACCTCCTACCTGCTCACCTCGACGGTGACGGTCCCCCTGTACGGGAGGCTCTCGGACGTCTACGGGCGCAAGCCGCTGCTGCTCATCGGCGTGACGGTCTTCCTCTTGGGGTCCGTGCTGAGCGGCCTCGCCCAGGACATGGGCCAGCTCATCGCCTTCCGCGGCGTCCAGGGGCTCGGCGCGGGCGCGCTGCTGCCGCTGTCCCTGGCCCTGGTCGCCGACCTGTTCCCGCCGGAGAAGAGCGGCAGGGTGCAGGGCGCGCTCGGCGGCGTGATGGCGGCGAGCTACATCGCCGGGCCCTTCCTCGGCGGAGTCTTCACCGACCAGACGAGCTGGCGCTGGGCGTTCTACGTGAACATCCCCATCGGCCTGGTGCTGCTGGCGATCATCGTCCGGCGCCTGCCCCGCGTGCCCGGCAGCGGCGGGTCGCGCCCCGACTACCTGGGCATCGCGGTGTTCAGCGCCGCGATCAGCTCCCTGCTCATCGGCCTGACCGAGCGCGGCCTGGACGACCACACCTGGACCAGCGCCCCCGTGATCGGCCCGCTGCTCGCGGCGGCGGTGCTGCTGGTGGCGTTCGTCCTGGTCGAGCGGCGGGCCGTGCAGCCGATCATCCCGCTGGAGCTGTTCCGCAGCCGCACCTACACGATCGGCAACATCGCCTCGTTCTGCACCGCGTCCTGCCTGTACGCCGGGGCGGTCTTCCTGCCGCGCTATTTTCAGGAGGCGCAGGGCCAGAGCGCGACGGCCTCGGGCCTGCACATCTACCCGCTGATGCTCGCCATGCTCGCCGGCAGCGTCCTCACCGGCGCGCTGATCAGCAAGACCCGCCGGTACAAGCCGTGGCTGCTCGCCGCGCCGTTCTTCGGCGTGGCGGGGGCCGTGCTGTGCGCGGGCCTGGAGGTGGACACGCCGTCGTGGGCGCTGGTGGGCTGGATGGCGCTGATCGGCCTCGGTGTCGGCCCGATGCTGTCGGGCCTGACGGTCGCCGTCCAGTACTCCGTGCCGCCCGCCCACATCGGGACGGCCAGCGCGAACCTCACGTTCTTCCGCCAGATCGGCGGCTCGGTGGCCCTGGCCATCGCCGGGACCGTCTACACCTCGGTCGTCCGCGAGCAGGCGACCGCCCACCACGCGCTGACGGACGCGCACGCCGCCGCGGCGGCGACGGTCATCCCGTGGCTGGCGGCGATCGGGGCCGCCGTCGCGCTCGTGGCGCTGATCTTCCTGCCGAACAACACGGTCACGCCCAGGCGGGGCGCGCCCATGCCCGCCGCCGTCGATTGACGCGCTCTCCGGCATGAATCCCGGAGATTCAGCCTGTGCCGCACGTGCGGCACTTCTGCGGCTTCCTGCTTCACCGACCTGCGCCACCGAAGTGGTCTTACCGGGTCTCCACAGGCTTTCGAACCCAAGGGCTCCGTTCCCGCCCATCCGGCGGTACCTGACGCGAGCAGGCTAACAGACGCCGATCCGCCATAGCGGCGGATCGGCTTTCCCTGCCCCGCTACGCGGGAGAATCCGCTTCACCCCCGGCCTGAAGACCGGAGCACTACGGACGAATCCGGTAGCCCGGTCAGGGAGGGCGCGCCGGGTGGTCCGGGAGGGGACGATCTCCCTCGCCCGGACGGAGGCGGTGCGCGAACTTTGCCCTCCTGTGGGGTTGACCTGGACGGGGAAGCGCGTGTCGGGCGGGCGGGGCGCGAGCCCCACGGCGTTGAATTGATCACGAAACGCTTGGGGGTCGCACAGTAATGGGTCTGTTCTCGACGGGCGTCGCCGCCGGTCTCGTCCTCTTCCTCATCACCGGGGTCACCGCCGCCCCGGTGGTGGCGAACGCCTCGTCCCTGCCGGTTTCCCGCCTCTGGGGAGGGGCCGATCTGTCGGTGCGCATGACCGTCTCGCCGCGCGTCGCCCAGCCGGGGCGGTGGCTGGCGTACCAGGTGAGGGTGCGCAACGCCGGGCCGGGCGACGCCGTCCTGCCCGTGCTCACGATCAAGATCCCGGATGAGGTCGAGATCGCCGCGGTCAACGTGGCGAGCTGCCGGCCGGGCGCAGGGCGGGGCAAGAACCATGCGGGCAATCATGTCGGCAATGAGGTGGTGTGCCCGTCGCCCGTGGACATCCGGGCGGGGGGCACCGGCGCGGTCACCGTCCTCGGGGTGGTCCGGCCGGGCGCCCGGGGGCCGCTGCGCGCGTCCGCCGTCCTGACCTCCGAGGTGGTCGACGAGAACGAGGCCGACAACCGTGCCGAGGTCGTCACGCAGGTCGCCGAGGGGGCGGGCCCGCCCGTGCGGCTCTCGCCCGGCCACCGCGCGCGGCCCGGGCGGCGCGCCCCGGCCAAGGCGGCGGCGGGCGGGAAGACCACCAGGGCGGCGGGCGGCAAGGACTCGTGGCGGGCGCGCGCGGCACGGCCGGCCGCCCGTCCGGGGCCAGGCCGGCGGCGCTGAGGACGCCGGGGAGGAGACCGGGGGCACCGGTGACCCCGGTGCCCTGGACGGCGGCGGGTAGCCCGGGTGTCAGCGGGTGAGGGCGGCCCAAGCGTCGGCGACGATGGTGCGCAGGCCGGTGTGCTCGGCCTCCCAGCCCAGCTCGCGCCGGATGCGCTCGGAGGACGCCACCAGCACTGCCGGATCGCCGGGACGGCGCTCGGCGAACTCGGCGGGGATCGCGTGCCCGGTCACCTCACGGCAGACCTCCAGCACCTCCCGTACCGAGAAGCCCGTGCCGCTGCCCAGGTTGTAGATGGCGTGCGCGCCGGGACGGCAGGCGTCCAGGGCCAGCAGGTGGGCCCGCGCGAGGTCGGTGATGTGGATGTAGTCCCGCACGCAGGTGCCGTCCGGGGTGGGGTAGTCGGTGCCGAAGACGCTCACCGACGGGCGGCGGCCGAGCGCGACGGCGAGCACGTTCGGGATGAGGTGGGTCTCGACGGCGTGCCGCTCGGCGTACACGCGCCCGTCGGCGGCGGTGTGGGCGCCGGCCACGTTGAAGTAGCGCAGGCTGACGGCGCCGAGGTCGTGCAGGCCCGCGTACGCGGTGAGGGCCGTGTCGACCGCCAGTTTGGAGGCGCCGTAGGGGTTGGTGGGACGGGTGGGGTCGGTCTCGACGATGGGTGTGCTCTCGGGCTCGCCGTAGGTCGCCGCGGTGGAGGAGAAGACGATGCGCCGCACCCCGTTCTCGCGCATGGCGTCCAGGAGGGCCAGCGCGTCGCCGAGGTTGCCCTCCCAGTACAGGCCGGGCTTCTGGACCGACTCGCCGACCAGCGAGCGCGCGGCGAAGTGCAGCACGCCGTCGAAGGCGGGGGAGAGCGCCTTGCCCGCCTCGGTGATCGAGCCCTCGACGAAGGACGCGCCCGGGGGGACCGCGTCGGCGTGACCGGTGGAGAGGTCGTCCAGGACGGTAACCTCATGACCGGCCTCGACGAGCTGGGTGGCCACGGCGCTTCCGATGTAGCCCGCGCCCCCGGTGACGAGCAACTTCACGTGACTGTTCCTTCCCGTTCGATTGTGTTTGATGTTGTTTGAAAGTGTAGGGCCTTTGCCCCGCTTATGCACCTCCGGACACGAGCGGCAGGCGCTTCAACAGGTACGCTGACAGATCATCGTGTGAGTCTCGTGTGAACGGACATCGATCGACGTGCACAACGTCGCGGCTAATATCGTCCTCGTCCTGGTCTTGGTACTGATCGGCGGGTTCTTCGCGGCGGCCGAGATGGCCATGGTCTCGCTGCGCGAGAGCCAGGTCCGCAGGCTGGCGGACGAGGGGCGGCGCGGCTCGCGCGTCGCCAAGCTGGCCCGTGATCCCAACCGTTTCCTGTCCGCCGTGCAGATCGGCATGACCGTGGCCACCGTGCTGTCCGCCGCCGTCGGCGCGGACACCCTCGCGGGCCAGCTCCAACCGCTCCTGGCCGGATCCTGGCTGCCCGCGCCCACCGCGCGCCCGCTGTCACTGGTCGTGGTGACCCTCGCCATCTCCTACGTCACCCTCGTGCTCGGCGAGCTCGCCCCCAAACGCCTGGCCCGCCAGCGCGCCGAAGGGCTGTCCCTGCTGGTGGCGCCCCTCCTCGACCGCATGGCCGCGCTGTCCCGGCCGGTGATCTGGGTGCTGTCCAAGTCGACCGACGGCGTCGTGCGCCTGCTCGGCGGCAACCCCCACGCCGACCGCGCCGCGATGACGACCGAGGAACTGCGCGACATGGTCGTCGGCCACCAGGAGCTCACCAAGGACGAGCGCGACCTCATCGACGAGGTCTTCACCGCCGGCAAGCGCCACCTGCGCGAGGTGATGCTGCCGCGCACCGAGGTGGAGTTCATGGCCGCCGACACGCCGCTCGCCGAGGCGGCGATCCTGGCCGCGGCCATGCCGCACTCCCGCTTCCCCGTCTACCGCGACTCCTACGATGACATCGTCGGGTTCGTCCACGTCCGCGACCTGCTGGACCCGGTGCTCACCGGGCGCATCGAACCGATCAGCGAGCTGGTGCCCATCCGGCCGGTCAAGCTGCTGCCCGCCAGCAAGCGGGTGCTGGCCACGCTCACCGAGATGCGCGACGACGGGCAGCACCTGGCCATCGTCGTGGACGAGTACGGCGGCACGGCCGGCATCGTCACCATGGAGGACCTGGTCGAGCAGCTCACCGGCGACATCCGCGACGAGTACGACACCGACGGGCAGTCCGTGCGCCTGGTGGCGGGCGAGATCGAGATCGAGGGCCTGACCAACTTGGACGACTTCGCGGGCGAGACCGGCATCCGGCTGCAGGAAGGGCCGTACGAGACGCTCGGCGGCTACATCATGGCCGCGCTCGGCCACCTGCCCGGGTTGGGGGAGCGGGTGGAGGGGCCCGGATACACGTTGGTCGTCACCGAGATGGACGGCCGCCGGGTGGCCCGGGTGCGGGTGATCAGGCGGATGGTCACGGCCGAGCCGCCGGAGACCGCCGACGACTGAGGGGCGCCGGGACGGGCGGGTCCGCCGACGGCTGAGGGGCGCCGCGTCACACGGCGCCCCCGGATCCTGACACAATTGTGTGCTATGGCCAGACCTCGTGTTCTCTCCGGCATCCAGCCCACCGCCGACTCGTTCCACCTCGGCAACTTCCTCGGCGCCGTGCGCCAGTGGGTCGGCATGCAGGAGACCCACGACAACTTCATCTTCATCGCCGACCTGCACGCGATCACGGTGCACCCGGCGCCCGCCGAACTGCGGCGCCGCACCCGCGTCTCGGCCGCCCAGCTCTTCGCCGCCGGTATCGACCCCGAGCGCAGCACGCTGTTCGTGCAGAGCCACATCCGCGAGCACAGCGAGCTGGCGTGGATCCTCATCTGCCAGACCGGCATGGGCGAGGCCGCCCGCATGACGCAGTTCAAGGACAAGGCGGCCAAGTTCGGCGAGAGCTCCGCCGGGGTGGGCCTGTTCACCTACCCGATCCTCCAGGCGGCGGACATCCTGATCTACCAGGCCGACCAGGTGCCGGTGGGTGCGGACCAGAAGCAGCACGTCGAGCTCACCCGCGACCTCGCGCAGCGCTTCAACAGCCGGTACGGCGAGACGTTCACCGTCCCGGAGCCCTACATCGTGAAGGAGGTCGAGCGCATCGCCGACCTCCAGGACCCGCTGGCCAAGATGTCCAAGTCGTCCTCCAGCCCGCAGGGCATCCTGGACGTCCTGGAGGAGCCGGGCCCGCTGCGCAAGAAGATCATGCGCGCGGTGACCGACACCGGCTCGGAGGTCGTCGCCGACGAAGTGAACAAGCCGGGCGTCACCAACCTGCTGCGCATCCAGTCCGTGCTGACCGGCACGTCGATCGCCGACCTTGAGAAGCGCTACGAGGGCCAGGGCTACGGCACGTTCAAGAAGGACGTCGCCGAGGTCGTCATCGACGCCTTCGCGCCGATCCGCGAGCGCACCGAGAAGCTCCTGGCGGACGAGGCCGAGCTCGACCGGCTGCTCGCCGTCGGCGCCCGCCGCGCCTCGGCGATCGCGCGCCAGACCATGGAGGCCGTCCGCGAGCGCGTGGGGTTCCTCCCCCAGCTCTGAGCCGCCTTTCCCGACCTTCGTGACGTTCTTGGACAGCAACGTCATGAAGGTCAGGGGCGGGGTTTCTTCCCCGTCCGATGACCGTGCCTGTCCGCATACCGTACGCCTGCTGGGTAGGTGGCCAGGATGGGGAGCGTGTGGGCCGGGCTCATGCGGCGCGTCGAGGCCGTCAAAGAGTGGGGCAGGATCCGGACCGAGCTGTCCCGCGTCCGCTGGCCCTGGCTCGACCATCTGATCCGCACGTTCCACCGCTACCAGAGCCTGCGGGGCGACCGGCTGGCGGGCGCGGTCACGTACTTCGCGTTCCTGTCGTTCTTCCCGCTCATGGCGCTGGCCTTCGCCGTGTTCGGGTACTTCTTCGCGGTCAACCCGGACGCGCTGAACACCCTGGAGGCCGCGATCAACCGGCAGCTTCCCGGGCTGGCCGGACAGCTCCAGATCAAACAGCTCGCCGAGGCCCGCGCCGGGGCGGGCGTCATCGGCCTGCTGGGCCTGGCCTACGCGGGCATCGGGGCCGTGGACGCGCTGCGCGACGCCCTGCACGAGATCTGCGTGAGCTGCGAGCCGCCGATGAACTGGTTCGCGGCCCGGCTGCGCGATCTGGCGGGCCTCGTGATGATCGGCCTCACGCTCGTGCTGTCGGTGCTGGTCGGCGGCTTCACCGCGCAGGCCACGGGGACGGTCCTCGGCTGGTTCGGGGCGCAGGACTCGCTGCTCGGGACCGTGCTGGTGCGGGCCGCCGGTGTGCTGATCAGCGTCGGCGCGGACATGCTGGTCTTCCTGATCATCCTGTGCTGGCTGGCCAGGATCCGCCAGCCGTGGCGGTACCTGCTCGAGGGCGCGCTGCTCGGCGCGATCGGGTTCGGCGTGCTGAAGCAGGTCGCGACGCTCCTGCTCTCGCACACCCTGTCCAACCCGATCTACGGCGCGTTCGCCGTGGTCGTCGGCCTGCTCATCTGGATCAACCTGTCGGCGCGCTGGGCGCTGTACGTCGCGGCATGGACGTCCACCGCCGGCGGTGCGCCGCCGCCCGAGCCCACCCCGGCCCCGACCGGCGGGTACGAGTGACCGAACGTCAGGGGGTCAGGCTCTCGTCGCCGGTACGGGCGGGCGGCCCGCCCGGCCGGGAGCGCCGGCGCACGCCGTACACGACCCAGGCGGCGCCGCCGAGCAGCCCGACCGCGACCACCAGGGCCCCGATGCCCACGACCGGCGAGTCGTGCGCGGCCTCGACGGGCTTGGCGGGCGCCGGGGTCACCTTTGCGGGGCCGCCGACGGGCTTGGTGGGCTTGACCTTCGGGACGGGGGAGACCAGCGTGCCGACGGGCTGCACCTTGCCGCGGGCGGCGAAGCCCCAGTCGAGCAGCTCCTGCACCTCGTTCCAGAACGACCCCTCGTGGCGCATGACCGAGACGATGATCGTGTGGCCGTCGCGGCGGGCGGCGCCGACGAAGCTGCCGAGCGCCTTGGTCGTGTAGCCGTTCTTGACCCCGATCATGCCGGGGTACTTGCCGAGCAGCTTGTTGTGGTTGGCGATCTCGTAGTGCTTGCCCTCGGGCGCGGGGAACTTGGCGATCTTGGTGCCGACGTACTCGCGGAAGTCGGCGCCGGCGAGCCCCGCGCGGGCGATCAGGGCCAGGTCGTAGGCCGAGCTGCTCTGGCCGGGCTGGTCCAGGCCGTTCGGCGTCTTGGCGACGGTGTCGAGGGCCTGGAGCCGCTTGGCCTCGGCGTTCATGTCGGTGAGGGTGCGCGCGAGGCCGCCGTTGGCCTCGGCGAGCGCCACGGCGGCGTCGTTGCCGGAGACCATCATCAGCGCGCGGAGCAGGTCGTGCACCTTGTAGATCTTGTTCGGGGTGAGGCCGACGGCGCTTCCCTCGATGTTGCACGCGTCCTGGCTCGGCTTGATGATCTTGTTCTTGTCCAGGCGGGGGATGAGGGTGACGGCCGTGAGGATCTTCAGGGTGCTGGCGGGCGCGTGCCGTCCATGGGGGTCCTTGGCGGCGAGGATCTCGCCGGTCTCGGCGTCGGCGACCAGGAAGGAGGACGCCTCGCTCTTGGGTAGTGGCTTGGCGCCCGCGCCGCCCGCCCCGCCCGCGCCGACAGCGCCGACGATGATGCCGCGCTGTCCCAGCATGACGCCGCCGATGGGCGTGCCGTCGTCGGAGGCGGCGCGCGCGTGGGCCGGGGTGACGAACGCGAGTCCCCCGATGAGCGTGGTCGCTACTGCTACGTGCTTCATCCCCATAGGGAACTCACTGTAGCTTTGTCGCTTTTCGCATGGGGCAAGACACGACAAAGATCGCGAAGGTGCTGGTCAGGAAGCGTGGCGGTACCATGAAGGAGGTGAAGATGACCCGACGCGTCGCCGCGTTCCTCCTGGCCCTGGC
Source organism: Sphaerisporangium sp. NPDC051017 (assembly GCF_040683095.1). Classification (NCBI taxonomy): domain Bacteria; kingdom Bacillati; phylum Actinomycetota; class Actinomycetes; order Streptosporangiales; family Streptosporangiaceae; genus Sphaerisporangium; species Sphaerisporangium sp. NPDC051017. The sequence continues at coordinate 26,795 of NZ_JBFBCI010000054.1, forward strand.
CGCATTCATGGTCTTCGAGTGGATCAACCTCGGCTTCAACCTGGCCGACGGCCACCCCACGGCCTTCTACGTGGTGCACGGCATTCTGATCGCGGTGAATCTGATCCTGGCCCTGGTGGTCGCGGCCCTCGGCTGGCGTGCCTGGCGTGCCGCCGGACGTGAACGCGGCATATAAGCCCTCCTGCGCGGGCAGAGATGGTTAACGACCATTTTGCGGTTGACCATGCTTGCATGGGTGCCGTCTCCGCTTTGGTAGCCGACGCCCGGAAAACCGCAAGTGACGGAGTACTGGGGTAACCCTACGGGTTGGCCGATTCCGCTGCGTAGCGGAAACTCGGCCTGAGACCATTGCCTTGGAGGCGTGCCGTGACAATCGAGTTCAATCCATCGCGCGGCCCGACGCTGGGCGTCGAATGGGAACTCCAACTTGTCGACAGACGCACGAGACGTCTCCGCCAGGACGCCCGCCAGGTACTCGAGGCGATCCCCGAGCTGAGCGAGAGCCCCCGGCCCAAGGTGATGCACGAGCTGATGCAGTCCCAGCTCGAGATCATCACCGACGTCTGCCACACCGCGTCGGAGGCCGTCGAGGACCTCCGGCGGACGATCGAGCGCGTGCGCCAGGTCGTCGAGCCGCGGGGGATGTCCCTCGCCTGCACCGGCACGCACGCCATCAGCGACTGGCGCGACGCGGTCTACGCACCGGTCCAGAGGTACGCAGAGCTGGTCGAAGAGATGCAGTGGCTGGCATGGAGGATCCAAACATTTGGCGTACACGTCCACGTCGGGGTGCGGGAAAGGGATAAAGTCATCCCCATCGTCAACGCACTTGCGGCCTACCTGCCGCATTTCCTCGCGCTGACGGCCTCCAGCCCGTACTGGGGCGGCCAAGACACCGGGCTCGCCTCCAGCAGGGCCATCGTCTTCGGCGCGCTGCCCACCGCCGGGCCGCCACAGACGCTGGCCGACTGGGCGGAGTTCGAAGAGTACATGGACACCCTGAAGCGCGCGGGGACCATCAAAAGCATCAAAGAGGTGTGGTGGGATATCCGGCCACACCCTGACTTCGGCACGATTGAGATTCGAATGTTCGACGGTATACCGACGCTCCGAGAGGTCGGGATGGTGACGGCGTTGTCGCAGTGTCTGATCCAGCAGTTCGATCAGCAGCTCGACCGGGGCTACCGCCTGCCGCACCCCGCTCCGTGGGTCGTGCGCGACAACAAGTGGCGCGCCACCCGCTACGGCCTGGACGCCACGGTCATCACCGACGACAACGGCACCACCGCGCCCGTCCGCGACATGCTGTACGAGCTGACGCGCGAGCTGGCGCCGATGTCCGAGCGGCTCGGCTGTGCCGACGAACTCGCCGTCGTGTCAGACGTGCTGGAGCAGGGCAACTCCTGCGAGCGCCAGCGCGCGATTCTTTCCGGAGGCGGCACTCTTGACGACATCGTGGACGCCACGCTCGTCGAGCTCGCGGAGGACCGCTTCGTCACCACAAATCTGAGGATGTCGAACGGGGCGATCGGCCATGCTGGCACGTGATCTACGGGGGGAGCTCGACGCTTTCCTGAGGGTCCATGAGGGCCCTCTCATAGATTTCCGGCGCGACCTTCACGCTCACCCCGAGCTCGGGTTCGTCGAGCACCGCACCACCGAGCGCATCGCGGAGCGGCTCACCGAGGCCGGCCTGACGCCGGTGACGCTGCCGCGGGGTACCGGCCTGATCTGCGACATCGGCAGCGGCGACGGTCCCACCGTCGCGCTGCGCGCCGACATCGACGCGCTTCCCCTCCCGGACGAGAAGGACGTCCCCTACCGCTCGACGGTCCCCGGCGTCTGCCACGCCTGCGGCCACGACGTCCACACCGCCATCGTCCTCGGCACCGGCCTGTTCCTCGCCGGGCAGGCGGCGGCCGGGCTGCTCCCCGGGCGGGTCCGCCTGATCTTCCAGCCCGCCGAGGAGGTCATGCCCGGCGGCGCGCTGCGCGTGCTGGAGGCCGGGGGCATCAACGGCGTCGACCGCATCTTCGGCCTGCACTGCGACCCCCGGCTGGAGGTCGGGCGGCTCGGCCTGCGCGTCGGCCCGATCACCGGCGCCTGCGACAAGGTCACCGTCCGGGTCGCCGGCCCCGGCGGCCACACCGCCCGCCCCCACCTCACCGCCGACCTGGTCTTCGCCCTCGCCAAGATCGTCACCGAGCTGCCCGCCGCGCTGAGCCGGCGTGTGGACCCCCGCGTGTCGCTGTCGCTGGTCTGGGGACGGGTGCAGGCCGGCTCGGTCGCCAACGCCATCCCCGACGACGGCGTGGCCGAGGGCACGATCCGCTGCCTGGACGAGCAGGCGTGGCACGAGGCCCCCGACCTGTTCAAGTCCCTGCTGGACTCGGTGGCCATCGCCTACGGCGTCGAGGCCGAGATGAACTACATTCGCGGCGTCCCCCCCACCATCAACGAGGCGACCAGCGTCCACATGCTGCGTGACGCCGCGGGCCAGGTGCTCGGCCCCGACGCCGCCGTCCCCACCCCCCAGTCGCTCGGCGGCGAGGACTTCGGGTGGTACCTGGAGTCGGTCCCCGGCGCGTACGCCCGGCTCGGCGTGCGCACGCCCGGCGACACCCGCCGCATCGACATCCACCAGGGCACCTTCGACGTCGACGAGAAGTGCATCGGCGTCGGTGTGGGCGTGCTGGCCGCAACCGCGCTCACCGCGCTGTGGGACGGTGCCCGCGCGCCCGCCGCCGAGGCAGCCGAGCCCGTCACCGCCTGAGCCCGGCCAGGTCCACCGGGGGCCCGTATACGGCGCCCCCGGTGCCTGATCGCGTGGTTTCGCAGGTCACAGGGCGGACTGAGCTGCATAACGGACCTATTTCGGACCCGGGCTGCGGTTTGGTCAACACCGGGCGAACAACTATCTTCCGTGCAGGGTTGCCGTGCGTTCCTTCGCGCGTGCACACGAGTTGGACGGCGAAGACACGGAAGGAGTCACCTTGCTCCGCGATCACGCAAGCAAGTTGGCCGCCACGGCGGCGGCGGGGGCCATGCTCATGGCCGTCGCGGCCTGCGGTGGCAGCAGCGACACCGGCACGGACACCGCGACGCCCGGGACGTCGAGCGCGGCGAGCTCGGCCCCCGCGGCCGGGGGCCCCAAGGTCGGCCTGGCGTACGACATCGGCGGCCGGGGCGACCAGTCGTTCAACGACGCCGCCGCGGCGGGCCTGGAGAAGGGCAAGGCCGAGCTCAAGATCTCTGAGACCAAGGAGCTCGAGGCCAGCCCCGGCGAGACGGGCGCGCAGAAGGAGCAGCGCCTGCGCCTGCTCGCCCAGACCGGGCACAACCCGATCATCGCGGTCGGTTTCGCCTACTCTGACGCGATCAAGAAGGTCGCCGGCGAGTTCCCCGACACCAAGTTCGCGATCATCGACGACGCCGCGGCCGGGCCGAACATCTCCAACCTGGTCTTCGCCGAGAACGAGGGCTCCTTCCTGGTCGGCGCGGCCGCGGCCCTGAAGTCCAAGAAGGGCCACATCGGCTTCGTCGGCGGCGTCCAGGTGCCGCTGATCAAGAAGTTCGAGGTCGGCTACACCAAGGGCGCCCAGGCCGTGAAGCCGGACATCAAGGTCGACGTCAAGTACCTCACCCAGCCGCCGGACTTCGGTGGCTTCAACGACCCGGCCAAGGGCAAGACCGCGGCGCAGGGCATGTACGACGCCGGCGCCGACATCGTCTACCAGGCGGCCGGTGGCTCGGGCGGCGGCGTCTTCGAGGCCGCCAAGGCGGCCGGCGCCAAGGCCATCGGCGTCGACTCCGACCAGGCGCTCACGGCCGACCCGAGCGTGCGCGACGTCATCATGACCTCCATGCTCAAGAAGGTCGACGTCGCGGTGTTCGACTTCCTCAAGAGCTTCGTGGACGGCACGGTCAAGGCCGGCGCGACCACCTACGACCTCAAGGCGGGCGGCGTCGACTACTCGACCACCGGCGGCCAGGTCGACGACATCAAGGCCAAGCTCGACGAGTACAAGCAGAAGATCGTCAACGGCGAGATCACGGTTCCCTCCCAGTGACGCGCTGAACGAGCCAGGGGGCCCGGTGGCCGTACTACCGGGCCCCCTCGGCTACCGTCGGTACCGCCCGCCCGGGGGTCGTGTCCGTCCACAAGGCGAGCCGGTGCTCCAGGAGGCTCCCCGTACGCGAGCGTGCCCGGCCGCGGCCTTGAGACGCTCACGTGGTCGGACCCGATCCCGCCTGTTCCGCCCCGCACCCCCGTGCTCCGCCCCAGTTACCGCCCAGTACCGCCCTGGTACCGCCGACCAGGCCGACCGGCACGCCCACGAGGCCCATCCGTCCGCCAACGAGGCCATCCGCATGGAGGAGGCCGCCATCAGCACCTCGACTTCTTCGGCCAGCACCGCCGATCCCGGCATCGAGCTCGCCGTCGAGCTGGAGGGGATCACCAAGAGGTTCCCCGGCGTGGTCGCCAACCGCGACATCCGCCTCAGCGTCCGGCGCGGGCACGTTCACGCCATCGTCGGCGAGAACGGCGCCGGCAAGTCCACGCTCATGAAGATCCTTTACGGCATGCAGCGGCCGGACGAGGGGGAGATCCGCGTCAACGGGGCGCCGGTCCACTTCCGCACGCCGACCGACGCCATCGCCGCCGGGATCGGCATGGTGCACCAGCACTTCATGCTGGCGGACAACCTCACCGTCCTCGAGAACATCATCCTCGGCAGCGAGCCGCGCAGGTTCGGCGGCGCCATCGACTTCGCCGCGGCCCGCCGCAAGATCAAAGAGATCTCCGACGCCTACGGCCTCGGCGTCACCCCCGACGCGCTCGTCGAGGACCTCGGCGTCGGCGCGCGGCAGCGGGTGGAGATCCTCAAGGTGCTCTACCGGGGCGCCCGCATCCTCATCCTGGACGAGCCCACCGCCGTGCTGGTGCCCCAGGAGGTCGACGAGCTGTTCGACAACCTCCGCGGCCTGGTCCGCGAGGGCCTCACCATCATCTTCATCTCCCACAAGCTGGACGAGGTGCTCTCGGTCGCCGACGCCATCACGGTGATCAGGCGCGGCACCACCGTCGCCGGCGTCACCCCCAAGGACGTCACGGCGCGGCGGCTGGCCGAGCTCATGGTGGGCAGCGAACTGCCGAGCCCCGAGACCCGCGAGTCCACCGTCACCCCCGACGTCGCGCTGGCCGTACGCGGCCTGACCGTGCGCGGGGACGGCGGGCGGCCGATCGTGGACGACGTCTCCTTCGAGATCCACAAGGGCGAGGTGCTCGGCATCGCCGGCGTCGAGGGCAACGGCCAGGCCGAGCTCGTCGAGGCCATCATGGGCATGCGCCCGGCCGAGGGCGTGATCACGCTGGGCGATCAGGACATCTCCGCCTGGTCCACGCTGCGCAGGCGCGAGGGCGGCATCGGCTACATCCCCGAGGACCGCCACCGGCACGGCCTGCTGCTGGATGCCCCGCTGTGGGAGAACCGCATCCTCGGCCACCAGACCCGCAAGCCCAACGTCAAGGGGCCCTGGATCGACCGGGCCGGCGCCCGGGCCGACACCCAGCGGATCGTCGACTCCTACGACGTCCGCACCCCGGGCATCGACGTCATCGCCGCCGCCCTGTCCGGCGGCAACCAGCAGAAGCTGATCGTCGGGCGGGAGATGAGCGGCGACCCCGTCGTCCTCATCGCCAGCCACCCCACGCGCGGCGTGGACGTCGGCGCCCAGGCCGCCATCTGGGACCACCTGCGGGCCGCGCGCGCCGCCGGGCTCGCCGTCCTGCTCATCTCGGCCGACCTGGACGAGCTGATCGGCCTGTCGGACTCCCTGAAGGTGATCCTGCGCGGGCGCATGGTGGCCGACGTCGACCCCGCCGACGTCACCCCCGAACGGCTCGGCTCGGCCATGACCGGCGCCGGGGCGGGCGGCGACCGCGACACACCCGCCCCCGAGCAGCTCGGCCCGGCCGCGACCGGCGCCGGGGAGGAAGCATGAGTTCGTCCTTCACCGACCGTTTGCTCGGCAAGGTCAGGCTCGGCGGCCTGCTGGCGCTCGCCGCCCCGCTCCTCGCCATCGTGTTCGCCGGCGTCATCACCTCGATCATCCTGGCGCTCACCGGCAACCCGCCGCTGGAGACGCTGCGGCTGCTGGTGGACTACGGCACGCAGTCCCGCACGATCGTCAACATCATCAACCTGGCCACGACCTACTACATCTCCGCGCTCGCCGTCGCCGTGGGCTTCAGGATGAACCTGTTCAACATCGGCGTCGACGGCCAGTACCGGCTGGCGGCACTGATCGCGGCGGCCGTCGGCGGCGCGCTGGTGCTCCCGGCCCCGCTGCACGTCGGCGTCACCATCCTGGTCGCCGTGGCCGTCGGCGGCCTGTGGGCGTCCATCGCCGGGCTGCTCAAGGTCACCCGCGGCGTCAGCGAGGTCATCTCCACGATCATGCTGAACGCCATCGCGACCGGCGTCGGCGCCTGGCTGCTCACCACCGACCGGCTCGCCGTGGCCGTGTCCGGCAGCAACAACATCGGCACCAAGCCGATCCCGCCGTCCGGCCAGTTCCCTGGGTTCGCCCTCATCCCCGGCACCCAGGCCAAGGTCTTCGGGTTCGCCGTGGTCGCGGTCCTGCTCGGCGTCGCCTACTACGTGCTGTTCAACTGGACCCGCTTCGGCTTCGACATGCGCGCCACCGGCCGCTCGGAGTCGGCCGCGGTCGCGAGCGGCGTCAGCGTCAAGAAGATGGTGCTCGTCACGATGATCATCTCGGGCGCGGCGGCCGGGCTCGTGGGCATGCCGCAGCTGCTCGGCGCGTCCTACAGCTACAGCCTGGACTTCCCGACCGGGCTCGGCTTCACCGGCATCGCCATCGCCCTGCTCGGACGCAACAACCCGGTCGGCATCGCGATCGGCGCGCTGCTGTGGAGCTTCCTCGACAACTCCTCGGAAATCCTCGACCTGGAGGGCATTCCGAAGGAGATCGTGACCATCATGCAGGGCACGATCGTGCTCTCGGTCATCATCGCCTACGAGCTGGTCCACCGATACCGCACGACCGCCGAGCAGCACCGGGTGAGCCGCCAGCTCTCCGCGGAGTCCTCCTCCGCGCCCGGCTCCGGCTCCGCGTCCCGCTCCGAGTCCGACTCCGAGTCCGACTCCGCGTCCGAGGAAGGAGCGAAGGCGTGACCACCGTCTCCGATGCCCCCGCGACGGCCCCGGCACCCCCCGGCGCCCGCCGCCCCCGCCGGAACTGGCAGATCCTGCTGCTCGGCCTGCTCGCCCTGCTGGTCATGATGTCCATCGCCCGCGTCGTGACCGGCGCGGGCGACATCACCTCCGGCGGCACGATCGGCGCCGCCGTAGGCCTCGCCGTGCCCATCGGCCTCGCCGCGCTCGGCGGCCTGTGGTCCGAGCGGTCCGGCGTGGTCAACATCGGCCTCGAAGGCATGATGATCCTCGGCACCTGGTGCGGCGCCTGGGGAGCCCTCACCTTCGGCACGTGGGGCGGCGTGCTCGCCGGCGCCATCGGCGGAGCGCTCGGCGGCCTGCTGCACGCCGTGGTGACCGTCACCTTCGGCGTCGACCACATCATCTCCGGCGTCGCCATCAACATCCTCGGCCTCGGCGCCACCCAGTACCTCTCCAAGCTGGTCTTCACCGGCATGAAGGGCGGCGGCGAGACCCAGTCGCCGCGCATCCCGGCGGTGGCCGACGTCAGCGTGCCCGGCATCGGCGGCCCCTTGCTGGACCTGGAGAACCGCCACCTGTTCCTGGTGTCGGACCTGGCCGGCGTGCTGCGCGGCATCACCCAGGACGTCTCGCTGTTCACCATCGTCGCCGTGCTGCTGGTGCCGATCAGCTTCTACGTGCTGTGGCGCACCGCGTTCGGGCTGCGGCTGCGCTCCTGCGGCGAGCGGCCGGTCGCGGCCGAGTCACTGGGCGTCAACGTCTACTTCTACAAGTACGTCGCGGTCGTGATCTCCGGCGCGCTGGCCGGGCTCGGCGGCGCGTTCCTGTCGATGGTCGCCGCGGGCATCTACCGAGAGGGCCAGACCGGCGGCCGTGGCTTCATCGGCCTGGCGGCCATGATCTTCGGCAACTGGCGTCCCGGAGGGCTCGCCGGCGGCGCGCTGCTGTTCGGCTACACCGACGCGTTGCAGCTGCGCCAGGGCGGCACGTCCGTCCACGCCCTGCTGCTGGTGGTGGCGATCATGCTCGCGGGCTTCGCCGTCTACCAGCTCGTCCGGCAGAACCGCACCTGGGCCGCGCTGATCACCGCCGTCTTCGCGGTCGCGGTGTTCGTCGTGTTCGCGATGACCGACACGGTGCCCGAGCAGTTCACCTCGTTCACCCCCCACCTGACCACGCTGCTCGTGCTGTCGCTGGCCTCCCAGCGGCTGCGCATGCCGGCGGCGGACGGCGTGCCGTACCGCAAGGGCCAGGCCAAGTGACCTGCCGCGTGCGCGTGAAACCCGGAGGGATAACGTGAGCGACGTGACACCGGACGAAATCGACTGGGACGCGCTGCGCGAGCGGGCCACCGACGCCATGGCGGGTGCCTACGCGCCGTACTCCAAGTTCCCGGTCGGCGCCGCCGCGCTCGTGGACGACGGGCGCGTGGTGACCGGCTGCAACGTCGAGAACGCCTCCTACGGCCTCGGCCTGTGCGCCGAGTGCGGACTGGTCTCCGCGCTGCACGCCTCAGGCGGTGGGCGGCTCGTGGCGTTCACCTGCGTGGACGGCCACGGCGAGCTGCTCATGCCCTGCGGGCGCTGCCGCCAGCTCCTGTTCGAGCACGGCGGGCCCGAACTGCTCGTGGAGACCCCTGAGGGACCGTGGAGGCTGGCCGATCTGCTGCCGTTCGCCTTCGGCCCCGACGACCTCTCGCGCGGCGCCTGACCCGCCCCGTTCGGGGTTCCTGGGCGTGCCGCCTGGGTGCCCCGCCCTTGATGTCTTGCGGCGGGTATCTCGTCCGATATCCGCCTTTCCACCACCGTTCACCGTTCCGGGGAGTCAGTAGTCCATGGACGCGATCGACGTCATCGTCACCAAGCGGGACGGCCGCGCGCTCTCGGCCGAGCAGATCGCGTGGGTGGTCGACGCCTACACGCGCGGCGAGGTGGCAGACGAGCAGATGTCCGCGCTCGCCATGGCCATCCTGCTCAACGGCATGGAGCGGGAGGAGATCGGCCGGTGGACCGAGGCCATGATCCGCTCCGGCTCCCGCATGGACTGGTCGGGGCTCGACCGGCCGACCACCGACAAGCACTCGACCGGCGGCGTCGGCGACAAGATCACGCTGCCGCTGGCCCCGCTGGTCGCCGCCTGCGGCGCGTACGTCCCCCAGCTCTCCGGGCGCGGCCTCGGACACACCGGCGGCACCCTGGACAAGCTGGAGTCCATCCCCGGCTGGCGGGCGTCCCTGTCCAACGACGAGATGCTCGGCGTCCTGCGCGAGGCCGGCGCGGTCGTGTGCGCGGCCGGAGACGGGCTCGCCCCCGCCGACAAGAAGCTGTACGCGCTGCGCGACGTCACCGGCACCGTCGAGTCGATCCCGCTGATCGCCTCGTCCATCATGTCCAAGAAGATCGCCGAGGGTACGGGCGCGCTCGTGCTCGACGTCAAGGTCGGCTCGGGCGCGTTCATGAAGAACGTCCAGACGGCTCGCGAGCTGGCGCGCACGATGGTCGACCTCGGCACCGACCACGGCGTGGCGACGATCGCCCTGCTCACCGCCATGGACCGCCCACTCGGCCTCGCCGTGGGCAACGCCCTGGAGGTCGAGGAGTCCGTCGAGGTGCTCGCGGGCGGCGGCCCGTCCGACGTGGTCGAGCTGACCGTGCGGCTCGCGCGCGAGATGCTCGCCGCCGCCGGAATGTCCGGCAAGGACCCGGAGACCGCCCTGAAGGACGGCTCCGCCATGGACGCCTGGCGCCGCATGATCACCGCCCAGGGCGGCGACCCGGACGCCGCGCTGCCGAAGGCCCCCGAGACCCACGAGGTCACGGCCCCCGCCTCCGGGGTCCTGGCCAGGCTCGACGCCTACGGGGTCGGGCTGGCGGCGTGGCGGCTCGGCGCCGGCCGCGCCCGTAAGGAGGACGCGGTGTCCTTCGGCGCCGGCATCACCCTGCACGCCAAGCCCGGGGACACGGTCCACGAGGGCCGGCCCCTGATGACGCTGCACGCCGACGACGCCGGCCGCTTCGACCGCGCCCTCGAGGCCCTCGACGGCGCCTACGAGGTCGCCGACGCCCCCGACCCGACCCTCCTGCCTCTGGTAATCGACCGCATCACCGCCTAATGGGAGCTACCGTGTCGGCTGATCGGGCAGACTCGGTGCCCGGTAGCCGCTGGTGAGCGAGCACTCCCACCGCCTGGATGTACTCCCCTCCCTCGCTGACGGCCGGAGATCACATACGTGAGGCGAAGCCATGGCCAAGGCCATGATCTGGGCGGATGACATTATCGGCAGGCGCAATGTCTCGAATGGCTACCGCAGGATCGGAAGATAGTGCCCCTGCTGAACTGCCGGGCTCTACGTCATGGCTCCTCGCAGGTGGGGCAACCCACCACGGGTGGGGCTGCTGGACGCCACCGGATGTTTCCGGCACGGTTCAGGTTGAAGGGGGGTGCCCAGTCCGGCTGGGGCCGCAGGGAGAAAATGGCGTGTTCGCCGGGCAGTTTCTGGTCGGCCCAACCGTGGCGCTCCAGGATAGTGGCCACCGCCGCTTTGGCCGCGAGTTGGCCGACGAGATGCAGATCGCCACCGACGGCGGTCATTGGTCGGTGGAGTGTTCCGGTGCCATACCCGGCGTCGATGGCTGGCTCAGGGTCAATGCCTCCCACGCTGCGGAGCGCTTGGCGCTGGCAGACCAAGCAGCCGTGGTCCTTCCACGGCCGCAGCCGCAGCAACTCGCCGAGGCCGCCGTCCTCAAGGACGCAGGCGAGAATGGCGTCGATACGTGCTCGCCTTGCGAGATGGCTGATCACACGGCGCGGTGCCACCCCATCAGCTGTACACACCACCAGGTCTGCCCGAGCAAGCAGCGGCCGGATCAGGTGGGCGTTGACCACCGCGTCGACCGGATATGAGATGACCTCGGTCTCCGGTCGGAGAAGTTCGAGGTCGGCGCGGAGTGCGGAGCCTTTTAGCCGGCCGACATGGGAGGGGCCGCTGACGTGGCGGACGAGGTTGCTCCACCGCAACCGGTCAGGATCGACCAGGATCAGCCTGCCCACCCCGTATGAGGCGAGTGCGTGCGCTGCCGCACCGCCGATACTGCCTAATCCGACAAGCACGATCGTGGTCGGTGTCAGATCCTTCAACGGCCAGTGGGGAATCAGTTGGGCATTGCCATAAACCGGAGGCTCACATTCAGTATCGAGGGGTGTCACACCTTCGTTCGAGACGTACCAGGCCACGAGATCCGGGACGTCCACATTGGGGAAACGTTCAGCGACACCCGGCGCGTAGGTGATTGTGATATATCCAGACTCTCCGGGATTTTTGAATCCTGACGTGATAGTGGACTTGAAACCGTTGAGCGTCAGCGACGTATTGGACCGGCGGCAGGCATACCACACCCCGTGTAGTTCGGGATCTACCCGATACCACAATCCACCATGACGAATATCCCCGGCGTGCAGGAAGTGGATCCGTCCCGGTTTGATCCCTACTGGCAATAGAGCGGTCGTCGGCCCGGACGAGATCTGGTACACGTACCCAGCGTTCTCGGCGTCGGAAACCTTAAATGTGACCATTCCCCAGGGGCCGCTGCTGCGGATACGGGCGGCGGCTTCCTGCGGGACCAAGATGATCAACGGATTCACGAGAGAAGCTGACCAGTACCGGATGTCGAGTTGTCAGAGGTGACGGGCTCCTGGACTGCGGCCCTAGCGAGAAGATGATCTAGTTGAGGGTCGTCAACTATGCCGTTCACGGTCATCCTTTCGATAGCACCGCGCTGCATCAGCTCGAATTCGACGCGCCACCCAGCTGCCTTGAGCAGCAGTTCCACTACGGAGTCCCGCCCGGTCCACGTAGCGTCGTCCTGGAACAGGCACAAACGCCCATCGCCCATGACATGCCAGCGCTGGTCCGTCCGCATCAGCAGGTCCGGCTCTGGGTCGAGCGGATGGATGGCTGGGGGAACCATGGGATACGCATGGCCGTAGAGCACGGCGACCTTCAGCCCTCTGAGTCCGATCATCTCGGCAAGACCCTGAGGTTCCGGACGGGTGAACGGCCAGCGAGGCAGCAAGCCCCGCCACTCGCCCGCACCGTCCGGTCGCCATTCAAGGTCGGGAAACCGCTCGCGTATTTCGGACTGGTCACGCGCTAGGCGGCGAGGCTCGCATTGCCACCACGTAACCGGCGCGCTGGCGCTGTTCTTCACGACGGGTCACCCTTGGGGTGCGTCACGCACAGGCCGAGTCGTGATCAGCGCGGGTCCAGTGATCGCCGACGAGGGGTTCTTCGCGGGGGCGGGGAAGTCCGAACCGAAGATCTCCTGCCAGGCACGCTGGGCATCGTCGCTGTTTCCGTTCGCTGCCTCGGCACACGCTCGGGCCGCGATTTCCGACGCGTTCTCCAGCGCCATACGCAATACGGCGATGTCTAGGTCCTGCTGGATCGGACCGCAGTGCCCGGCGGGGTCGACCACCCCCAGGTTTACCTCGACGGCAGCCGCGGTGAAGAAGGCACGCAGCGCCTCGGGCCGACTGCCCGAGCGTGGCATGCAGTTCAACGCAAGCACCTCCATAACCAGCGACTTGATCTCCGTTGGCGCAGAGTGACGCCACCGCTTCAGGACACGCACCATCGGCCGGAAGTACTCCCAGTCCCCTTGGTGGGCCGCGACAGCGCGGATCAGATACTCGGGGTCTACCGTGATCCACTCCTCGGTTGCCGCCTGCGGGACTAGGAGTGTGCCATCGGCCTGCCGGAACGCTGGCATCACGTCCACCGTGAAGGCGTCCGGGACCTCCGGAGGATCGATCCAGCACTTCACAGCATGGTTACGCCAACGCGTATACCGAACAAGCTGGTCGACCGTGCCATGGGTGGCGCCGAGCAGGTACTTCACACGCCCCCGGGTGTACTCCAGGGCTTCGGCGGCCGACTCGCCTGGTTGCCCCCAGTCAGGATGGTCGCCCGCGTTGTAGACAACCACAAGGTCGACGTCATGCACTGGGTCCAGCTGCGTGCTGCGTGCAAGCGATCCCGAGCCGAAGACCTCCGCGACGTCGGCCTCCGCGTTGATAGCCTTCTTGAAAACGTCCCGACGCTCACGCGCCACGTCAACGCGGTCCTTGTCTGCGTTCACGATCTGCTGGAAGTCATCAAACGCTTTCTCGATACCCATCGCACCCTCTTTCACAGGAATCTTCCGCTTCTCGCCCCTTATGGCAAGCAGGATTGATGCCGGACTGCCGTCGGGACTTAAAGGGACCCATCGGGGGGCAAACCGAGCCACTTTGGGTCTCCTATTCAGCCGTGCCATCGAGAGCAGCCAGCATATTCAGGGCCTATGGCATTTTCGTGCGGCAGAGCGGCAGCCACCACGGTGCTCCGGGCCGGACACACATTCTCGGCGGCACGTTTACCTCACCGCCTCTCACGCAAAATGCCGATCCAGACCTGACTCAGGCATGAATGGTGAAGGACTCTTCATAGACCTGCTCGGTTGCCACATCTTCGTAAACCACAGTGGGTCGCAGCCGGTTCCAGCGGTTTCCGAGCAGCAGGGCCAATCCCATGGGGCCAGCCTGGAAGAGGTGAATACGGGGATGACTCCGAACGACGCGGCGAAGGATGTCGCGGATACCGACCGCCAAAGCGTTGGCCGCAGCAGCCGTGGGGATGGAGTTGTCTTTTGCACCAGTTGGCGGCCGGAGCACCAGAAGCTGAGAGACCGGTACGTCCTGCTCTCGCAGAAATTGCAGAACGTCATCGGTAGGATCGGTAGCCACCGCGATGGCGACAGCCAGGTCCGGTCCTTGGCTTATCAGGTGCGTCTCCTGCGTTGGTGTGACCGCGATACCGTACGGCTCGGCGGATGACCATACCTGGCCGCGTTGCAGACAAGCAATGTCCGCACCAGTCACCATGCGGAAGGCACTGCCGGTCAGGAAAGCAGGAGCGAGCCGGAGGGTACCGGTCACCGCCACCGCTGTTGTCCCCGGGGGGAGATGATTGGGTGCGGCTTCGATCTCCTCCTGAAGCTGTGCCCAGGTCGCAGGGGCCAGGGGACGCCGCTTGGTGTAGGGAGAATCACCGTCGAAACGGTCGGACCAGTCAATGGCGTGGTCAGCGTCGGCAGCTTCGAGATCGGGTTTGAGAGTGGCGATGGACAGCACGGCGCGAGTAGGTCCCGCCCTGAGCTGCAGGGAGTCGATGGCTTCGGTGATCGTGTCCAAGGTCAACATCCGCTGGCCGTCGCGTACCTGGCGGGCCACCCAGTCGGCCCCGGCATGAATCGCCGGATCGTCCGCGCGCAGCCCGGCGGAAAGCATCAGCAGCTGTAAGTGTTCGCGAAGGTGGGTCTGGTCGCGGGCGAGATCGAAGCGAAGCACCTCGAGCAAGTTTTGAAGTTCAGCCTCGCTCAGGTCGGCATTGGCGGCCCACCGTTTGCGAGCTGCTCCCTTTTCGGATCTGGGGCCTTGTTGGCCTGCTTTGGGCATCAGTAACTGCGTGCGGGAATCGCGGAGTGAGACCAGCGGATCGCTGGGGTCAGGCGCTCGGTTGCTGATTAGCGCCATGTCTATGGGAGTACCATCGGCGGTGAGCTGCTGCCAGGTTCGGGCGATCTTGTTCAGAATCGATGGGCCGCCGGAGTCGCTTCGTCTGAGCAGATACTCCTCGTTTACTGGTGTGCTGCTGTCGACAGTGTATTTGACCTGGGCATAGGTGTGGGGTGGGACGGCGCGGTGCAAAACGACGTCGTCCAGGTTACCGACGCCGTCGCATTCGACGCCTACCGCGATGACCGGATTGCGTGCGCGAGTAGCGGCGTCGCGGAGGGCGGTTACGCATCCTTGCCAGGCTAGCCACCACTGGTACATGTCGCCGGCAATTCGGACCCCGGTCGCGCTAGGGGTGGGCAGAACAGTCATCGGGAGCCTTCCGTGAAGGCAGGGATGGGGGAGAGCTCCGTTGGCAAGGGTGAGTAGTTGTTCGTCGCGAACGGCTCATCTGGGAAAGCCTGCACGATAGCCGCTGGGATTAGGCGCTGGGTGAGGTCCGAGAAGGTGTAGCCGGGGCGGTCTCCGTTCGGGCTAGTCAGCTGGACGAGCTTGTCGAGGGTATCCGGGCGAGAGGTGATGCCCTGTAAGGCGTGAGCGAGCACGGCTCGGCGTTGCTGATCACCGGGTCGGGTGAAAGTGAAGGTTGCCGCCGTGCGGCGCATGAGGGCAGGGTCGAGCGCGCCAACACGGTTAGTGCACAGAACTATCAGGACAGGGAGATTGGCCCCAGCGAAGCTATCTACCCCGGCGAGAAAGGCATCCACTCCAACTCGGTCCTCGTGGTGCATCTGCTGAGCCTCGCGGGACTGAACGAGGGCGCCGGCTTCGTCGACGACCAGGATGAGGACACAGTTGACGCGTCGGGCGTCGCGCGACCGACGCCCCTGCTCATGCAGATGAGCAAAGGCATTTCCGATCAGTGCTGTCATCTCTCCGACTAGGCCGCTGCCGCGCGTGGCGAGCTTGAGCCTGTACAGGTAGACCGGCAGATTGAGGTGATCGGCCAGGTCGCAGCCGAACGACTCGGCCAGGGCAGACTTGCCCGAGCCAACATCTCCGGCGAAGACGAACAGGGGTGCCCGATCCGCGAACAGATCGAACGCTGCGAGAGCGGCGCCGGGGTGATGGTCTCGTGCCCATGCTCGGAGTCGGTGCGGATCGGCCAGCAGGATGGCCTCCTTACGCAGTCGGGCTTTCATGGCGTCCAGGCCGACGAGGCGGTCGTAACGTGCTCTCCGCGTGGGCTCGGGGAGCTCAATCACCGGGTAGAAGAGATCGTCCTGACTACTCACGTGTGATGTCCTTGATGCTGGAGGAGCATGGTCACAATGCCTGGTAGACGTCGCGGATGACGCCAATGCCTTTGCGGGCGTAGCTGGAACCGGTCTGTGACAAGCCCGCCGCGGCAGTCGGCGCGGCGGCGGTCACCCGGGTCACGGGAAGAACACCGGTGATTCGCTCTCGTTCAGCTGGCGGGAGCTGGAGAAATGCCCGGCTGTAGGTCAAGTAGCTGAGGAAGTCGAGGTCAGCAATGTCCGCGCTGCGCGGCAGGCTGCCAGGTCGACTGTCCAAGAGATGGCCGCCGGTAACCGCGCGATAGCGCGTGCGTAGTTTCCAGGTGTTGGCGCTGGCATCGTAGAATCCGTAGTCGACAGTCTCGAGGTACCCGCCCTTCAGGAGTTGGGCGGCCTCCTCGGCGAAATCGTCGATGTCGCTGATCGGCGGCCGGCCGTACAGGCTGTTGAGCTGGCGGAGATCAGCCCCAATCTTCGCCCCGACGTAACGAGCGTCGGTGATGGTGATAGAGCCCGAACGGGTGGCGGAGATGGTCATGGTCAGGCTCCCGCGAATGACGGACCGAACAACGTGCGCCACGCCTCGTTGACGGCACCTGCGCCAGGTGCCGTCGCCGCCCAGGAGATCTCGTCCAGCGAAGCCGCCGCCCGATCCACCAGGCGGATCCGGTGATGGTCGGCATAACTGCGGGCGACGTTGTTGGTCGGATTGACTGGGTCCCAGACCTGGATGGGGTCGGTCGAGGCCGCCACGTCAGCCGAATCATAGAAATCGTCGAAGACGATCGGCGAAGTGAGGCCGGTACGGACGATGTAGGCGAGGACCTGCTCGAAGGCGCGTGGGTAGTCTTCGACCTGGAGCATTTCCCCGTTCCAGCCGTTGTCCCACAGATGTGCGACGATGAGTTCAATGAGAAAGCTCTTGCAGCGCAGGTCGGGGTCTTGGCGCTTACTCTCTCGGATCCATGCTTTGAGCAGGCGGATGAGTTCGCGGTAGCCGGGGCCAGCCTTTTCCTTGCGCAGGCGAATGAACTGCAGATGCTGGGTGACGGAGGTCAGCACGCGGTCACCCTGGCGGGTGATCAGGTAGCCCTTGTCGTCGGGCTCCCCCGTGTACAGCACCGGGGCGACGTCGATCTTGAGGCCGGAGTGGCGCAGTGTAATCCCCACAGCATGATCGGAGATCACGAAGTCGTCCGCGACCTTGGTTTTCCCGTACACCCCGATGCACCGCTCGCACAACCACTCCAGCAGGCCCGCTTCGGCGACGTCCAAGTCGTTGGTCCGGACGTACGCAGCCACGTCTGCGTCAGAGCCCTCGCCCCTGTGGCGCCTGATCGCGGTGTGCTTGGCCGTGCTTCCGGAAGCCCGGAGCTTAACCAGGTCATAGTCGGGGTGATCGTGGATATACGAGGTGAGGCCATCCCGCAGGTAGTTGACCTGTCGCCGACGCTCCTTGGCCTCCTCACCCAGCACATTCACCTGGCGCTCGGCGTGCTCGGCGAGCACCTTGTGGTCCACGTGAGTCTCTCCTGCCACTTCTCCCCCTGCTCTACGCGGACCTTCGCGTGGCCAAAGGATCACATACACCTATTTGGTGTACGAGATCGGCGATCTACGCCGGGAGACTAGCATGTACGTATCTGGTGTACGCAAATCAGTTCCGCGAGGTGAGAGTTGAAGATCCACTTCAGTGACAGCGAGCTAGCCCGGATCTGCAACGACGACCGCATCAGGAGCAGGCGCTATGGACCCGCGCTGGCGTCGGTGATCCGGCGACGCCTCGGAGAGATCACCGCCGCCCCCCACCTGGCCGAGTTACGACGGCTGCCCGCTGCGCGTCTGCGACACCATCGCACTGGCAGCGGCAACTACCTGCTGGTCGCTCTGGGAACGACGGCCGATCTACTCGTTCGACCCCGCGACGACCCCGCTCCAGCACTCGCTGACGGCCGGCTTGACGAACAGGCCGTTCGCGTTCTCGTCGTGGACGCCATCGTCGCGTAATCTGCCGCCCATCGCCGCCGATCTAGCACAACCGCTTCTTGCCAGAAAGAGGCACCCAATGACCACCAGTTCAGCCGCCTCGTTCGACTACACCCCGCAGAGTGTCTCCCCTCCAGGTGAGACCCTCAAAGAGACCCTTGAGGAACTTGGTATCTCCCAAGCCGATCTCGCTCGCCGTACCGGCCTATCAACCAAACACATCAACCAAATCGTGCTGGGCAACGCCGCGCTCAGTCCTGAAACTGCGCTGTTACTTGAGCGCGCTACCGGTGTCCCTGCCACTACGTGGAACGCACTGGAGGCGGCATGGCGTGCCCAGCAGGTGCGCCGCGAGGAATACGAGAACTTGATCGGCCAGGTCGCATGGCTAAATAAGTTCCCGCTGACTGACCTGGTTGCCCATGGCATCTTGCCTGACCGCAGCAAAAATGTTGCTAACCTCCAACGCTTGCTGAGTTTCTTCGGTGTCGCCAACCCTGCCGTGGCTGAGGACCTGTGGAGTGGTTACAGCACTGCATTCCGTCGATCGAACACCGTCCAGCCCAACGCGTACGCCACATATGCATGGCTGCGAATGTGTGTACTGGAAGCACGCCAGCGCCCCTGTGCGCCCTACCAGCGCGAGGCCCTATCTGACCTAATACCGACAATTCGCGCTCTGAGCATAAGAGATCCTGAACATTGGATCACGCGACTGCCAGAGATATGTGCCGAAGTAGGGGTGGTCGTGGTCTTCTCGCCAGCATTCAAGAACACTCACCTGTTCGGCGCGACCCGCTGGCTCACCGCCGACAAAGTAATGATTGCCTTCACTGACCGGCACAAGAAAGACGACCGCTTTTGGTTTACCGTGTTTCACGAGATTGGGCACGTGCTATTGCATGGCAAGCGTCTGACGTTCCTTGACGACGACCCGTCTAACGGCGTAGGCGCAGCAGAGGAAGAAGCTAACAACTTCGCGGCCCAGGCCCTGATTCCATCGGAGCACTACAGCGCCTACGAGACTTTGCGGCGACGTCCGAAACCATTCGCACGTATCATTCAATTCGCAGCGCAGGTTGGAATCGCGCCCGGCATTATCGTCGGACGCCTCCAACATGATAAGGCTCTATCCTGGGAGCAGGGGAACGGACTTAAGCGGGAATTTGACCTTAAGGCGCTCGCCAGGCCCCACAATGGCGCAGTTGCGGGATGAGCCTGGAAAACGTTGAGGTATATCGATCGGCATGCATGATAGAGGGGATTTCTGCGAGCATTCCGATTAGAGACCTTCAAGGGCGAGGGTTATATGGCCTGACCTCGGCGTGAGCTGGCAGCCGGTCGTCGCGGTGCTACCTATGATGCATGAGGGAGATGGCCGTGGCTTGACCACCGAGCAGCGATTACGCCGCGAGCGGGTACGGATGCAAGCAGCCGACCGCTTTGCCGACGGCGCGACCGATGCCCAGGTCGCGCGGGAGTTCCGGGTGTCGTGGATGTCGCCCACCGGTGGCGGCGGGCCCTGCAGACCGGCGGGCGTGAAGCACTGACCAGCAAGGGGGCCGGCGGGGCGGTGTGCAAGCTCGATGACGCACAGCTTGCGCGCCTGGATGAGGGGCCGATGGCGCATGGCTGGGCTGACCAGTGCTGGACCCTGGCACGGATCGCCGAGGTGATCTGGTCTCTGTTCCGGGTGAGCTGCACCGTGGCCGGGGTGTGTTACCTGCTGCATCGGCTGGGGTGGAGCTGGCAGCCCCCCGCACGTCGCGCCCGCCATACTCGATTCGGTCAACGGGCTGGCGATGCGCGGAGCCATTGAGAAAGCGATGGCCCAAATCCGGGCTCACCAGGCCGCCCCGCTGTTCAAGTTCTACATCATCAACGACCAGGACGCCTTCTTCGGCTTCTATCCGATCCAGCGGTACGAACTTCAGGTCGGCGACGAAACTCACCCCATCCCATTCCCCACATGAAGGCCTTTCGGCTTCCCCACATGAAGGCCTTTCGGCCGCCGCTCGCTGCCGTCGTGTTGGCGGATGGTCGCCACCCAATGCCTTGTCTATACGACGGATGAATCTGTCCTGGCCCCACGGCCGTTCCAAGATCGTGAAGCGGTGCGCGTGGGGCGCGGTGAGGTAGATCGCGATCTGATCACACGCGGCGTGTTCGTCCGGAAATGAGCCGAAGCTCCAGCTAGCAAGGGTCTTCTCACAGATCACTTGCGCGTGGAGCTTCGGCGTGACCCAGTGTGCCATCTTGTCGGCCCGCCGGTAGCGGCCGAGCCGGTCGTTCATATCCCTCTTGGCCAGGCGTGCGGTGACCTGCTCGAACTCTTCAGGAACGTGACCGATGGGCGTTCCGATCAAGGACGTGACCATCCGGTTGCCGCGGTGCTCGCTCTCGCCGCGGCGGCGACCGTGGCCGGGATGAAAGGCTACCGCGCCATCACCGGCTGGATCGCGGACGTGCCCGCCGAGGTCCTGGCCGACCTCTACATGCGGGCCGGAACGGCCCCGGCACCCGCGCCGGGCAAGACCACGATCTGGCGGGGGCTCACCGACACCGATGCCGACACCCTGGACACCGCGATCGGCACCTGGCTCACGACCACCCTGTTGACCTGCATGGACACGACTGGCGAGGCGGACGGTAAGGTCGACGGCGAGCCACCGCCGACCCATCTGCGGCTGGACGGCAAGACCGTCCGGGGGGCCAAGGACGGCGAGGGTAACCAGCGGCATCTACTCGCGGCCATGATCGGACCGCCGGACAAGGCCGTGGTCGCCGCGCAGGCCGAGGTGGACGGTGCCAAGCCCCGCGAGACCGTCACCGTCCGCGACCTGCTGAAACGGATGGACCTGACCGGTACGGTCGTGACCGCCGACGCTCTGCACACGGTCAAGGCCACCGCCGAGCAGATCCGCGCCCGAGGCGGCCACTTCGTGCTCCCGGTCAAGGAGAACTGCGGCACGCTCTTCGACGCCCTGGACACGCTGCCCTGCCGGACCATCCCGATCACCCACACCAGTATCGAATCGGTCACGGCGGGATCACCACCCACACCGTCCAAGTCCAGCCCGCCCCGCCCGACCTGCCGTTCCCGCACGTCAGCCAGGCCTGGCTGATCGAACGCCACGTCACCGCCACCGACGGAACCCCGCTGTCGGCCATCGCCCCAGCTCGGCATCGCCAGCCCAAGCTCCGACCAAGCCGGCCTCGCCGGCCCGGCCTGGCCCGCTACAACCGCGACCACTGGGGCATCGAGGTCCTGCATTGGATCCGCGACGCGCTCTACCGCGAAGACAACTCCCGCACCCGCACCCGCTCTGGCCCCCGGGTCATGGCATCCCTGCGCAACCTCGCCATCGGCGCGTTCCGCCTGGCCGGACGCACCGACATCACCGAAGCGACCCGCTGGGCATGCCGCTACATGAACAGGTCATTCGCCATCCTCGGAGCTAGCTTAATGATCTTGGAACGCCGTGGTCCTGGCCCTGACTATCTTCCGCCAACATTCACTCCTAACGATTTGCACCTCTGCAGTCGAAGGTGGAAATTGTGTATTACCCGTTTACCGGCCAGGCGGTGCCCGGTGTGAATGGCGGCACAAGCCGTCAGTCTTGCGGGCTACGCGGCCCTTCGGCCCAGGATTCGCGGATCTCCGGTGGAGGCTTCGTGGGTGTGGGCCTTGTCTGCGGGCGGCGGACGTGAGCGTTCGGCGGGTGGGTTGACCTGGAGTGACCACGACGGGGTGGTACGGGTGGGGGCACGCGTCCTCGACCCACTATCCGAATATCCACGTAGCCATCTTGGTCGGTTGTCTCGACCTGGCGGTATCAGGACAGAGGGGAGAGGCTATGAACTTCGATCGGATCGCTGTCGAGCCGGACAAGCTTGAAGGCAAGCCAACGGTTCGGGGGCTGCGTATCACCGTTGAAACGGTGGTCCGGCTCGTGGCCGCCGGATGGACCTTTGAGGAGATCCTTTCTGACTATCCCGACCTCGAGCGCGAGGACATCAAACAGGCTCTCGAGTACGCGGCGGCTTCCACCAACGTGCGCTAGAGCCTGAGCGTCCCCCTCCGCTGAGCTCATCTCGCGGCCTCCCCGGCTCCGCTGCATGCCGGAGAGTCGGCTGTTCAGGAGATCAGGGAGGGGTTGGTGGGGGTGAGGCTTTGGTTGAGGACGGTGCGGTGGGTGGGGAGGGCTTCGGCGTGGCGGAGGCGGCCGGCCTCGGTGATCTGGACGAACACCCCGCGACGGTCCTCGGCGCACATGTTGCGGCACACGAGCCCGGCCTTCTCAAGGCGGGAGATCAGGCGTGACAGCGCGCTCTGGCTGAGGTGGATGGCGTCGGCGAGTTCCTGGACGCGGTACTTGCCGTGCTCGGACTCGGCCATGTGGTCGAGGGCCTCGAAGTCGCTCACGCCGAGCCCGTGCTTGTCGCCGAGTTCGCGCTCCAGCGCGCACCACGTCGTCGCGTGGCGGGCGAGCAGGTCGCGCCACGAGTTGACGACATCCGTGTCCTCCATGTCCGGACTATAGCATGCACGTTCATTAGATGCATGCGAATTAAATGCTTGTGCATTGAATGCATGCGCATGTAGTGTCCATTTTCATGACCCCCACCTCACAAGACCAGCGTTGGGGCGCGCGCCTCTGGGGAGCGCTCACCGTGCTCTGCGCCGTCGTGTTCCTCGACGCCCTCGATGTCTCGATGGTCGGAGTTGCACTTCCGTCAATCCAGGCCGACCTCGGCCTCACCACCTCTTCCCTCCAGTGGGTCGTCAGCGGGTACGTCCTCGGATACGGCGGCCTGCTCCTCCTCGGCGGGCGCACCGCCGACCTGCTGGGCCGGCGCCGCGTCTTCCTGACCGCGCTCGCCCTGTTCGCCGTCGCCTCGCTGCTCGGCGGCATCGTCGACAACGGCGGCCTCCTCATCGCCGCCCGTTTCGTCAAGGGCATCAGCGCCGCGTTCACCGCGCCCGCCGCGCTGTCCATCATCACCACCACGTTCCACGAGGGCCCGGCCCGCAACCGCGCGCTCAGCATCTTCACCGCCTGCGCCGCCAGTGGCTTCTCGCTCGGCCTCGTCCTGTCCGGCTTCCTCACCGAGCTCGGCTGGCGCTGGACGTTCCTCATGCCGGTGCCGGTCGCGATCATCGCGCTGGTCGCGGGCTTCAAGCTGCTTCCCCGCCACTCCGGCGAGGAGCGGGCCACGGGCGGCTACGACCTCGTCGGCGCGGCCACCATCACCGGCTCGATGCTGCTGTTCGTCTACACCATCGTCCAGGCGCCCGGAGCCGGCTGGTTCTCGGCCCGCACCCTCGGCGGCATCGCCGGAGCGGTGGTCCTGCTCGCCCTGTTCATCGTCGCCGAACTGCGCGTCAAGCACCCGCTCGTCCGCTTCGGCATCCTGCACTCCGGCCCGCTCGTCCGGGCCAACCTCGGCCTGGTGATCCTCTTCGGGTCCTACGTCGGGTTCCAGTTCGTCGCCATGCAGTACTTCCAGAACCTCCTCGGATGGTCCGCCCTGCACACCGCGCTGGCGTTCCTGCCCGCCGGTCTGCTGGTCGCCGTCACCTCCACCAAGATGGGCGACCTCGCCGACCGGTTCGGCACCCCACGGCTGATCGCCCTCGGCTCGGCCGCCCTTGCCGGCGGGTACGCCATCTTCCTCGGCGCGGGGGACCACCCGAGCCTGGCGACGATGGTCGTCCCCGGCATGGTTCTGCTGGGCATCGCCTTCGCGCTGACCTTCCCGTCGCTCAACATCCAGGCCACCGCGGGGGTGCCGGACGACGAGCAGGGGCTCGCCTCCGGGCTGCTCAACACCTCCGGCCAGGTCGGCGGCGCGCTCGTGCTGGCCATCGTGACCGCCGTGGCGACCGCCGACGGGGGCGCGGTCACCATGCCGGCCGTCCGGTCGTCGTTCGCCGTCTGCGCCGCGATCGCCCTGGTCGGGCTGGGCATCGCCCTCACCGGTCTCCTTCGCGCCCGTACGGCGGGTGCGGGGGCGAAGGACGTCACCGAGGAAGACGTGAAGGTCCTGGAGACCATCTGACCTTCCGTGGAACCGTAGAACCGAAAGAACGGGAGAGCCGAACAGCCCCTGGCGCCGCTCGCGTGCCGGGGGCTCCATGTTCGTTACAGGGCAGATCGGACACATTTTCGGGACCTGTGGCTAGGGGCCGAACGAGTGGGGCATTCTCGGCGTCAAAAGAAGTAGCGGGAACCGGCCGCGCACCCGGGGACCATCGCACGGGACCGTCCAGGTCACGGCGCCGGCGCGACGCCCGGGGCCGGCCGGGAGGACGGGCACCGTCCCAAGGACCGACCACCCCAGGAGGCCACAGGCCATGAGAAGCACCGCCGTCGCCGCAGCCCTCGTCCCGCTCGCCCTGCTCACGGCCTGTGGCGGCCAGTCGGGCGCGTCACCGGAGACGACCGTCTCCGTCACCCCCTCGGCCCCGCCGCAGGAATCCCCGGTGACCCCGATGACCCCAGTGACGCCCGTGACCCCGGAGCCGACCGCGCCCGGCGCCCCGTCCCCGATCCCGTCCCCGATCCCGTCCCCGATCCCGTCCCGCCGGCACACCGCCGCGACGCCCGACCTGCCGCCGCCCTCCGGCACCGGCCAGGTCGAGGTCAAGCGGTCGCCGCAGAGGCCGCCGCTGGTCAAGGGTGTCCGCTTCGCCGCGCACCAGGGGTTCGACCGGGTGGTCGTCGACCTGCAGGGGCCCCCGACGGGGTACCAAGTCCGCTGGGTCACCCAGCTCCTCCAGGACGGCTCAGGCGACCCCGTAGAGGTCAAGGGCGGCGCGTACCTCCAGGTCGCGCTGACCCCGGCGAGCGCGCACACCGAGGACGGCAAGCCGACCTGGCAGAGGATCCAGAAGTCCGGGCTGCCGAACGTGCGCGGTGTCGTGCGCACCGGCGATTTCGAGGGCACCGTCACCCTCGGGCTGGTGCTCGGCCACCGCGCCGGCTTCCGGGTGGACGAGCAGACGGCGCCGTACCGGCTCGTCATCGACGTCGCCCACTAGCTCGGACGCCGTGACCGGCGGCGGGGCGATGAGCTCTAGACTGGCCGCGTGGTGCGCAAAATAGCGGGGGCGACCCGCATCCCGGTGCCCGGCGGCAAGGTCATCGACGAGTATGTCGGACGCGTCAACAGCGGCGACGAGCAGGTGTCGATCGCCCGCATGAACGCCCCCGCGGGCTGGGAGGAACCCGCCCAGACACCCGAGTTCACCGAATACACCCTCGTGCTGCGCGGCGTGGTCGTCGTCGAGCACGAAGAGGGCGTGACCGAGGTGGGCGCGGGCGAGGCGTTCGTCAGCCTTCCCGGCGAGAAGATCCGCTACATCGCGGGCCCCGACGGCGCCGAGTACATCGCGGTGTGCGCCCCGGCCTTCTCGCCCGACACGGTGAACCGCGAAGAGTGACCGTCCCGCCGGACGTCAGGGAAAGTCATACGACGGCTCGGCGGACGTCACTCATCTGACGGCCGCAGGGCCGGGACCACTGTTTAAGATGTTCCGATGACCCACCAGCCGACTCTCGACGAGATCCGCAAGGCGCCCAAGGTACTGCTGCACGACCACCTCGACGGGGGCGTCCGGCCGCAGACCGTCATCGACCTGGCGCGTGAGGCGGGTTACGATGCGCTGCCCACCACCGACGTGGACGAGCTGCGCACCTGGTTCCGCGAGGCGTCCAACTCCGGGTCGCTGGAGCGCTACCTGGAGACGTTCGACCACACCGTCGGCGTCATGCAGACCAGGGACGCGCTGGTGCGGGTCGCCGCCGAGTGCGCCGAAGACCTGGCGAACGACGGCGTCGTGTACGCCGAGGTGCGCTACGCGCCCGAGCTGCACACCTCCGGCGGCCTCAGCCTGGACGAGGTCGTCGAGGCCGTGCTCGAAGGCTTCAAGATCGGCTCGGAGGGGCGCGGCATCCGCGTCGGCGCGCTGCTCACGGCCATGCGCCACCAGGCCAGGTCCATGGAGATCGCCGAGCTGGCCGTGCGCTACCGCGATGTCGGCGTCGTCGGGTTCGACATCGCCGGCGCCGAGGCAGGGTTCCCGCCGACCCGCCACCTGGACGCGTTCGAGTACCTCCAGCGCGAGAACTCCCACTTCACGATCCACGCGGGGGAGGGCTTCGGGCTGCCCTCGATCTGGCAGGCGCTCCAGTGGTGCGGCGCCGACCGCCTCGGCCACGGCGTGCGCATCATCGACGACATCCAGGTCGCCACGGACGGCACGCCCAAGCTCGGGCGCCTCGCCGCCTACGTCCGCGACAAGCGCATCCCGCTGGAGATGTGCCCGACGTCCAACCTGCAGACGGGCGCGGCGACGTCCCTGGCCGAGCACCCGATCGGCCTGCTGCGCCGCCTGTACTTCCGCGTCACCGTCAACACCGACAACCGGCTGATGAGCGACACGAGCGTGTCCAAGGAGTTCGCCGACCTCGTCGAGACCTTCGGGTACGGGTGGGACGACCTTCAGTGGTTCACCGTCAACGCGATGAAGTCGGCCTTCATCCCGTTCGACGAACGGCTCGCGCTCATCAACGGCGTCATCAAGCCCGGCTTCGCCCAGCTCAAGTGGCAGTCCTGACCACCCCGCCGCAGACGTCCCGCGCCCCCCGCGGGAGCGTCGCGAACGCCGTGCCGGAGACGTTACGAGCACTGCGCCGCAGGCGTTAGCGTGGTGACCGCACGGTGAAGTGGAAAGGTGACGGTGAGCGAGCGGTGAAACCCCAGGTTTTCCGGTCCAAGACGGCCTGGTTTCTCGGCTGGGTGTGGATGGCGTTCGCCGCGTTCAACGGCGTCGACCTGATCCTCCACGGGCGCATCCCGACGGCGATGGTGGCCGGCGCGGTGCTCGCCGTTCTCACCGCCGCCGTCTTCGTCGGCTGCCTGCGCCCGGGCATCCTCCCCCAGGAGGACGGAATCCTCGTGCGCAACCCGCTGCGCAACGTCTTCGTGCCGTGGAAGGCCGTCGACAACATCCACGTTTCGCACGCCATCATCATCGAGTCCGGCGACGGCGTCGTGCGCTGCTGGACCCCACAGGCGTCCGCCCGCGAGCGCGCCAAGGCCGTGCGGCGCGGCGCGGTGGCCACGCCCGCCAAGTCGTCGGGGCGCTATCCGTCCAGCACGCCGCAGATCTCGCGGTCCGAGGAGGCCGCGCTCAAGGCCATGGCGGGCCGCACCCACGCCGACTGGGTGGCCCAGCAGCTCACCGAAGAGGCCGAGAAGAAGTCCCGCGGCCCCGAGCCCGCTCGCCCGCTCACCACGACCTGGTCTCCCACGGCCCTGACCGCCCTCGCCGCCGCGCTGAGCTTCGTCATCGCCGCCCTCATCGTCGCCTGACCGTACGCACGGCCCGACCTTGCGTACGGCCTGATGGCCGTCCGGGAAGGCCGCCGTGCGCGCCGTCAGAGCGCGAGCGCCGCCGAGACCGCCGCCTTGAGGGAGGACAGCTCTTCGGCGGCCCGCGCCCGCGCGGACGCGACGTCGCGTTCGACCGGAGTGACGATCTCCAGGTAGCACTTGAGCTTCGGCTCGGTGCCCGACGGGCGGATCACCACGCGGGCGTCGCCGGCGAGGCGGTAGCGCAGGCCGTCCGTGGGCGGCAGGCCGTCGATGCCCGCGCTCAGATCCTCGGCCGACAGCACCCTACGCCCGGCGAGCTCCTTCGGCGGAGCCGACCTCAGCCGGTCCATCGCGCCGGTGATGAGCGACAGGTCGTCCACGCGCACCGAAAGCTGTGTGGTCGCGTGAAGGCCGTACGTCTCGGCCTGCCGGTCGAGCAGGTCCAGCAGTGTGCGCCCGTCCCGCGCGGCCTCGGCCGCCATCGCGGCGATCGTCAGCGCGGCCCCGATGCCGTCCTTGTCCCGCACCGGCAGCCCACGGTCCGAGCCGACGGTGTACCCGAGCGCCTCCTCGTACCCATAGACCAGCCCCTCCCCGGCCTTCACGATCCACTTGAAGCCGGTGAGCGTCTCGGCGTGCCCCACTCCGTGCGCCTCGGCGATCCGGCCGAGCAGGGAGGACGACACGATCGAGGCGGCCACCAAGCGGCCCGGCCCCGACGTGCGCGCGACGACGTACTCGCCCAGCAGCCCGCCCACCTCGTCCCCGGTGAGCATGCGAAAGCCCCCCTCGGGGAGCGGCACGCCCACGGCACAGCGGTCGGCGTCGGGGTCGTTGGCGATGATCAGGTCGGCCCCGGTCTTCTCGGCCAGCTCCAGGGACAGGTCCATCGCGCCGGGTTCCTCCGGGTTGGGGAACGCGACCGTGGGGAAGTCCGGGTCCGGGGTGAACTGCGCCTCGACGACGGCGGGCGCCGGGAACCCGGCCGAGGTGAACGCCCGCAGCAGGATCGCGCCGCCCACACCGTGCATCGGCGTGTAGGCGACGCGCACGCCGCGGGCCTCGCCCAGCGGCAGCGCGGCGAGTGCGGCGATGTACGGCTCGACGATCGCCGCGTCGTCCAGCGTCCGCCACTCGCTCCCGAGCGGCAGCTCGTCCACCCGGCCGACGGCGTCGATGGCGGCCGAGATCTCCTCGTCCAGCGGGGGGACGATCTGCGAGCCGTCGCCCCAGTACACCTTGTACCCGTTGTCCCGGGGAGGGTTGTGTGAGGCGGTCACCATGACCCCGGCGTCCGCGTTCAGGTGCCGGACGGCGAAGGCGAGGACCGGGGTCGGCCAGTGGTCGGCCATCAGCGAGACGCGCAGGCCCGCGCCGGTGAGCACGGCCGCCGAGTCGCGGGCGAAGACGTCGGAGTTGTGCCGCGCGTCGTACCCGATGACGACGTGTTCGCCCGGCCCGAGCCGCCGGGCCAGACCGGCGGCGGCGCGCATGACGGTCACCCGGTTCATACGGTTGGGCCCGGCGCCGAGCTCGCCGCGCAGCCCGGCCGTGCCGAACTCCAGCTTGGCCCCGAAGCGGTCCCGCAGCGCCGCCCGGTCGTCGTCGGCGAGGATGCGGCGGAGCTCCTCGCGCGTCTCCGGGTCCGGGTCCTGCGCCATCCACTCCTGCGCGCGCCGCACGAGGTCACTCATCGCTTCTCGCTCCACGAAATTCCACGAAATTTCCCGGGGTCCACGGACGTCCGTGGACGTCTACGCAGGTTCCCAGACGTCCTCAGACATCCGTGACGGTTCCCAGACATCCTCAGAAGTCCACGGACGTCTAAAGCTTGTTGACGACCTTGGCCAGCAGCACACCCATGCGGCTCGCGGTCGCGCGGCCCACCGCGAGGACCTCCTCGTGGTTGAGCGGCACGCCGACCAGCCCCGCGCCGGGGTTCGTCACCAGCGAGATGCCCAGCACCTCGGCCCCGCCCTCCCGCGCCGCGATCGCCTCCAGCACGGTGGACATGCCGACGATGTCCGCGCCGAGCGTGCGCACCATGCGGATCTCGGCCGGCGTCTCGTACGTCGGCCCGCGGAACGCGACGTACACCCCCTCGGCCAGCGACGGGTCGGCCTCGCGTGCCAGGTCGCGCAGCCGCCGGGAGTAGACCTCCGTCAGGTCGACGAAGGTCGCGCCGGTGATCGGGCTGGCCCCGGTGAGGTTGATGTGGTCGCTGATCAGAACGGGGTCGCCGACGTTCTGAACCTCCGGCCGCAGGCCCCCGGCGGCGTTGGTGAGCACGACCGTGCGCGCTCCGGCGGCCAGCGCGGTGCGCACGCCGTGCACGACCGGCTCGACGCCCTTGCCCTCGTACAGGTGGGTGCGGCCCATCAGGACGAGGGCCTTGCGCCCGGACTCGGTGTCCACCGCCCGGATCGTCCCTGGATGACCGGCCACGGCGGGCGCGGCGAAACCGGGCACGTCGGTCACGCGGTGCTCGGAGATCGTCCTGCCGAGGGCGTCGGCGGCGGGACCCCAGCCGGACCCGAGGACGAGGGCCACGTCGAACGAGTCGACCCCGGTGAGGTCCTTCAGCGCGGCCGCGGCCTCGGCGGCGCGGGAGTAGGCGTCTTTGCTCACGTTCACCGAGGCTACCGTGCAGCTCCGCTCCCATGTGACCTGGCCGCGCGCACGAAGATGCCATGGAGGTCGCGGGTCGCGCGAGGCACCGATCCAGCGGGCGAACGCTCAAGCACGCCGATGATGTGCGGCAGCCGAATCCATTACGCCATGAGGACCGAGAGGGGTGACGGTTCGGCTGCGTAACAGGGCTGTATAAGGCCCTATTCAGGCTGATCACGTCTGGCAGACTGACCCGGTGACGTTACCCTACGAAGTGACGACAGGTCCGACGGTCGCTGCCAGGCGTTACCGCCTTCTCGCCATGCTGATCGACTGCGTCCCGCTCTTCTTCGTCAACCTGGCCCTGGGAAGCCTGCTGAACCCGCAGTGGTTCAACGCGACGACCGGCAACACTTCGCTGTCGTCGTCGGGGGGCCTGCTGGGCCTGCTGTTCGTCAACCCGTTCAAGGACCCGTACTGGTTCTCGAACCTCGTGTTCGCCGCCGTGGCGGCCCTCTACTTCTGGTGGACGCACGCCCGCTGGGGCCAGACCCTCGGCAAGAAGATCTGCCGCATCAAAGTCGTCACCGTGGACGGCGAGCCCCTGACCTCCCGCCAGTCCGCCCTCCGCGCCGTCTTCTACGCCGGCCAGGTGATGATCCCGTACCTCGGAATCCCCCTCGCCCTGGCCGACCAACTGACGATCGCCACCTCCGAAAAAAGATGCCTCCACGACATCGCCACAGGAACCGTCGTCATCGACGTCCCACGCATGTAGCCGACGTCCGCCTGAATCGCGCCGGATCACTTTCCGTTCGGCCTGGCCGAACAATTGGTGACGAACTTTTCGTAAACCACATGGGCGGCTACCGAGAGATTCCGCTGTCCTGCTTCCAGGATGCCGGTGACCCATGGATCGGTTACCGCCCGTGTACCGTTCCATGTTGATCTGTGATGTGATCCATCTCACCATTGTTCGGCGCGCATCTCTCACGTACGTTCCGACTGTTCTCCTTTTGGATCTGTTCGAGGTCGAGTAAATACCGCGACGCGCCCTCAACGGGCGAGGTCCGTGGTTTTTTTCGGCGTGCCTACAGGGGATGGCCTGATGCGGCGTTCGTGTTTGCCTCGGCGACTCACAATTGCGACTATGTTCACTGCCGCGTTGGCCGTGTTCATTTCGGGGGTCGGAGTTCCGGAGGGTCTGACTCCGAGCGCCACCGCCAAAACGGTTCCCCCGTCCGGGGTACGGGTGGACACATCTCATGTGGACACTCCTGTGCAGCGCACGGGGTCCGCGGCAGGGTTGCCGCATATGGTGCCGGCCGAGGCGACAAGGGCCAAGGTCAAGGCTGCCAAGGGCGATGCACCTGTGAAGCCACCGAAAGGTGCTTTGCCGCTGGAAGTCCGGAACCAGGTAACCAAGGAGCCGGCCACAGGCGGATTGAAGCCCCCGGCGTCGCCGCTGAAGCAGGATGCGGTCCTCGCGGCGGGAAACTGCTACCACCAGGCATGGTCGGTCGGTAGCCATTACTCGAAGGGGCAGATCGTCTCCTACTTCAGCTCCATGCAGGGGATGACCGAGCCGCATGATTTCGAGGCGCAGTGGGCCACGCAGGGCCTGCCGCCCCTCTCCACGAACGCGTGGAAGGATCTGGGTCCGTGTTATGTGGAGCCGACGGGGCCGCCGCCGGTCCCTCCCAGCTTCGTGTGGTTTTCCCCCGGTAGTGGCACGCT
>NZ_JBFBCI010000055.1:0-57622 GCF_040683095.1 Sphaerisporangium sp. NPDC051017
CCGACCCCCACCGTCCTGCGGTGCGTTTTTTTGTGTTGCGGTTCCGCGGTGTGCCGGGCTGGGGGGGGGGGGGGGCCCGGGGGGGGGGGGGGGGCCGGGGGGGGGGCGGCGGGCGGCCCCCCCCCCGGGGAGGGGCGCCCGCGGGGAGGCGTGGGCGCCCGGGGACAGGGAGGCGGCCGCGGGACGCCGGCCGCCCGGGAAAAGGGCGCCCCTCCGTGGGAGGGGCGCCCTGGGAAAGACCTGCCGCGTCAGGCGGCGTGGATCAGGCGGCGTAGGTCGGGTAGCCGTAGCCGACGACCTGGTCGGTCGAGCGGGTGCGGACTTGGACCTTGCCGTTGTCGGTGTTGCCCTCGACGGTCTTGATCGTGCCGTCGCCGTTGCCGTGGATCACGAAGCCCACGTGGTCGATGGCGTCCACGTCCTTGCTGCCGTTCCAGGCGAAGAAGACGACCGCGCCGGGCCTGGGGGTCTCGCCCCAGCGGCCCTGCGACTCGAACCACTTGGCGTGGGCGACCGTCCAGGCGTCGATGCCGACGGCGTCCTCCATGCCGAGCCGGCTGCCGACCCAGGAGACGAACATGTCGCACCAGGCGGCGTTGGCGTAGTCGGAGATCTTGCCGCCGTCGCGGGCGACGGTCTCCTGCGCCCGCGGGCTCTCCATGTACCAGCGGTGGAACTTCGTGCCACCGCCCAAGCTGTTCTCGGAAACGCCGATCTGGCTCTCGGCCAGCTTCAGGAGCTGCTGCGCGGACACGTGCCGCGCGCCCTCCGGGAGGCCGAGCGCCTTCGACAGGCCGGCGGCCTCGGAGCCGGCGACCTTCACGACGCCGTCCCGGCCGCTGTCGGCGTGCGCGGCCATGGTGACGCCGGCGACGAGCTGTGCGGCCACCAGGCCGCCGAAGGCAAAGGCCTTCAAGTGGTTCTTCGGGGCATCCAGAAGCCGATGTATCAACATGGACAAGGGGAAACTCCTTCTTCCACGGCCGCCTACCGGGTTAGCTGACGGGTTCGGGCGTGGAAGTCGCCCTACGGGCGCGTCCGTCAGGTGACGGCGCCCCCGATTCACCCCGGGGAGAGGTGGGTCCCCGGCTCCGCGCGAAGCGGACTCGGCGGTTGCGCGCCCCGGGGGGAGAGGGATCTCCCAGAGGACCGGCCGCGCTATGCAATCTCCGTGGCATATAGGAGTCGCTCGGGTGAGCACTTCCCCCGCACGGAGTTCAATCAGAGTAATACATCGGACAAACAGCCGCAAATACGACAAATGTCCGGTCTGTGGCAGGGTTTCCGGAGGGCAAGTGGGCCTGGGGTGTGATCGTCAACGGGTTCCAGGCTCCCTCTTTACCTGCGAGAACGTGCTCGCGCCGCGCTCGGGGGAATCGCCGGCCGGGGCTCGTGGGGCCGGTGTGACAGTCGGGACCGGACGGCCGGAAAGCATTATTCGGGCCGGATGGCACCGGCGGTGTCAAGCTCTCCGGCGGGCGTGGTCGTCCGTGGTCTCGGGTGGACGCGATCGGGGGTTGCCGGGAGAGGGGCGATCGCTTATCACGGAGGAGGAAGTGTGGATGCTCACTGCGATGTCCCAGACATAGCGGTTCGGGGCCGTGGAGGGGGTTCAGGCCGTTTGTAGGGAGATCGGGGTGGTTCGGGTGGTGGTGGGCGTGCCGGGCGCCGAGGGCGCTTCCTGCCGCCGGAGGCGCGTGTGATGCCGGAAGGCCGTTCCACCAGCAGGTGAACGGGCCTTCGCCGGGTGGTCGTAAGACTTTGTTCACCGGTTGTTACCTCACGTGTCGCGTCATGCGGCTACTTTGCTTTCGTCGTGAAAGGGTCAATCCCCGGCGTGGAGAGGAACGGTCGAAGCCGCGTGCGGGAGCAGGGGTCGGCCGTCGCCTGGGTGGAGTCGCCTCTCCAGTTGCTGTGTGCGGTCGAGGCACGGCACGCGGGGGTCGCGGGGCCCGAGATGCGCGTGGTCACCCGCGCGAAGCTGCCCGCGCTCAAGGTCACGCGCAGGGAGCTCGCCACGCTCGACCTGCCGCCGGGCCTGCGCATCGAGACCGCGACCGACGGCCACATGCCCCGTCCGGGACGCCGCGCCGCCTGGGTGCTCGGGGACGGCTTCTCCGGCCGCGTCCAGCTCACCTCGCTGACCGCCGCCCCCGCCCGCATCGTGCTGGTGGACGACGGCCTCGCCACGATCCGCCTGCTGGAGTTGCTCACCTCCCGCCCCGGCACCGCGCTGCTGCGCGCCCGCGCCAAGTCCACGCCCTCGCGGCGCGTCCTCGGCGTCGCCGCCGCGCTGCGCCTGCGCGCCGCCGCCCACGCCGGGCGCCTCACGGTGTTCACCGCGCTGCCCGTCCCCGACGAGCTGGCCGCCTCCGTACGGGCCCTCGGCGCCGAGCTGGTGACCCACGACTTCGCCTGGCTGCGCTCCCAGCCCGCCGCCGCGCACCCCCGGCCCCGCGAGAACACGGTCGTGCTCGGCACCTCGCTCGTGCGCAACGGGCTGATCCACCGCGACCGCTACCTGTCCTGGCTGTTCGCGCTGAAGGGGCCGCTGGCCTACTACCCGCACCGCCGCGAGGACCCGGGCGACCTCGCCGCCGTCCGCGATCATCCCGGTGTGACCGTGTACGATGGCGGCGTTCCGGTCGAGATGACCCTGCGGGACCTGCGCCCCGGGCAGCGCGTGCTCAGCCTGCCGTCCACAGCGGTCACCTCTCTGCGCGTCCTGCTGTCGGCACGTGGCGTCCCCGTCGAGACGGTGGACGTTCCCGACGACTGGTGGACGCCCTCCGCGTCGGTCTCCCTCCGATCACACCTCCAGATGTTCGCGCACGAAAGGGCTTCTCCTTGAGCCGGGTTCTCGCTGTGGCCGATTCCGACTCCTACCTCAAGTGGGCGGCGGGCCTGCTCGACCAGTTGCCGGCGGAGTGGAACTCGACGCTCGCCGTCGTGCGCACCCCCATCGCGCCCTCCCCGGCGCAGATCTCGGCGGCGGTCAGCGGTACAAGGGCGGCCCAGGGGGAGACCCCGGCGGTGATCTCCGCGCGGGCGCTGCGCCGGCTGGCCGAGCGCCTCAGGCCGGACGTCATTCTCGTCGCCTGCACGGGCCCCGTCGTGGACGTACTGGTCAGCGACGTGCTGGACGGTTTCAAGCCGCGCCCGGTCTTCGTGTCGGGCCTGCCCGGCATCTCGATCCCCGCCACCGAGAAGGCATGGCTGTACCGGGGTGGCTGCGACCTGTTCGTCCTGCACAGCGGCCGGGAGGTCGAGGAGTTCGGCCGCATCGGCAAGGAGCTCGGGGCCGCGGGCACGACCGCCCTGGCCCGCCTGCCCTACCTCGACGGGCTCCTGAGGTCCGCGGCCCCCGCGCACACCGTCTCGACCGAGGCCCCGGCGCACCCGGCCACCGGCCGGCGGGTCGTGTTCGCGACGCAGGCCAAGGTGCCGAAACGCCGCGAGGACCGCGAGAGCATCCTGTTCGCCCTGGACCGGCTGGCCGCCCAGCGCCCGGACCTGGACGTCGTGGTCAAACTGCGGGCGCTCACCACCGAGCGGCAGACCCACAACGAGCGCTACCACTACGAGAGCCTGTGGGCCTCGCTCGAGGCGGCAGGCACGGTGCGGCCCGGCGGCGTGCGGTTCGCGGTGGGCGCCATGCATGAGCACCTCGCCGACGCGGCCGGCTTCGTCACGGTCAGCTCGACGGCGGCCCTGGAGGCCATCGCGGGCGAGGTGCCGCTGCTGGTGCTCTCCGACTTCGGGGTCAGCGCCGAGATGATCAACCTCGTCTTCGAGGACAGCGGCTGCCTCGGCACCCTGGACGACCTGGCTCAGGGCGAGTTCCGGCGTCCGACGGCTGCGTGGTGCGACGCCAACTACTTCCACGACCGGGCGAGCAGCGACTGGATCGTCCGGCTGACGGCCCTGGTGGAGCAGGCGCGCACGACCGGCCTGCCTCCGGTCCGTCCCCTGCTGGACGGCCCGGCCCACGCCGCCGCCCGCCGCCGCGCCCGCCTTCGCGTCGAGCTGCCCCCGAACGTGCTGCGCGCCGGGTACCGCGCCAGCCGCCGCGTCCGCCGCTACCTCAAGGCCATCGGCTAGCCGGACGCCTTCGGACGCGAACAGGCCCGCGCGGTCCTCGATTCCCGGGGACCGCGCGGGCCTGAACGTGTGATCAGCGGGACAGGGCGCGGCGCAGGCGGCCGAGGGCGCTCGGCTTCTGGGCGCGGGAGGTGCCGCCGGGGGGAAGCAGCCCCACCGAACTGAGGCGGCGGTTCTTGAAGTATCGCGCCTCGGCGCCGTGCGTCTCGATGTACTTCGCGGCCGCCTCGCGCAGATCGGGGTAGTGATCGCTCTGCATGCAGTAGCCGACCGCCTGGATCAGCGCGGGCAGGTCCACCGGTGGCGGGTCGGTGATCGACCCGTCCTCGGCCAGCCGCGGCACGATCGCGTCCACGATGGTGAGCGGGATCCGGTTGCTGTTCTCGTACGGAGCCAGCCGCTGGAGGACCAGCTCGCAGCCCATACTGGCCACCGGGATGCCGTAGAACCGGTGCGCGGTCATCAGCGCGGTCGAGAAGCAGCCGACCACGAGCTCCGGCCGCAGCGCGCGGAAGCACAGCTCGGCGGGGACGGTCTCGCCGGCGACGCTCAGCTTCACGCCGAGCCCGTCGGCGACGTCGCGGAGCTGCTGGGCGTGGCGGCGGCCTGCGGCCGGGTGGGGCTTGAACAGCACGTCGGTGAAGCCGCGCGCGGCGAGGGCCCGCAGCATCGAGGCGTGCAGCTCGGCTTCCTCCTCCGCGGTGACGATGTCCAGGGCCGACAGGTACTGGCCGAGGATGACCGCCCGGCCCGACAGGCCTTCGGGCGCGGGAAGCGTGTCGAGCACGCCGGTGAACGCGGCGTCCGGCAGCGCGTCGGGCTCGACGCCGACCTCGCGGAGCAGCAGCGGGGTCAGCTCGGGCACCAGCGCCAGGTGCAGCAGGCGGGTGACACGGCCGGAGATCTCCAGCGGCAGCGGGTCGCGCGTGGGCCCGTAGCTCATCAGCCCGTCGGAGTAGACCGTGATCGGGCAATCGCGCGTCAGCCCGGCGATGGTGCGCGCGGGCGGCACGGCGACCGACTCCACGACCAGCTCGGAGACGCCGTCCTCGAGGCCGAGCTGCGTGGCGATCATGCGCGACAGCATCGGCCCCTCGATGACCCGCGCCTTCCAGTCCGAGGGGTGCAGGGGCGCGATCAGCTCGTTCCAGGAGCGGATCTCGTCGAAGCGCGACCGCAGCGCGGCGAAGCCCGGCGCCTCGTCCAGGGGCGGAGTGATCTCCGGGATGGCGGCGTTGTTGGACACCAGAAGAAGCCTGCGGCGGTCGTGGGCGCCGAACCTGCCGGCGTCCATCGCGGCGGCCAGCGTCATCGCCCCGAAGAGCGTGGAGCTGTAGAACACCTGGGTCACGGAGGCGCTCCTTCGGGTCATCCGCGGTGGGGGAGCAGCGGGCGCAGGAGGGCGGCGCGCTCGGGTTCGAGCCCCGCGTCGTCCACCATGCCCTGCGGCAGCGACGCGAGAACCTCGCGCGCGCGGGCGTGGAAGCGGGCCAGCAGCGGGGGCGAGAAGCGCTCGCTCAGCTCCAGGTGGTGCGCCAGCAGGGCGCAGAAGGTGCGCACCGCCTTCGGCAGCAGGTCGGGCTCGTTCACCACCTGCTCGAAGACCAGCTCGAAGGCGTTGAAGAAGTGGAGCTGGCGCTCGTCGCCGACCTGGGTCAGCGACGAGGAGACCAGTCTGCGGTAGAACACCCCGGCCAGCGAGACCACCGCGAACGACCGCGCCTCGCGGTGCAGCCGCCAGATCCACGGCCGGTCCTCGGCGGTGTGCAGGTGGCCGGGGAAGGTCAGCAGGTCGCCGAGCTCGCGCCGGTAGATGCCCGCCCAGGCGTACGGGTAGTCGACCATGGTCTTGGACCCGGCCGGGAGGATGCGGTCCCTCGGCTTGAGCACCACCCCGCGCCGCGCCTCGGGCGCCCGGTGGATCGCCCGCTTGCGCCCCTCCACCTGGACGTGGTCCACGCGGACGAAGTCGCAGCCGAGGCCGTCGATCGCGGCCACCAGGTCGGCGAGGTACCCCCGCCCCAGCCAGTCGTCACCGTCGAGGAAGGTGACGTACCGGCCGGAGGCGAGGGACAGGCCCTTGTTGCGGGCGTCGGCGAGGCCCACGGCGGTGGCGTTGCGCAGGACCGTGAGGCCCGGCAGCTCGTCGCGGAAGTCGTCGATGATCCGCGGGGTCGCGTCCACCGAGCCGTCGTCGACGACGATGAACTCGAAGTCGGGCCGGGCGTTGAGCCGCAGCGACGTGAGTGCGTCGGCGATGAACGGTTCGGCGTCCCGTACGGGCACCACGACGGACAGCGTGATCACGGGCGGTCCTCGGCGTGCGTCACTGCTGGGCTTCTCCTGGTCCTCAGGCGGGCGCGGGTGACCGGTGACGCCCCGGTCAGGCGGTGACGCGACGGAGCCTGGCCTTGGGGGCCTCCTCGCCGGGGAACACCCGCTTGACGCCGTCGCCGAGGGCGGACTCGATGATGCGGATGTCGCGGACGAGGTGCTCCAGGCCGCTCGGCTCCAGCGATGCGGCGTGGTCGGACCCCCACATCGTGCGGTCGAGCGTGATGTGCCGCTCCACGGTCACCGCGCCGAGTGTAACGGCCGCGAGCGAGATCTGCAGACCGCGCTCGTGACCGGAATATCCGACCGGGACGCCGTACCTGTCCTGGAGCGTGATGATCGTGCGGAGGTTGGCCTCCTCCGGCGGCAGCGGGTAGGTGGAGGTGGCGTGCATCATCACGAGCTTGGACGTGCCGAGGATGTCCACGGCCGCGTCGATCTCCTCCAGCGTCGACATACCGGTCGACAGGAAGATCGGCTTGT
This sequence comes from Sphaerisporangium sp. NPDC051017, assembly GCF_040683095.1. Lineage (NCBI taxonomy): Bacteria > Bacillati > Actinomycetota > Actinomycetes > Streptosporangiales > Streptosporangiaceae > Sphaerisporangium > Sphaerisporangium sp. NPDC051017. The sequence goes on from NZ_JBFBCI010000055.1 coordinate 6,919, forward strand.
TCGTGGCGGCGAGGCGGCGCAGCATCTCGTGGTCGGTCACGCTCGCCGAGGCCACCTTGTGCGTGACGACGTTCATCCCCTCCAGGAAGTCCACCGACGGGACATCCCAGGGCGAGGCGAACCAGTCGAGGCCGCGCTCGGCGCAGTACTTGGCGATCTGCGTGTACTCGTCGAGTTCGAACTCCACCCGGTACTTGTACTCCAGGTAGGTCATCTCGCCCCACGGCGTCTGCCGGATCTGGTCGCGCTGGTGGACCGGCACGGCGATCTCGGGCGTGCGCTTCTGGAACTTCACGGCCTGGCAGCCGGCGTCGGCGGCGACGTCGATGAGGCGGCGCGCGATGTCCAGGTCGCCGTTGTGGTTGATGCCGATCTCGCCGATCACGTACACCGGCTGGCCGGGGCCGACCAGCGACTCGCCGACGCGCACCGGCGTACCCTTGGCGCGCAGGGTGGCGCGCGGGCCGGAGACGGCGGGCTCCTCGGCGGCGGGCCGGGCGTCGAGCACGCGGTCGCACAGCTCGCGGACGGCGCCGGCGCCGCCCTCGCGGGCGAGCACGACGCGGGCGGCGGCCCGGATGCGCGGGTCGGCGTTCTCCACGGTCACCGGCCAGCCGACCAGGTCCATGCAGCCGAGGTCGTTGACGTCGTTGCCGATGTAGGCGACGCGGGAGGCGTCCAGACCCTCGACGCTCAGCCACTCGCTGAGCGCGGTCCGCTTGGAGGCCAGGCCCTGCAGGACGGGGACGCCGAGCTTGCGGGCCCGGGCGGCCACCACGGGGTTGCGCTCGGTGGACAGGATCAGCACCTTGACCCCGGCCCGCTTGAGCAGGGAGATCCCGAGGCCGTCGGAACGGCTGACGGTGACCGTCTCACGGCCGTCCTGGTCGACGTGCACGCTGTCGTCGGTGTGCACGCCGTCGAAGTCGGTGACCACGGCGTCCACGTCGATCGGCCCGGGACGGTCCACGAGCGGCGCGAGCGCCCGCACGATCTGCAGGTCCTCGGGGGTGTCGATCTCGACGGCGGTGCGGGAGGGGACGGGCTGGACGGCGACGGTGCCGAAGAACCGGTGGCCGTGCTCGCGCAGCCCCGCGGTGCGGATCGCGTAGAACGCCCCGGTCTCGCGGAAGTCGGGCTCGCGGTCCTGGCGGCGGGGGCGGTGGGCCGGGTCGTGGTTGACGCCCTGTGCGCCGCCGTCGCGGACCGCCCACACGAACTCGTGGGTCTCCAGGCCCGAGAAGACCACGTCGGCGGTGCCGTCCAGCACCTTGGCGACCGCGGCGTCCAGGTCGGCCGGGTCGATGAACGCGCTGGTGCACTGGACGAGGAGGACGACCTCGGGGTCGGCGTCGAGCTGGTCGAGGGTGTGCAGCAGGGCCGACTCGCTGGAGGCGGTGGCGCCGCTCAGCTCGTCGGGGCGGCGGACGACGCGGGCGCCGGCGGCCTCGGCCGCGGCGGCGATCTCCTCGTGGTCGGTGCTGACGATGACCTCGTCGATGAGCCCGGCTCCCGCGCAGGAGGCCACCGCGCGGGCGACCAGGGGCGTGCCGCCCACCTTGGCCAGGTTCTTGAGCGGGACGCCCGCAGAACCTCCACGGGCGGGGACGACGGCCAGGACTCGCAAGATGACTCCCTGATGGACGACGAGACGACGCCCGCCGGTCGGCGGGTCGCGCGCGGGGGGATGCTCAGGCACGCTAGCCACCACCACTGCCCCGAAAGGGGTGCGTGAGCTGAACGCATGACGACGCTCGTGTTAACACTTGGAAACCGGATCTGTTCGGATCTCTTCGGCCGCGGGGAGTTTGAGTACGAAGCGCGTGCCCTCGGGGACGTCCTCGACGTGCAGCGTCCCGCCGTGGGCGATGGCGACGTCGCGGGCGATGGACAGGCCGAGGCCCGTTCCTCCCCGGTCCCTGCTGCGGGACTCGTCGACCCGGGCGAACCGCTGGAAGACGCGCTCGCGGTCGGCCTCGGGGATGCGGTCGCCGTCGTTGGTGAGGGTGAGCACGGCGGTGCCGCGCGACGCGTGGACCTCCATCCTGATCAGGGTGGACGCGTGCCGCTGCGCGTTGTCCAGCAGGTTCCCGATCAGGCGGAAGAGCTGCGTGCTGACGCCGAGCACGACCACGTCCCGCTGGATGGAGGTGTTCACCGGGACCCGGCCGGGGCGGCGCTCGATCTCCTCGGCGGCCAGGCGGCCCAGGTCGACGCGCTCCTGCGCCGCGGGGCCGCCGCAGCCCAGCCGGGCCATGAACAGCAGGTCGGTGATGATGGTCTGCAGCCGGTCGGTGTCGCGCAGGGCGCCGTTCACCAGCATGCCGAGGTCGGTGTGCTCGGGGTGCAGCCGCGCCTCCTCCAGCTGGGCGCGCAGGCCGGCGATGGGGGTGCGCAGCTCGTGGGAGGCGTCGGCGGCGAACCGGCGCTGCTGCTCCACCGAGTGCTCCAGGCGGGCCAGCGTGGCGTTGACGGTGCGGGCGAGGCCGGCGATCTCGTCCTCCCCGGGAGGCTCCCGCACCCGGCGCGACAGGTCGCTCACGGTGATGTGGGCGAGCTCGGCCTGGATGTTGTCGATCGTCCGCAGCCCCCGGTCCGCCCCCTTCCAGGTGATCCACCCGATCAGCGCCGCCAGGGCCGCCGTCTGCAGGGCGATCGCCGCCTCCAGGGCGTGGGTCGAGATGAGCACCGGCATCCGCTCGGCGGCGTACACGACGACGGCGCCGGGGTCCGTCCCGGTGGAGAAGGCCGTCACCTGGTGGCAGCGCACGGAGACGCCCCGGCAGGTGCTGAAGTCCGTCATGCGCTGCGGCGACGCGGGGCGCACGTCGCCGACCGGCGGCATGCCGCGGGCGTTCTCGGTGGAGGCCAGGACGTGCCCGCCCGGCCCGATCAGCTGGATCACGTCCTCGTCGCGGACGACGGGCGGGATCGGGTCGCGCAGTGTGCCCTCACGGTAGGCGACGGCTGTGTGGGAGGCGGCCTCCCTGGTCTCCCGCGTCAGGGACGCGGCGACGGCGTTCCTGATGACGGTGCCGGCCGCGACAGCGAGCGGGATGAGGAACACGGCCGCCAGCACGAGGGCGAGGAGGGTGACCCGCCCCCGGATGGATCGAGGCCATACGGCGGCCCGGCGGAGGGACATTGGCAAAGGCTATCCGCGTGGATCTCCGTCAAGATCCGCGAGCGGGGAAAGAGGTGGCCATGGGATGGCAAACTCGCGCGGCCACGGGACTCCCGGCCGGGGATCGAGGCCGCTACGGTGTGCGGCAGCGATCAACCGATTACCGGGTGTGGATACATGACGCCGTTCTTCTGGCGGGCGGGCCTGTCGTCGCCGCTTGTCCTCGCGCTGCTCGCCACCCCCGCGGCGACGGCGTCCGGAGTGTCCCCCGTGGGGCCCCTCGGGGCCGGCAGGGTGTACTACGTGGACGCGCGCGAGGGCGACGACGACGCGTCCGGGGCCGCCCCGGGCAGGGCCTGGCGCTCGCTCGCGCGGGCGAGCCGCGCCCACCTCGGCCCCGGCGACGCGCTGCTGCTTCGGCGGGGCGGCAGGTGGAAGGGCACGCTGACGCTCAAGGGCGCGGGCACCGCCGCGCGTCCCATCACCGTCGGCGCCTACGGCGAGGGCGCCCGGCCGATGATCAGCGGGCGCGCGGGCGACTGCGTGGTCGTCGCGGGCTCCCGGACGCGCGTCTCGGACCTGCGGGCCCACGACTGCGGCTGGGCGGGCTTCCGTGTCGACGGCCGCCACAACGATCTGCGGGACGTGTACGCCGACGGCAACGTGGCGGGCGTGTGGGTGACCGAGCGCGGCGCGCACAACATGATCCGCAACAGCCGGATCACCGGCAATGACCGGATGAGCGTGAACGACGACGTGGCCGACAACGACTCCGGCGCGTTCGGCGTGCTGCTGAACGGCGACGACAACCGCGTGATCGGCAACCTGATCGCCGGAAGTTACGCGCCGAGCCACGACTACGTCTACGACGGCGCGGCCGTGGAGGTGTACGACGGGGACCGCAACGTCGTCGCGCGCAACATGGCCCGCGACAACGAGACCTTCACCGAGCTCGGCCACGGGCCGGGCGGCACAGCCGAGGGCAACCTGTTCGCGACCAACGTGGTGATCTCCTCGCACCGGCGGGGATCGTTCCTCATCACCCGCGGCCCGGGGCACGGGGTGGGGCCGGTCGAGGGGACGGTGGCCGTCGGCAACTCGGTGTATCTCACCGGCCGGCACACGATCGGCGTCTCGTGCGCCGACGGCTGCTCGGGGGACATCCTGACGCTGCGCAACAACGTCATCAAGGTCGGAGGGCCGGTCGGCTTCGAGGACGGCAAGGGGATCGACGACGCGGGCGGCGTCTACGACGGCCGGCGGGGGCGGTTCTCGCCCGGGCGCGGGTCGGTTCGCGCGGATCCGAGGTTCAGGTCGCGCCACGACCTGCGGCTGCGTCCCGGCTCCCCGGCGATCGGCAGAGGGGTGCCGCTCGGGCCCTGGTGGTACGGCGGCGCGGCGCCGGCGGTCGACGCGGCGGGGCGGCCCATCCCGCGATCGACGAACCCGGACGCGGGTGCGTATCAATACTGATTTGGAATTATTTCGGACATTACTTCGGAACATCCGTGAAACCTGCGTCGAGCAGGCTGTGTGGCGTGGTCTCGTAGATGAAAGAAATACCAGGTCGGCCCGCATTGAGGGATCGGCCGCAGATGTACGTGCGCGAACAGAGGTGGTGACGATGGCGCTGCGGGTTCGAGTCTCGCTGCCCGACCGTCCGGGCGTCCTCGGGCAGGTGGCCCGGGCCTTCGGTGTCCTCGGGGCGGACATTCTCCAGGTCACGGTGCTCGAACGGGAGGGCGGCCGGGCGATCGACGACTTCACGCTCTCCTGGCCGGGCGGGTTCGCCGCCGACGAACTGCGCGAGCGCCTGTCGATCGTGCCCGGCGTGCGCATCGACGGCGTGTGGCCCACCCGCGAGGTCCCGGGCGTCAGCCCCGACTACGACCTGCTCGGCCACGTAGCCTCCGACGCCGAGCGCGCGTACGTCACCCTGGTCGACGCGGTCCCCGACCTGGTCAGCGCCGAGTGGGCGGTCGCGGTCGACTCCCGGACCGGCGCCGTCGTCCACGGAAGCTGGCAGGCGCCCGGCGTGGACGAGATGCCCGACCTCACGCCGCTGCGGCCGGCGGCGTTCAGCGAGGGCCCGCTGCACCTGCTGAGCCTGCCCTTGAAGGAGGCGGGCCTGCACCTGGTCGTCGCGCGCTCGGAGGGCCCCGCGTTCCACCAGGTGGAGCTGGACAAGATCGTGCGGCTGGTGGAGGTCGTCTCCCAGCTCGCCGCCTCGACGGTGGACCGCACCGTGGCGTGAGTCCCGTGTCAGCGGCGGGGCGGGTCGATGCGGTTGCCCTCCAGGGTGAACAGCATGAGCCGGCTGAGGTCCACGGCGACGCGGCCGTGCTCCCCGGCCCGCCAGACCGGGCGCGCGCCGAGCCGCACGACCAGGTCGGCCCGGCGGTGGTGACCGCTGCCGGACGGCGGCTCCTGCAGCTCGGACGGTTCGTCGCCCGTGGACATCAGGCGGCGCATCATCGAGCGGATCAGGCCGCCCGCGCCGCCGCCCCCGCCGCCCGCGGTGGCGTGTCCGTGGGCCCTGGCCACGTCGGGCTCGGGGGCGGGCACCGCGGGGATGCCGACCTCCAGGTACGCGAGCCACTCGTGGCCGTGGTACTCCAGCGTCCGCACCCGGCCGCTGAAGAACGGCCCGTCGGTGCCCTCGCCGACCGGGGTCAGCCCGTCCGGGCGGATGCCGACGATGATCTGGCTCCCGGTGTGCTGGGACAGCGCGTACGCGCGCGGGTCGGTCCACGGCATCGTGATCTGGTGGAGCCCGAAGTCCAGCAGGATGTACTGGTTCTGCGGGGTCCGCACCGTCGCCGACAGCAGGTTGAGCTGCTGCGAGCTGAGGAACGCCGCCACGAACGCCGTCGCGGGGTCGTTGTAGATCTGGCCGGGGGTGCCGACGTCCTGCAGGACGCCGCGGTTCATGATGGCGATGCGGTCGGCCAGCGTCAGGGCCTCGACCTGGTCGTGCGTCACGTAGATCGTCGTGACGCCCAGGGCGCGCACCAGGGACGAGATCTCCATGCGTAACTCCGTGCGCATGCCCGCGTCCAGGTTGGACAGCGGCTCGTCCATCAGGAACAGCGACGGCTGGCGGACGATGGCCCGTCCCATCGCGACCCGTTGCCGCTGACCACCCGAGAGCGTTCCCGGACGGCGGTCGAGCGTCTCGTCGATGTGCAGCGCCCGGGAGAGTTCCACCACCCGCTCCCTGACCATGGCCGGGTCGGCCTTGGCGATCTCCAGCGGGAAGGAAAGGTTGCCGCGGACGGTGCGGTGGGGGTACAGGGCGCCGTTCTGGAACACCATCGCGACGTCGCGGTCGCGCGGGGCGAGTTCGTTGGCGATGCGCCCGTCGAGGTAGAGGTCGCCGGAGGTGATCTCCTCCAGGCCGGCGATCATGCGCAGCAGCGTGGACTTGCCACAGCCGGAGGGCCCGAGCAGGACGAGAAGTTCTCCCTCTTCGGCGCGCAGACTCATGCGATCGACCGCGAGATGTCCCCCGGGGTACACCTTTGTCACGCTGTCGAGAACGACGGTACTCATCGTCACTCGTTCCTCCCGGGCATTGAAACCCGGATCCAGCCGTCATTGTGATTGATGAGGTAGTACATCGCGTCGCGGGGCGCCGTGTCCATACATTGTCCATACATGGGTAAGAAATCGCTTATCTGCTGGCTACTTGACCATTGGCTGTTCTTTGAGGTCAGGACAGGCGCAAACGCAAAGTGTCGCGGCTCGCGGGCCGCCGTGCGCGAAACGGGTCGCGTGGCGCGTGCCCGGTGCAGTTGACGGCGTCGCCGTGACGGTCGTGTCACAAATTGCAGAAAGTTTCCGAAAGGTCTTTCATCTCGGTTCATCTGACTGTTACGTTCCGCGTACCCCGGTGATGCCGCTCGCCTTCGGGGACGCGGGCGGCCTCCGCCGTTCCTCTGGCAACGAAGCTGAGCAAGGAGTGCACAACATGCGGCGAGGCATCTCGGTCGCGGCGGCAGCCGCGGCGCTGGCGCTGGCGGTATCCGCCTGCGGTGGCGAGGACACCCCCCAACAGTCGGCCGCCCCCGCCCCGTCCGGCCCCGCCCCGTCCGGCCCCGCCGCCGTCTCCGGAGAGGTGACGTGGTGGGACACCTCCGACGCGACCAACGAGGGTCCCGTCTTCAAGGAGGTCATCGCCGACTTCGAGGCCAAGTACCCGAAGATCAAGGTCAACTACGTCAACGTCCCCTTCGCCGACGCGCAGAACAAGTTCAAGACCGCCGCGCAGAGCGGGTCGGGCGCACCGGACGTGCTGCGCGCCGACGTCGGCTGGGTCGCCGAGTTCGCCTCCCTCGGCTACCTCGCGCCCCTCGACGGCACCCCGGCTCTGGACAAGCCCGAGGACTTCCTGCCGAGCCCCGCCGGCAGCGGCAAGTACAACGACAAGACGTACGGCGTCCCGCAGGTCACCGACACCCTCGGCCTGCTGTACAACAAGGAGCTGCTGAACAAGGCCGGCCACGACGCCCCGCCGAAGACCTTCCAGGAGCTCAAGACGTTCGCCCAGGACGTGAAGTCCAAGGCGGGAGCCGACGGCCTCGCCCTCAACGTCGACGCCTACTTCCTGCTGCCGTTCATCTACGGCGAGGGCGGCGACCTCCTCGACGTCACCACGAAGAAGATCACCGTCGCCTCGCCGCAGTCGGTGGCCGGCCTCAAGGTCGTCGAGGACCTCATCAAGTCGGGCGCCGCGGCCAAGCCCGCGATCCAGGACAGCTACACCAACGCGGAGACCGCCTTCAAGGAAGGCAAGGTCGCGATGATTTTCAACGGCCCGTGGTCGAACACCGACAACCTCGGCGGCAAGGTCTTCAAGGACAACCCCGATAACTTCGGCATCGCCCCGGTGCCCTCCGGCTCGGTCAAGGCGGGCGCCCCGACCGGCGGCCACGACTACACCGTCTACGCCGGCTCCAAGAACCTGGACGCCTCGTACCTGTTCGTGCAGTTCATGGACTCCGCGGAGAGCCAGGCCAAGATCGCCGGCAAGCTCGGCCTGCTGCCCACCCGCAAGTCCGCCTACGACATGCCCGAGGCCCAGGGCAACGCGATGATCGGCCGTTGGATGGAGCCCATGGGCGCCGCCGTCGAGCGTCCCTGGATCCCCGAGGCCGGCCAGCTCTTCCAGCCGCTCGTCGAGGGCTACCAGAAGCTCGCCACCGGGGGCACCACCAGCGACGCCATGGCCCAGGACGTGGCCAAGGCGTACCAGGGCCTGCTCAAGGGCTGGAGCCTGTGACCGATGACGACGCAGGTCGTTGACGGGACGGCCGCGGGCGCAACCGCCCGCGGCCGTGCCCGCGGCCCGAGATCCCGGGGGAAGGCCGGCGGGTTGCTCTCCCGGCACTGGTACGCGTGGGCCATGTGCGCGCCGGTGGTCATCGTGACGCTCGTGCTGATCGGCTACCCACTGGTGCGCGGCGTCTACCTGTCGCTCACCGACGCGACCGAGGCCAACATGGGCCGGACGATCGGGATGAACACCATCCCCTCGACGTACGAGTTCGTCGGGCTCTCCAACTACACCGCGATCGTCACCTCCGGCGAATTCCTGTCCCGGCTCGCCTGGACGATCACCTGGACGGTCGTCTGCGTCGCGCTGCACTACGGCATCGGGCTCGGCCTCGCGCTGCTGCTCAACCGGCCGCTGCGCCTGCGCTCGCTGTACCGCATGCTGCTCGTGCTGCCCTGGGCCGTGCCCGCGTTCGTCTCGGCCTTCATCTGGCGGTACCTGCTCAACGGCGAGTTCGGCGTCGTCAACGCGATGCTGCGCGCCGCGGGGCTCGGCGGGCTGGACTGGCTGGACGACCCCTTCTGGGCGAAGGTGTCGGTCATCGCGGTGAACGTCTGGCTCGGCGTGCCGTTCATGATGCTCGCGCTGCTCGGCGGCCTCCAGGCCATCCCGCGCGAGCTCCACGAGGCGGCCGAGGTCGACGGCGCGACGCCCTGGCAGCGCTTCAGGCACATCACCCTGCCTGGACTGAGGCCGGTCTCCAGCACGGTGGTGCTGCTCGGCACGATCTGGACCTTCAACCAGTTCCCGGTGATCTTCCTGGTCACCCGGGGCGGGCCGGGCGGGTCCAGCGAGATCCTCGTGACCTACGCCTACCGGCAGGCGTTCGAGGGCATCCGCAACTATTCGGGCTCGGCGGCGTGGGGCGTGCTGATCCTCGTGCTGCTCATCGTCATGGCCGTCGTCTACCGGCGGGCGTTGCGCAGGCAAGGGGAGGCGTGGTGAGTGCGACCGACACGGCGGGCGCCGTGATCCCGGCGACCGACGGGCGCGGCTCGCGGAGCGCGGGCGCGTCCCTGGCCCTGCACGCGACGCTGGTCGTGGCCAGTCTGGTCGCGGTCTTCCCGGTGGCCTGGCTCGTGCTGACCTCCCTCAAGCCGAGGGACGCCTGGCAGTCCACCACCGTGCGGTTGTTCGACGACCCGAGCCTCGCCAACTACGCGCAGGTGCTGGGGGACACGGCGTTCCCGCGCTGGCTGTTCAACTCGCTGCTCGTCGCGGCCATGACCACCGTCCTCGGCGTGGTGCTGTCGGCGACCACCGGGTACGCGGTCAGCCGCTTCCGGTTCCCCGGCTTCCGCTCGATCATGTGGATGCTGCTGGTCACGCAGATGTTCCCGGTGGCGATCCTCATCGTCCCCATCTACAACCTGCTCGCCGGCCTCGGGCTGATCAACCAGTTCCCGGGCCTGGTGATCGCCTACCTCACCTCCACGGTGCCGTTCTGCGCCTGGATGATGAAGGGCTACTTCGACACCGTGCCCGTCGAGATCGACGAGGCGGGGCGGGTGGACGGACTGACGCCGTTCGGCACGTTCTGGCGGCTCATCCTCCCGCTGTCCAGGCCGGGGCTCGCGGTCGCGGCGTTCTACTCCTTCATCACCGCGTGGGCGGAGGTCGCGTACGCGACGGCGTTCATGACCGGCGACGACAAGTACACGCTGGCCGTGGGTCTCGGGCAGTTCGTCGGCCAGCACAAGGCCGAGTGGGGCCTGCTCACCGCGTCCTCGGTGCTGATCGCGGTGCCCGCGGCGGCCGTCTTCCTGCTCGTCCAGCGCCATCTCGTCACCGGGCTGACCGCCGGTGCCACGAAGTCGTGACACGTCCGTGGTATCTGTCCTGACACTTCAGAGAATCGGGGATTTGTAATGACCGACGCCGTTCGCGAAGTCCATGAGGCGCGCGCGGCCACCCGCTGGTGGCGAGACGCGGTGATCTACCAGGTCTACGTCCGCTCGTTCGCCGACGGCAACGGCGACGGCGTCGGCGACCTGCTCGGCGCCCGCAGCCGGCTCGGCTACCTGGCCGAGCTCGGCGTGGACGCCATCTGGCTCACGCCCTTCTACACCTCTCCCATGGCCGACTTCGGGTACGACGTCGCCGACTACCGCGACGTCGACCCGATCTTCGGCACCCTCGCCGACGCCAAGGCCCTCATCGAGGACGCGCACCGCCACGGGCTGAAGGTCATCACCGACGTCGTGCCCAACCACACCTCCGACCGGCACGCCTGGTTCCAGGCCGCCGTCCAGGCCGGCCCCGGCAGCCCCGAGCGCGAGCGGTACATCTTCCGCCCCGGCCGCGGCGAGGACGGGGAACTGCCCCCCAACGACTGGGAGTCGGTCTTCGGGGGACCGGCGTGGACGCGGCTGCCCGGCGACGAGTGGTACCTCCACCTGTTCGCCCCCGCCCAGCCCGACCTCAACTGGGACGACCCCGAGGTCCACGCCGAGTTCGAGGCGATCATGCGCTTCTGGCTCGACCTCGGCGTCGACGGCTTCCGCGTCGACGTCGCCCACGGCATGGTCAAGGAGGCGGGGCTCCCCGACATCGGCTCCGCCGGCCAGGCCGAGATGCTCGGCACCGCCGTCCTGCCCTACTTCGACCAGGACGGCGTGCACGAGATCCACCGCGCCTGGCGCCGCGTCCTCGACTCCTACCCCGGCGAGCGCATCGGTGTCGCCGAGGCCTGGGCGCCGTCCCAGGAGCGCCTCGCCCGCTACGTACGGCCCGACGAGCTGCATCAGGCCTTCAACTTCCATTTCCTGAAGACCCCGTGGGACGCGGAGATGCTGCGCGCCGTCATCGACGAGTCCCTGGCCACCGTCGCCCCCGTCGGCGCGCCCACCACCTGGGTGCTGTCCAACCACGACGTCCGGCGGCACGTCACCCGCTACGGCGGCGGCGACCTCGGCCTGCGCAGGGCCCGCGCCGCCTCGCTGCTGATGTTCTCCCTGCCCGGGTCCGCGTACATCTACCAGGGCGAGGAGCTCGGCCTCCCCGAGGTGCTCGACCTGCCCGAGGAGGTCTGCCAGGACCCGCAGCGGCTGCGCGACCCTGAGGCGGGGCGCGACGGCTGCCGCGTCCCCATCCCGTGGGCGCACTCCGAGCCGCCGTTCGGGTTCAGCCCGCCCGGCATCGAGGACACCTGGCTGCCCGTCCCGGCCGCCTGGGGGCCGCTCAGCGTGGAGTCACAGCTCGCCGACCCCGCCTCCACCCTGACGCTGTACCGCGAGGCCCTGCGGCTGCGCCGCGAGCACCCGTCCCTCGGCGACGGCGAGCTCACCTGGGAGGAAGCACCCTCGGGCACGCTGATCTTCTCCCGGGGCGGGCGGTTCGTCTGCACCGTCAACACCTCGGCGGACCCCGTCGAGCTGCCCTCGCCCGGCCGCCTGCTCCTGTCCAGCGCACCCGTGGCCGAACAGGACGGCGTCGTCCGGCTCGCCGCCGATTCCTGCGCGTGGTGGGCATCCGGTGATGCGTAAAGTAGCGGCCATGAACGGTAACGCCCGGCTCTCCGACATCGCGGCCCAGGCCGGCGTGAGCGAGGCCACGGTCAGCCGCGTGCTGAACGGCAAGTCGGGCGTGTCCGCCGGCACGCGCCAGCTCGTCCTCACCGCGCTCGACCTGATGGGGTACGAACGCCCGCAGCGCCTGCGCCAGCGCAGCAACGGGCTCATCGGGCTCGTCACCCCCGAGCTCGACAACCCCATCTTCCCTGCCTTCGCCCAGGCCATCGAGAGGTCGCTCACCCAGAACGGGTACACACCCGTGCTGTGCACCCAGAGCCCCGGCGGCGCCCCCGAGGACGAGTTCACCGAGCTGCTGCTCGAACGCGACGTCAGCGGCATCATCTTCGTCTCCGGCCTGCACGCCGACACCACCGCGAGAATGGACCGCTACACCCGGCTCACCGACCGGGGCCTGCCCATCGTGCTGGTCGACGGCTACAGCGAGCACATCCAGGCGCCCTTCATCTCTCCCGACGACCGGCTGGCGGCGCGCCTCGCCGTCCAGCACCTGGCCGACCTCGGTCACGAACGCATCGGCCTCGCGCTCGGCCAGCGGCGGTTCGTCCCGGTCATCAGGAAGATCGAGGGCTTCACGCAGGCCATGTCGCAGCTCCTCGGCGTCACCGACTGCGAGCCGCTGATCCAGCACTCGCTGTTCTCCGTCGAGGGCGGCCAGGCCGCGGCGAGCGCGCTCATCGGGCGCGGCTGCACGGGCATCGTCTGCGCGAGCGACCTCATGGCGCTCGGCGCGATCCGCGCGGCCCGCGAGCGCGGCCTGCCGGTGCCCGGCGAGGTCTCGGTGGTCGGCTTCGACGACTCCCCGCTCATCGCCTTCACCGACCCGCCCCTCACCACGGTCCGCAAGCCGATCGGCGCCATGGCCACCGCCGCCGTCCAGACCCTCCTCGAAGAGATCAACGGCGCCGCCCCCAAGAACATGGAACTCGTCTTCCAGCCCGAACTGGTGGTAAGAGGCAGCACCGGCTCCGGCCCCCGCCTCACCCGCTGACGATCGGCGATCACTGGGAGAGAACGGATGCACCCGGACGAGGCCACGAGCGGCGGTGAGGCGAACGACGTCAGCCGGGCCTCCTAAGCCGACACTATGAAAGGTCCTCGCCTACGGCTCGGGCTGTGTTCCCCAGGGGGCCGGCCACGTGGATGCCGAGATCGGTGCGGCCGGGCAGGAGATCCGCGCGCAGGGCCCGAGTTCCCTGGTAGTCACCGTCACGCAAGCGCCGGAACCGTCGAACCGGCTCGGCGTCGACGGCGCGCAACCTCTCTCGCAGGCGCTCGACTTCCCGTCATGAGGTCGCCTGCGTCGTGTCGCGTCGTTCGTCGGTGGCGATGGAGATGATGACGCGGGCGAGCGCGCTGCGTGCGCGCTCGGCGCTGATCCGGTCGGCGAGCGCACTTCGGGCCAGAGCATCGCCTGCGCCGATGACCGCGTGCAGTCCCGCCGCGTCGATCGGACCAGTGAGCGGCTCAAGCGCCTCGCGGCACATGGCGAGGTAGGCGTCCTCGGCCTCTTGCCGTAACCGGCTGAGGGTCGACGAGCCCGCGAGCGCGGCGACGACATCGGCCAGTTCGCGCCCCTCCGCGATGCAGCAGTCGATGTACGCCCCCGCGACGACGCTCGCCACCGCCGGCAGTTCCAGCTCCGCGTCATCGAGCGCGAGAACGAGCATCTCCCGCTGACGTGCCTCAAACTCGCGATACAACTCGGCGAGGACCCCGGCCCTGTCGCCGAAGTGGTCATAGACCAGAGGCTTGGTCACCCCAGCCCGCTCCGCGAGCCGTCCGAGGGTGAACTCGTCCGTACCCGCATCCCGGATGAGCTCACGTGCGACATCCAAGAGCTGGGTGTGACGCTCCTGCTTCGACAGCCGCCGACGCGTGGCCGCGACGGGGAGGTCACTCATTCCGACTCCTCGACGGTATCTACTACCAGCAACTTACTGATAGTAGACTACCACAAGTAACTTTCCATCCAGGGTCAGGAGGACGCTCGATGCCCACATGCACCAGGCGATGAAGGGGACGCCGCGGGGGGCCGTGAGGGGCTGATCTCGTCCGCGTACTTATTGCATAATAGTCGCAACAGCGAATCTAAAGCAGTAAGTGAGGTGCCTGATGGCCGCCTACGTCCTTCCCGACATGCCGTACGACTACGGCGCGCTGGAACCGGCCATGTCCGGGGAGATCCTGCAGTTGCACCACAGCAAGCACCACGCCGCCTACGTGAAGGGCGGCAACGACGCGCTCGACCAACTCGCCGAGGCCCGGGACAAGGGCGACTACGGAGCCCTGGTCGGGCTGGAGAAGACCCTGGCCTTCAACCTGTCGGGGCACGTCCTGCACTCGATCTTCTGGAGGAACCTCTCACCCGACGGTGGCGACCGGCCCGAAGGGGAGCTGGCCGCCGCCATCGACGAGCACTTCGGCACGTTCGACGCGTTCGCGGCGCAGCTCTCCACGGCGACCAAGACCGTACAGGGCTCGGGCTGGGGAGTGCTCGCCTGGGAGCCGCTGGGCCGGCGGCTGATCGTGGAGCAGGTGTACGACCACCACGGCAACGTCGGGCAGGGCTCGACGCCGCTGCTGGTGTTCGACGCCTGGGAGCACGCCTACTACCTGCAGTACCGCAACGTGCGCCCGGACTACGTGGACCGTCTGTGGGGTCTGGTCGACTGGGCCGACGTCGCCGCCCGGTTCGAGGCCGCCCGCGCCGCCGGCCCGGCGATCCCCGGGTTGGGATGAACCGGACACAGGCCGAGCAGCTCTTCGGGCACGCCCAGCGCGCGGCGGGGGTCATCGCGGCCAAACACCGCGGTGACCTCGCCGGCGCCGAGGCGCTGCTGGGCGCCTTTCCCGACGACGCGGCCCGCGTCCGCGGATTCTGCCTGCTCGCCGAGCTGGCCCTGTCGCTGGTACGGGCGCAGACCGGCCAGAACATGGACGAGTTAGTGCAGGAGCTGACGTTGCGCATGGCCGCCATCGTGCTGGAGCCGCCCCCGGAGGCAGCGAGTCCCTGAGATGTCCGCCGTCCCGTGCCCAGGGCGTCGACGCTCGGCCTTGGGCGCGGGCCCGCCGGGGGGCTCGCGTTCGGTGGGCGCTCGGTAATCGCCGGTGCCGTCACAGGTGGCAGATGATGACCAGGCAGCTTTTCACGGTGATGTCGTCGATCACCGGGCCGTAGGCGCCGGGGGCGGTGCTGAGGAATTCGACGGTCGTGGACAGGCCGGTGGCGACGAAGGTCACCTTCTTGCGCACGTATCCCATGGCGGCCGAACTCCTGCCGGTGACGTCGAAGGAGAAGTTCTGCGCGAGCTCGCCGCCTATTCGCACCACGCCGCTTTTCACCGGACGCCGACCATGGCGTCCGCATCCCCCGCGGGCCAGGGGCGAGCGGTGTCGCGCCGATCACCTGGTTCCTCGCCACCCACAGCGAGGATCGGGCCCGGGAACTCACTGGACGTGCCGACCCTCTCCGCTCCGAGGCGGACAGCTCACGCACCCACCGGTACACGGGCCGGGAAAAGGCTCTCGGCCATCTCCTCCGTCTCAAGGGAGCTGGGTACATGGCCCCACGCGTGGACGAAATCGCCGATGGCATCTTCCGGATCTGCACCCACCGCCCCGATGGGCTGGCGGAGGGCCTGGTCTACAACCAGTTCCTCATTCGGGCCGAGCAGCCGCTCCTGATGCACACCGGCATGCGTACGATCTTCCCCGATGTCGCCGAGGCCGTCCGCAGCCTCGTCAAGCTGGAGGACCTGCGGTGGATCAGCGGGGCTCACGCTTCGCGGCCGGACGAGTTCGGGTCGGTCAACGACTTTCTGGCCGCCGCCCCGAACGCCGAAGTGGTGGCCGGAAAGGTCGCGGTGAACGTGTGCCTGCGGCATATGGTCGACCGTCCGGCCAGGGCCCTGGCGAACGGTGAGGTGCTGGACCTGGGCGACCGCACGGTGCGGTTCCTCGCCACCGCGCACGTCCCGTTCTGGGAGGCTGGAGTCCTGCTGGACGAGCGGGAGCACGTGTTGTTCTGTGGTGACCTGTTCACCGTGGAGGGCAATCCGCCACCGGTCTCCGACGCCGACCTGATCGCTCCCGCGCTGGACTTCGAGCGCCGCCTGCAGCATTTCACCGTCTCCGCCCACCTTCCGCCGGTCCTGCGCAAACTCGCCGACCTTCGGCCCCGGATGCTGGCGTGCATGCACGGCCCCGCCTACAACGGCGAGCGGTGCGGACGCTGCAGACGATGGCCGCCCACTACGACGCCCAGTCCACGCTCGCGTGAGCACAAGGAGGGGAGGAACGGTGCCCGAGATCGCCCCTGTCGTCGCCGCCTGGGTGGAGAACCTGGTGAACGCCGTGGACAGCGACAACACCACCGACGGGTTGAGGTGTGAGAACGCCGCGACCTGCGGGGTGTTGCGTGTCGCCCCCGGCGAAGTCGGGTCGCAGGCCCGGCTGGCCCTGGAAGATCTCACCCGAGCGGAGGGCCGACCGCTGGGCGCATTGCGGTCGGACTGCGTCGCCCAGCACTTCACCCCCACTTCGATGTTGGTGGGCTGAACGTGCTGGTGGCGAGGATGACCGTGCCCGGCGGCCCCTGGCCAGGGCACTTCGGCCTAGAGGCCGCCATCTTCCGCAGCCACCCGGCGGTGATGCCCGCCTCATATCCGCCGGCTCGCAGCGACGTTTCCCTGCACTTCGGGCAACTGCTGGCGGCTTCCCGTGGCTATCGGGACGGCTCCGGCGTGGTGCTCTTCCCCGAACAACTGTCGGTGGATGTCCGCTCCACTCGCCAAGCATTTGGGGTGGTCTTCCTCGACCGGCTGCATCAGCTCTTCCTCACCCGGGTCCTGCCGGTGATGGAGGAGCACACCTTCACCGCCGCCGAGCGAAAGGAGCTGGGTGAGCTGCGGCGCCGTGCCTTTCTCGCTCACGAGTGGGGCCATCTTCAAGGCGCCGACCTGGAGGCTGCGGTTCTGACCCGAAGGCGCTGCTTGGTCGCGGTCATCAGCGAACTGCACGCGGATCTCGATGCGCTGGTTATGCTGCTGGACAATCCCGATGACAAGGCTGCGGCGACGGCGAAGGTCCTGGTCGCAGACCGGATCGTCCGCGAGGCATGGCTGCGGCGTCCGCACGCGCAGGTCGATGCGATCGCCGCCCGCCAACTGCTGGTCTTGCTGGTCAAGGTCGGCGCGGTCACGCTCGGCGGCAGCGGACGGCTGAGCCTGAATGTCGCTGCCGCGCGGGGACGGCTCGATGAGGAACTGGCGCGGGTGCGGGAGCTGGAACAGGCATGCTGCACGGCCGGTGTGGAGCCGGCCCTGCAGTATCCGCGGGCCTCGGGCTGGGCGGTGGTCGACTCGGCCTGTTACCGCGAACTGGAATCGCCCATCGCTCGGTTCCTCGGCTACGCGGCCAGTCGCAGCGTCACGGCGGCTTGACCTCACGCTGGCGGTCCGCCTGCCACCGGTCCTGATGCACCACCTGATCGAGCGGCGGCCGGCGGGCCGGACGGAAGCCGTCCCCCTTCACAAGGGCAACGGCGACCATTCCGGCCTGCCCGATCTGTTCGGGCAGGCCGAGCAGTTGCGCCACCTCATCCGCGTACCGTAGATGGGCGGCGACGAAGCAACTGCCCAGGCCGCGCGACCTGGCAGCGAGTTGGAAGCTCCATACCGCCGGATAGATCGACCCGTACTAGGCGCCTCCGTACCGACCGCGTCCGGGTCAGCAGCCGGTCGGTGGCCTCAGGGTCGATGTCCACCGGCCGGTCAGCGGGTGGCGGCCTGGATGGTGTGATGCAGAAGCAGCGCGGTTGTCACCGGTCCCACCCCGCCCGGCACCGGCGTCAGGGCCCCGGCTCTCTCGTTGACGGAAGCGGCATCCACGTCGCCGACCAGGCCGCCGTCGTCGGTCGGGTTGGTGCCCACATCCACCACCACCGCTCCGGGGGCGACGTGCTCGGCGGTGATCAGACCGGCCCGGCCCACCGCGGCCACCACGATGTCGGCGGTGGAGGTGACGGCGGCCAGGTCCTTCGTCCGCGAGTGGCACACGGTGACGGTGGCGTTCTTGTCCAGGAGTAGGTGGGCGGCGGGTTTGCCGACCACGGTGGACCGGCCGACCATGGCGACGTGCTGTCCGCTGAGCTCGACCTTGTGATAGTCCAGGATGCGGACGACGGCCTCGGCGGTTGCCGGGGCGAACGCGGGAAGGCCCGCGGCCAGGCGGCCGAGGGAGAGCGGGTTGGCTCCGTCGATATCCTTGTCGAAGCAGATCGAAAGGGCCACCTCTTGGGCGTTGACGCCGTCGGGAAGCGGGGTCTGCAAGATGATCCCGTGTACGGACTCATCGGCGCACAGCGCGTCCAGCGTGTGACGGATGTCGGTGTCGGCCGCATCGGGGCCGAGGTCGAAGATGTCGCAGGTGATGCTGACCTTCTCGGCAGCCTTGGCGATCGATCGGACATACCAGGCGCTGGACTCATCCGCAGTGGCGACGACGACCGCGAGTTTCGGCGGGGTGCCGGCCGCGCTGAGTTCGGCGGCCTTGGCCGCGGTCTGCGTGCGGATCGCGGCGGCCAGCTCCTTGCCGGACAAGACGGTGGCACTCACGTGGTGATCTCCTTGCGGACGGAGGCGGTGACCTTCTCGGCGCGGGCGGCGATGTCGTCGGCCTTGGCGGCCTCGGCCGCCAGTTCGGCGCGGGCACCTTCATCCTTGATGCCGCCGAGGTTGACTTCTACGTTCACCCGGGCGATGGCGGCCGCCGCCCGGGCGGCCTCGGCGGCGGCGGCGACGTCGGTGATGACGTTGCGGTTGCCGATCGGCAGCAGTTCCTCGGCGACCTGGACCGCGGCCAAGGCCGCAGCGATGACCTCGGCCGGCGGCTTCGCCGCCCCGACCAGCGTCTTGGCGATGGCGGCCGAGCGGGCGGCCTTTGCCTCGTCGGTGTCCTTGGGCAGCTTGTAGGCGTCGGCGACGGCCGTGAACGCCACCGCGTCATCCTTGGCGAGCTGTAGAGCGGTGAGCCGTAGTTCGTCGGTCTGGGCGATGATCCGCTCGATGTTCGTCTTGTGTTCGGCGTACTTCTCGCCGGTGGTGTAGCGGGCGACCATGCCCAGCAGAGCCGCGGCCTGGGCGGCGTGCAGAGCCGCCGACGCACCCCCGCCCGGGGCCGGCACACGGTCGGCGAGCCGTTCCAGGAAGTCACTGATCTTCTCGTCACGCATGAGCGCTCGTCCTCCGGTCGGTGGGGTCACGGCGTGCTCCAAAATCCTCCCACGGACCGGCTGCACGCCCGGCCTTGAACCCGCTGAGGCCCGAGAAGGAGGCGGGCCTGCCTCCTTCTCGGGCTGATCACAGGGCGGTCAGCCACACGACCGTAGGGCGGTCCGGCGGATCGTGCTGGTAGCGGGCGAGCATGCTCGTGGGCGCTCCCCGGGCCGCCTGCGCTTCCGGGTGGGGCCTCGCCGATCACCCCGGTGATCGTCCCCATCTGATCGGGCTCGTGACGTGCGAGACCCTCAACAGCACGCTACGCCTCGCGGGCGTGCCGGGGCCGTGAGCGGCACCCGTCTCCCGGTCTCCCCGTAGGGGCGAGCGCGGCGACGTTCATCCATGTCCACCGTCCGCCATGTGTCGCTACGCTGGGTCACCATGTCTCGGGTCGTGCGGAGTCTGGTGCCGGCGCGGTTGGATCGGCTGCCGTGGTCGGGGTTCCACACGCGGCTGGTGCTCGCGCTCGGCGTGGCGTGGGTGCTGGACGGCATGGAGATCACGATCGCCGGGGCGGTCGGGTCGGTGCTCCAGGACCGGCGCACGCTCGGGCTGTCCGCCGTCGAGGTGGGTTTCACCGCGACGGTGTACCTGATCGGCGAGGTGGCGGGGGCGCTGGTGTTCGGGCGGCTGTCGGATCGGTTCGGGCGGCGCAAGCTGTTCATCCTCACGCTCGGCTTGTACCTGGCGGCGAACGGCGTCACGGCGCTGTCGCCGAATCTGGCGTTCCTGCTGTTCTTCCGGTTCTTCGCCGGGGCGGGCATCGGCGGCGAATACGCGGCGATCCACTCGGCGATCGACGAGCTGATCCCCGCGCGTTACCGGGGCCGGGTGGATCTCGCGGTGAGCGGGACGTACTGGCTCGGCGCGATGATCGGCACAGCGAGCACATATGTCCTACTAAATCCGGACGTATTGCCCGTCAACGTCGGCTGGCGCATCGGCCTGCTGATCGGTCCCGTGCTGGGCGCGGCGATCTGGGTGCTGCGCCGCACCCTTCCCGAGAGCCCGCGCTGGCTGCTCATGCACGGCCGTCACGTGGAGGCCGAGGAGGCCGCGCGCACGGTCGAGGCGGCCGTCGCCGAGGCCGGGCGCCCGCTGCCGCCGGTGGACGCGGGCAAGGTTCTGGAGATCCGCCCGTACGGCGCCCCGTCCTACCGCGAGATCGCGCGGGTGCTGCTGCGGGACTACCCGGGGCGCACGGCGCTCGGCGCGACGCTGATGATCAGCCAGTCGTTCCTCTACAACGCGATCTTCTTCACCTACGTGCTCGTTCTCGGCGCGTACTACGGGGTCTCGCCGCACGACGCCTCGAAGTACCTGTTCGCCTTCGCGCTGGGCAACCTCGCGGGGCCGCTGGTGCTCGGGCACCTGTTCGACACGCTCGGCCGCAGGGTGATGATCTCCGGCACGTACATCGTCTCGGGGGTGCTGCTCGCGATCACCGGCTGGCTGTTCAGGGAGGGGGCGCTGGACGCGACCACCCAGACCCTGCTCTGGTCGGTGATCTTCTTCATCGCCTCGGCCGCGGCCAGCTCCGGCTACCTGACGGTCAGCGAGCTGTTCCCGCTGGAGATCCGCGCGCTGGTCATCGCGCTGTTCTTCTCGGTCGCGCAGGCCTTCGGGGCGGTCGGCCCGGCCGTCTTCGGTGCGCTGATCGGCGAACGCGGCCACACCGACCCGTCCCGCCTGTTCTACGGCTACCTGCTCGCAGCGGCCATGATGATCGCCGCGGGCCTGGTCGCTCTCGCCCTCGCGGTGGACGCCGAGCGCAAATCCCTGGAGGACGTCACCAGCCCCTTGTCAGCGCGCGACCTCGCCTAGCCGCCACCGGAACCGGCATCGTCGCCGCGGATCGACCGCCAGATGCGTTCGGGGAGCAGGCGGGTCGCCGCCGTGAGGTCGGCGCCGGGCGCCCCGGCGAGCCACCGGCGGGAGATCTCGGCGACCGGGCCGATCACGAGCATCTCGGTGAGCGGGTCGGGAAGGTCGGCGAGCCGGCCGGATTCGACGTGCGGGCGGAGCCATTCGCCGATGCGCCGCATGTGGGGGGCCTTCGCCGCCGCGAGCGCCTCGGCGTGGGCGGGCAGGAAGTCCGCGTATGAGGAGGCGTGGACGAAGTGCGCCGCCGCCCGGTTCTCCTGGACGAACCGCAGGTACGCCTCGACGAGCGCGCGCACCCCGTCCCGCGCCGTCGCGGAGTCCTCGAGCGCGGCGACGAGCGCCTCCATCAGGGCGGACACGCAGCGGGCGTAGAGGGCCGCCGCGAGCCCGTCGACGCCGCCGAAGTGATGGTAGAGGCTGCCGCTGCTGATGCCGGTCTCGGCGATCAGCGCGGTCATCGTCAGGCCGGCGTGCCCCTTGGCGGCGTAGAGATCGAGCGCGGCGCGCAGGGCCTTCTCGGCCGTCGCCTCGCCCCTGGACTGCTTGGGGGACATCATCGCGGTTCGGGGGACGGCGATGGGGCGGCCGCGATGCCGGTCAGGTCCAGCGCCTGCGCCCACAGCGCCTCCGCGCGCGCCGTGTCCGCGGCGACCGCGGCGAGGGGCGTCTCGTCCTCCAGGTGGAAATAGCGGCCGGTCCACCCGGCGGCCTCGGGTGACAGCGCCAGCCGGACGACGGGCCGCGCCCCCTCCTCCGGGCCCTTCCACAGCAGCTTCACCACTCTGAGCGCGTGCCCGGCGAGCCCGCCGCGGTCGCCCAGGCCGGTGCGGATCACTCCGGGGTGCACGGCGTTGACGGTCACCCCGCGATCCTTCCAGCGCCCGGCGAACAGCGGCACCAGGAGCAGGTTGCACAGCTTGGTGTCGGCGTAGGTGCGCATCGGGTGGAAGTCCATGCCGGTCGGCGTCCGCTCTGGATCCGCACGCCCCTTGACGTACAGGCCGGCGCTGACCTGGACCACTCTGGCCCGGGAGGAGATCAGCAGGGGTTCCAGTTCGAGGTTGAGCAGGAACGGGGCCAGGTGGTTGGTGGCGAACGCCTGTTCCAGGCCGTCCTCGTTGAGCGCGTGCCGGCTCGGCCACCGCCCGGCGTTGTGCACCAGGACGTCGATGCGCGGGCACGCCTGGCGAAGCGCCTCCGCGGTCTCTCGGGTGGTCCGCACGCAGGACAGATCGCCGGTGACGACCCGTACCCGCGCCCCGCCGAGGCCCGCGAGGGACGCCCGCGCGGCCTCCCCGCGCGCCCTGTCCCGCGCCACCAGGACCACGTCACACCCGCGCCGCGCCAACTCGGCGGCCACGGCATGCCCGATGCCCCGATTGCCCCCGGTCACCACAGCCGTCCCGGCTGTTCCCGGCCGATCGCCTTCGTCCATGCCCCGGAGTTTAGGATAATCCAGAGACGGTCTCTAGAGGATCTCTCTAAAAATGGCGGTAAAAGAGGGGCCCGCGGGCGCCGGGTGAGGCGGCCGCGGGCCCGGGATCCATGAACGTCGCATCGGGTCGCGGCGACCTCCATGGTCGTTCGCCCGGCGCCCGAGGGAGGAGTGGGCGCGGACGAGGTCGTGGCCGGCTTGGCAGGAATGGCCCCGGCGATGCCGGCCACCGGCGGGTCGGCCCGGCCAAGCGGCGGTCACGGACATGATCATCAGGTAGCCACCGTACCGGCTACGGGCGGGTATCCCCGCATACCAGGGCATGCCGTAAATATCGCGCTACGGGTGAACCTGCCGTTGATTGTCCCCTGCGCGGAGGGGCGGCGGCCTCGCGTCAGGGGCTGAGGCCTGGTCTGGGCCGGGGCCCGGGACCCTGGTCAGGCGCGGAGGGCGGCGGCCTCGGCGGCGAGCTTCTCGACACGGGCCCAGTCGCCGGAGGAGAGCGCGTCCGGGGGCGTGAGCCAGGTGCCGCCGACGCAGCCGACGTTGGGCAGCGCCAGGTACTCCCGCGCGTTGTCCGGGCGGATGCCGCCCGTGGGGCAGAACCGCACCTCGGGGATCGGCCCGGCCAGCGCCTTGAGGTACGCGACCCCTCCCGCCGGACCGGCCGGGAAGAACTTCAGCTCGGTCAGGCCCCGCTCGGCGAGCGCGAGCACCTCGGAGGCGGTCGCCGCGCCCGGCAGGAACGGCAGCCCGCCGCCCTGCATCGCGTCGGCCAGTGCGGGGGTGGTGCCGGGGCTGACCAGGAACTTCGCGCCCGCGTCCACCGAGGCCCGCACGTCGGCGGGGGTCCGTACGGTGCCCGCGCCGATCATCGCCTCGGGGACCTCGGCCGCGATCCGCTCGATGGCGCCGAGGGCGGCCGGGGTGCGGAGCGTCACCTCGATGACCGGCAGGCCGCCCGTCACCAGCGCCCGTGCCAGCGGGACGGCCGTCTCCGCGTCGTCGATGACGACCACGGGGATCACGGGGGCGAGGTCGAGGATGCTCACGTGGTCGCGCTCCTTGCTTGCTGTGCGTGGAATGGGTGGGCCTCCGGGGATCCGGGGCGGGCACGGTGCGCCGTGGCGGCGGGGGACGGGTCCGTCCGCTGGGCGAGCCAGGCCGCCGCGCCGGTGAGCGCGGGCTGCTCGGCGACGATCGCCGAGGTCGCGATGCCCGTCAGGTAGCCGGACAGGACGAGGTTGGCCTCGAACCGGCGGCGGAAGTCGCTCGCGCGGATCCGGTCGGCGATCCTCGGCACGATCCCCCCTCCGAGATAGATACCGCCTCGCGCACCCAGCGTAAGGGCGACGTTCGCCGCGAAGCTTCCCAGAAGCCCGCAGAATACGTCTACCGTACGCGCGCACAGCGAATCATCCACGCGGGCCACGATCTCGGACGCGGGAAGCGGCGCGACCGGCGTGCCGTTCACCAGCGCGAGCCCGTGACGCAGGCGCGTCAGCCCGGGGCCGGACAGCAGGTGCTCGGCGTCCACGAACGCCATCCCGTCCGCCCGCAGCGCCCGCACGATCTCGTACTCCAGGTCGGTGACGGCGGGCGCCGTGACGTGGCCGCCCTCCCCGGGCACCGGGACCCAGCCGTAGCGGGCGGGGACGAGCCCGGCCACGCCGAGGCCGGTGCCCGGCCCGAGCACGGCCTTCACCATGTCCGGGGCGGGGGCGGGGCCGCCCAGGGACGCCAGGTCGCCGCCCTCCAGATGTGGCAGGGCCAGGGCCAGCGCCTCGAAGTCGTTCAGCAACTCCACGTGCGGGATGCCGAGGGCGGACACCGAGCCGGACCAGCCCGCGTTGGTGAGGCGGTAGCGGTCGCCGGCGACCGGCCCGGCGATGGCCAGGCTCGCCGCGGCGGCCCGCACCCCTCCGGCGTGGTCGCCGAGGTAGGCGTCCACCGCCTGCGGCAGCCCGTCGAACTCGGCCACCGCGAGCACGACGATCTTCTCGGGCCGCCCGCCGGGCCGGGTGACCAGGCCGAACCGGGCGTTGGTACCGCCGACGTCGGCGACCAGCCAGGGGGCCTCCGGCGTGGGCGAGCCGCTCACGCCCGTCCCTCCCCGCCGGCCGTCACGAGCGCCGCGGCCCGCGCCGCCTCCGCGTCGAGGCCGTTCGCGCCGCCCTCCGCGCCGCTCACGGCGAAGATCCCGGCGCCCCGCTCGGCCGGTCCCGCCGCGCGGCGGAACGCGGCGAACAGCTCGCGCCCGGTGCCCACCCACTCGTCGTCGCGCAGCGGCCGGCCCTCGGGGGTGCGCGAGGCCAGCTCGCCCTCGGGGAGCAGGACGTCGAGCGTGCCCGCGCCGGAGTCCAGCCGGACCCGGTCGCCCTCGCGCACCAGCGCGATCGGCCCGCCGTCCGCCGCCTCGGGCGACAGGTGGATGGCGGCCGGGACCTTGCCCGACGCGCCCGACATGCGCCCGTCGGTGACGATCGCCACGCGCTGGCCCCGGTCCAGCAGCACGGCCAGCGGCGGGGTGAGCTTGTGCAGCTCGGGCATGCCGTTGGCGCTCGGCCCCTGGTAGCGGATCACCGCGACGAAGTCCTGGCCGTCCAGCTCCCCGGCCTCGAACGCGGCGAGCAGCTCGGACTGGTCGTCGAACACCTTGGCCGGGGCCTCGATCACCAGGTGCTCGGGCCTGACGGCCGACACCTTGCTCACCGCGCGGCCGAGGTTGCCGCTGAGCATGTGGATGCCGCCGTCGGCCGAGAACGGGTCGGCGACCGGCCGCAGGACGTCCGGGTCGGCGCTGACGGGCGCCCGTTCCTCCCAGGCGACGCCGGCGCCGGTGAGCGCGGGCGCGCTTCGGTAGTGGCCGAGCCCGCGCCCGGCGATGGTGAGCACGTCCTCGTGCAGCAGGCCGGAGTCCAGCAGGTCGCCTATCAGCGCCTGCATGCCGCCCGCCGCGTGGAAGTGGTTCACGTCGGCCTGGCCGTTGGGGTACATGCGGGTGAGCAGGGGGACGGCCTTGGACAGCGCGGCCAGGTCGTCCCACAGCAGTTCGACGCCCGCCGCGGCGGCGATGGCGACCAGGTGCATGGTGTGGTTGGTCGACCCGCCGGTGGCCAGCAGCGCCACGGCGGCGTTGACCAGCGCCTTCTCGTCGACCACCTCGGCCACGGGGGTGTACTCGGGCCCGTGCGCGGTGATCTCGACGGCGCGCCGGGCCGCGGCCCGCGTGAGGCCGTCGCGCAGCTCGGTGCCCGGGTTGACGAAGGTGGAGCCCGGCAGGTGCAGGCCCATGACCTCCATGAGCACCTGGTTGGAGTTCGCGGTGCCGTAGAACGTGCAGGTGCCGGGGGAGTGGTAGGACTTGGCCTCCGCGTCCAGCATCTCGCCGCGCCCGATCTTGCCCTCGGCGAAGAGCTGGCGGGTGCGCGCCTTGACCTTGTTGGGCAGTCCGGACGGCATGGGCCCCGCGGGCACGAAGACGGCGGGCAGGTGGCCGAAGTGCAGCGCGCCGATGAGCAGCCCCGGCACGATCTTGTCGCAGACGCCGAGCAGCAGCGAGGCGTCGAACATGTCGTGCGACAGCGCGATCGCCGTGGCCATCGCGATGACCTCGCGGCTGTAGAGCGACAGCTCCATCCCGGCGCGGCCCTGGGTGACGCCGTCGCACATCGCGGGCACCCCGCCCGCGACGTGCGCCACGCCGCCCGCCTCGCGCACGGCCTCCTTGAGGATGGCCGGGTAGGTCTCGTACGGCTGGTGCGCCGACAGCATGTCGTTGTACGCAGTCACGATCGCCACGCCCGGACGCTCGGCGCCGCGCAGGACCAGCTTGTCGGCGGGGGAGCAGGCGGCGAACCCGTGGGCGAGGTTGGCGCAGCCGAGCGCCGTGCGGGCCGTGCCGCGCCGCTTCGCCTCGCGGGCGGCCTCGCCGACCCGGGCGAGGTAGACGTCGCGGGTGCGGGCGCTGCGCTCGGCGAGGCGCTCGGTGACCTCCTGGACGGTGCGGTTCACGGCAGGTCCTCCTCGTGCCAGGCACGGCCGCTGCGGCCGAGCAGTTCGCGGGCCGCCGCGGGGCCGCTGGTGCCGGCGGTGTAGGGCTCGGGGAGGGCGTCGCGCGACTCCCACGTGGCGATGATCGGGTCGATCCAGCTCCAGGCGGCCTCGACCTCGTCGCGGCGCATGAACAGCGTGGGGTTGCCGGCGAGCACGTCCATCAGCAGCCGTTCGTACGCCTCGGGCACGCGGGCGCGGAAGGTGTCGGCGAAGCTGAGGCTGAGCGGGACCGGGCGCGGGATGACGTCCCCGGCGCCGGGCTCCTTGGCCATGATGTGCAGGTGGATGCCCTCGCTGGGCTGCAGACGCAGCACCAGCCGGTTGGGGCTGCCACCGGGGAAGATCGAGTGCGGGACGTCCTTGAACTGGACGACGATCTCCGAGCGGCGGTAGGGCATGCGCTTGCCGGTGCGCAGGTAGAACGGCACGCCGGCCCAGCGCCAGTTCTTCACCTCGGCGCGGATCGCGGTGAACGTCTCCACGTGCCGCGAGGCGTCGGTCGGTGGGGTCTTGTCCGGCTCGTCCAGGTAGCCGGGGACGGCGCGCCCGTCCACCTCGCCGGCCGCGTACTGGCCGCGGACGGTGAACCGGTCGGCCTCGGTGCCGCTGATCGGCCGCAGCGCCTGGAGCACCTTGACCTTCTCGTCGCGGATCGACTCGCGGTCGCCCCGCGAGGGCGGTTCCATCGCGACCAGGCACAGCAGTTGCAGCAGGTGGTTCTGCACCATGTCGCGCAGCGCGCCCGCGTGGTCGTAGTAGCCGCGCCGCCCGGGCGTGCCCACCGACTCGGCGGCGGTGATCTGCACGTGGTCGATCCACAGGGAGTTCCAGATCGGCTCCAGGAACGCGTTCGCGAACCGCAGCACGAGCAGGTTCTGGACCGTCTCCTTGCCCAGGTAGTGGTCGATGCGAAAGATCTGGCGCTCCTCGAAGATGGCGCCGACCTCGTCGTTGATGCGCCGCGCGCCCTCGAGGTCGCGGCCGAGGGGCTTCTCGAGCACCACGCGGGAGCAGGGGGTCACCAGGCCCGCGGCGTGCACGGCGCGGCAGAACGCGCCGAACGTCATCGGCGGGCTGGCCAGGTAGAAGATCCTGTCGGAGCCCTCGCGCCCGGCGAGCATGCGGGTGAGCCGGCCCCATCCGGGGTGGGTCTGGGTGTCGGCGGTGACGTCGGCCGTGACGTGGTGCAGGCGGCCGAGGAAACGATCCCATCCCTCGGCGTCGTCGGCGTGCAGGCCGGGCCGCACCTCGGCCTCGACCTTGCCGCGGAAGTCGGCGTCGTCGAGCCCGGCGCGGGACAGGGCGATGATGCGGGTCTCCGGCGCGAGCCGCCCGTCGCGGTCGCTGTGATAGAGGGCCGGGAGCAGCTTCCGCATGGAGAGGTCGCCGGTGCCGCCGAACACGACGAGGTCGGCGGCGTGCGCCGTGGGGCGCTCGGGGGCCGCTCCGGCCGCGGCGGTGGCGGCGGGCGGCGGGGGCGCTGTCGATGGCTCAGGCACGGGGGTGCTCCGTCGTTCCGTCAACTAGGACAGATCGGACAGTAACCCGAACTTTGGCTGTGCACAAGCACGGTTTTGCATTTTCAGGTGAGGAACTTAGGAACGTTGAGTTACAAAAGAGGGTGTGATTAGACTTGGTCGATGGTTCGACGATCAGGCCCCGCGCTCGCCACGAGCGGTGAGGTGCTCCACCTCATCCGCAGCGGCGAGGCGGTGACGCGTGCCGACATCGGCAGGGTGACCGGCCTCTCGCGTCCCGCGGTGGCGCTGCGCGTCGGTGAGCTGCTGGAACGCGGCCTGGTCGTCGAGGACACCGAGGGCCCCTCCACCGGCGGCCGCCCACCCGCGCGTCTCGCGTTCAACGCCGCCGGGGGCGTCGTGCTGGTCGCCTCGCTCGGCGCGAGCCGCACCCAGGTCGCGCTGTGCGACCTCGCCGGGGCCGAGCTGGCCCGCACCGACCTGGAGATCGACGTCGAGCGCGGCCCCGGCGTGGTGCTGCCCATGCTGATGGACATCTGGGAGGACCTGCTGGACGGCCGGCCGATGTCCTCGGTGCGCGGCGCCGGCCTCGGCGTGCCCGCCACCGTCGAGTTCGCCGCGGGCCGCACCGAGAGCGCCCGGGTGATGGCGAGCTGGACGGGCGTGGTGATCCCACCGCTGATCTCCGCGCGCTACCCCGTGCCGGTGTTCGTGGACAACGACGTCAACGTCGTCGCGATGGGCGAGTACCGCGCGGCGTACGCGCGCGAGGTGGCCGACCTGCTGTTCGTGAAGGTCTCGACGCGCATCGGCGCCGGGGTGATCGCCGGGGGCGAGATCCTGCGCGGCGCGCTCGGCGCGGCCGGCGAGATCGGCCACATCCCCGTCCGCGACGGCGGCGGGGTGCTGTGCCGGTGCGGCAACATCGACTGCGTCGACTCGGTGGCGAGCGGCACGGCCATCCTGCGCGACCTGCGGGCGCGGGGCCGCGAGGTCGGCTCGCTGGCGGACGTCGTGACGCTGGTCCGCGCGGGCGACGCCGAGACGATGACGATCGTGCGCCGGGCCGGCCGCCTGCTCGGCGAAGTGATCGCCAGCGCCGTCAACCTGCTCAACCCGTCGGTCGTGGTGCTCGGCGGCGACGTCGCCGAGAAGTTCCAGCCGCTGGTCTCCGGCGTGCACGAGGTGGTCTACCGGCGCTCGACGGCGCTGTCCACGCGCAGCCTGCGCATCGAGCGCAGCCGGCTCGGGCCAGGCGCGGGCATCACCGGTTGCGCGCTGATGGTGATCGACCACATCCTGGCCCCCGAGGCGGTCGACGCCTCGCTCGGGGTCAGCGGCACGAGCCCATCAGGTGGCCCAGGGCCCGTTCCAGGTCACGCGGCCCGGCGGCCGGTACCGGCCAGGGGATTCGGATGAGCGTGGGCGACTCGCCGCCCGCGCGCACGGTCGCGCCGTAGCGGTCCAGCTCCCACAGCCACGCGTCCGGGGCGGGCTCGCCGGTCAGCGCCTCGACGGCCCGGCGGAGCGCCTCGCGGTGGGCCTCGTTCACGTGCCGCAGCATGCTCTCGGCGGCGTCCATGATCGGGTCGGGCTCGGTACCGAGGTAGTCGTCGGCGTCCAGCATGCCGGACTCGTCCCCTGTCAGGTAGATGACGAACCCGACGTCGACGCGGAACAGGCGGGGACCGCCGGGGCGGCCCTCCACGGCGGCGAACAGCGCCTCGTCGGGGCAGCGCCCGGCCACGGTGACGGCCGCCTCCCGGACGTCCGCGGCGGGCACCGCCTGCGCCCAGCCCTGCATCTTGAGCAGGCCGCGCGGGTGGTCCACCCCGCCGAGGCTGCGGGTCGCGGCGAGGTCGACGGTCACGACGACGTCCTCGGACGCCGGGACGGCGTGCAGCGGCTCACCGGGCTTGACCAGCAGCAACGGGCGCCCGGCGCGGTCCACCCCGCCGCGCGCCACGTGGGCCGAACCGGCGAGTGAGACGTGGGTCGGGGCGGCGGCCGACGCCAGGCCGCGGATACGTTCGGAGGTGGGGGGGACCGTCACAGGCATGGCGTGGCTCCTGGTGTCGTTCGAGTTCGCGTCGCGCGTGTAATTAAGGTTAGGCTTCCCTTACTTAGGCTTACCTAATCACAGCGAGGTCATCGTGCGCTACACAGGACCCAAGGTGCGGCTGTCCCGGCGGGCGGGGACGCCGCTGACGCGAAAGGCCGTCCGCTACTTCGAGAGGCGGCCGTACCCGCCCGGCGTGCACGGCCGCTCCACCAGCCGGCGCACCGCGGGCGACTACGGCGTCCGCCGGCTGGAGAAGCAGAAGCTCCGCTGGTACTACGACGTCTCAGAGAAGCAGATGCGCAGGTACTGGGACCTGGCGCTACGCCGTCCCGGCCGCTCCGGGGCCGAGCTGCTCACCATCCTGGAGAGCCGCCTGGCGTCCCTGGTGATGCGCGCCGGGCTGGCCCCGTCCATCTACGCGGCGCGCCAGTACGTCAACCACGGCCACATCACCGTCGACGGCCGCAAGGTCGACATCCCCAGCTATCTGGTGCGCCCCGGGCAGACCGTCGCCGTCCGGCAGAGGTCACGGGCCATGCAGCCCTTCGTCGCGGCGGCCGAGGGCATCTACGCCGACGAGATCACCGCGCCCTACCTCGACGTCGACCTCCGCGACCTGCGGTTCACGCTGGTCGGCAGGCCGGAGCGGACGCAGATCCCCGTCCTGGTGGACGAGCAGCTCGTCGTCGAGCACTACTCGCGCTGAGCGCGCCCCGGCCGGCCTGACGCGGCCACGCCGGGGCGCGCACCCCGGCGGGCCGCGTCAGGCCGGCGCCAGGAAGACCCACTTGCGGTACGACCAGAACCGGAAGAGGGTCCCGAGGACGTATCCGGCCAGGTTGGCGAGGTTGAGGCTCACCGGGTCGCGCAGCCCGAGGACGTGCTCGGCGAACGCGATGCACGCGAGCCCGGCCAGCAGCGCCAGGCCGTTCAGCAGGAAGAACAGCACGTACTCCCGGCCCATGCCGCCACGCGCGCGGTCGTGCCAGGTCCAGTGCCGGTTGGCGAGGTAGGCGAACGTCGTCGCGGCCACCGTGCCCGCCACCTTGGCCGCCGGCGGTCCCCAGCCGAGGGCGTAGTGCAGGAGGTTGAAGCCGCCGGTGTCGACCAGGGTGGCGACGACACCGACGGCCCCGAACTTCGCGACCTCGCCCGCCAGGGCGGCCCGCCGTTCGTGTGACCCGCTCACCGGGTCTCGGGCTCGGGCGCGAACCGCATCGCGGGCAGCGCCTCGCGTCCCGTGGGCGCCGGCCCCGGGACCGGCGGCGCGGCGGCCGCGACGGGCGCGCCGCGGAAGTGCCGCCGCACCCACAGCGGGCCCAGCACCAACAGAGCCAGGCCGGTCAGCGGGAACATGTTCGCGACCACCTGCTGCCACAGCGCCAGGTCCATGGGCGCGGGCGGCGCCTCCTGGATGCCGACGATCATGAACACCCGCACGGTGAAGATCGCCGCCAGCAGCGCCGTGCCGATCGCCACCCCCACGGCCCGCTTGGTGTACGCCCAGATCGCCAGCCAGATCAGCAGCGGGATCACGTACACCCAGTGGTGCTCCCAGCTCACCGGGGAGATCAGCAGCCCGGTGATCGCGGTCGCCGAGAAGCCGAGGAAGTCGGCGCCCCTGCGGAACGCGTACGCGGCGACCGCCAGGCCGTACGCCCCGACGGCCACCATCACGACCAGCCACCACTGCGAGAACGCGTCGCTGGCCAGCACCCGCGCCAGCATGCCCGCGAGCGACTGGTTCGGCGTGTCGAACACCCCGCCCGCGCGGGAGGAGTGGAACACCAGGCCGCCCCAGTACGTCAGCGAGTCGGCCGGACGCACCAGGAAGCCGATGGCCGCCGTGCCGAGGAACGCCAGGGTCGCGTTGCGCGCCGCGCCCCACCGGCGGGTGAGCAGCAGGTAGAGGATGAAGATCAGCGGAGTGACCTTGAGCCCGGCGGCGATGCCGATGCCGATGCCCTTCCAACGGCCCTCCGGCCTGCGGAAGTCCATGAGCACGAGCAGCAGCAGGAACATGTTGATCTGTCCGGCGACGAGCTGCACCCGCACCGGCAGCAGCCAGGCCGTCAGGATCAGCCCGGCGATCGTCAGCACGGCCCTGACCCGGCCGTCGCGGACGCCGGCGATGCCCAGCGTCATCCAGACCACGGCGCCGAGCGCCATCAGCGAGACGGCGTTCCACACCAGGCTTGCCGTCGCGGCGGGCAGGAACGACAGCGGGACGAAGAACAGGATCGCCGTGAGCGGCGGGTACAGGTACGGCATCGGGCCGTACAGCGGGCTCATCACCACCAGGTCGTACAGCGACTGGCCGTCGCGCACGGTGTGGCCGCTGGCCAGGTAGACGGTCAGGTCGACCGTCCACCGCTGGCTCCAGTACGAGTCGTGCCGGTAGACGTACGCGGCGATCAGCGCGAGCACCACCGAGGTGACCGCGACCGCGGACCAGGTGATCACCCGGAGCGGGAGGCGCGTGGCGGATATCTGGGGGGTGGACATGGTCATCCTCTCGATGTGCCGGTGAACGGCCGGCCGTAGTCCGGGCCGGATGGTGCGGCGGGGGAGGGGCCCTGGGGGCCCGCGAGCAGGTCCTCCCAGGTGGCGACCCGGATCAGCGCGTCCTCGACGCCGAGCCGGTCGAGCACGCCGAGCGCGTCGTACTCGTCGCAGCCGTTGAGCAGCAGGCTCACCGTCCCGCCGCAGACGCCGACCTCGTCGGACGCGCGCAGCTCGGCGCCGGGCGCCGGGACGGGACCGGCGGTGTAGCGGACCAGCGTCGCGAGGTCGGACCGCGCGTACCGGCGGTCGGGTGTGCCGCGCCGCCGGGACCGGTCGCCGCCGAGCTGGTGGGCTACCACGCCCGCCAGCAGCCGGGCGCTGCGCTCCCACCGCTCGCCCGGCTCGGGGGATCCCTGGTCGGCGCCGGCCGGGACCACGAAGATCGGCCCGCGGAAGCCGCGCCGGCGCCGCAGCTCGTGCCGGAAGGACGCCGACGGCGCGGCGACGGCCCGGCCGCGGCGGCTCCACCGGGCGAGCGGCCCGGCCAGGAAGCCCTCCAGCGCCGCCGCCGGCCAGAACCGCCCAGCGGGGGCCGGAGGGCGGCTGTCGTCGTGGACGACCTGCACGACCGGCACCCGCCGCCCGCTGATCATCGCCACGGCGAACGCCATGCGGCTCGTGCAGTCGACGACGGCGTCGAAGCGCTCGCCCCGGCGCAGCAGGCGCAGCACCGTGCGCGGGTACATGCCGAGCGCCTCGCCGGAGCGCAGCACCTCGATGCCGTCGATGACCTCGTGGGCCGCCGCCCCTGGTGGGCGGGTGGCGGCCCAGGTGACGTGCGTGCCCCACATCACCCAGAGCCGGGCGATCCGGTGCAGGTAGCGTTCCGCCGCCCCGGCCTGCGGGTGCCCGACGTCGCGCCGGCTCACGATCAGCACATGACGCCCGCCGAGGGGCCGGTCCGTGCTCATCTCCGTGCTCATCTCCGTGCTCATCGCGCGTCCGCCCGGTACAGGCGCAGCAGGTCGGTGAACGCGGGCACGCCGTCGTGCAGCGGCCGGAACGTCGAGCGCGTGTCGTCGGTCCACTCCACCGGGACCTCCACGATGCGGCCCCCGGCCTGGCGGATCCGCCGGAGCAGCTCGACGTCGAACGCGAACCCGCTCACGCGGCACCGGGCCAGCGCGTCCTGCACCGCGCGCCGCTCGAATATCTTGAACCCGCACTGGGTGTCGTGGACGCCCGGCAGCAGAGGACGGGCGAGCATGCGGAACA
This sequence comes from Sphaerisporangium sp. NPDC051017, assembly GCF_040683095.1. Lineage (NCBI taxonomy): Bacteria > Bacillati > Actinomycetota > Actinomycetes > Streptosporangiales > Streptosporangiaceae > Sphaerisporangium > Sphaerisporangium sp. NPDC051017. Next base: position 40,883 of record NZ_JBFBCI010000055.1, read on the forward strand.
CCGCGCCGCCGGCCCTGCGCCGCAGCGGCTGCGGGTGGACGAACCGGGCGCCGGGCGCGTGCCGGGAGGCGATGGCGGCGGCGGCCCCGTCCCGCAGCTCGGCCATCGCCCGGATCAGCGTCCGCACCGGGGTGGACAGGTCGGCGTCCACGAAGCCCGCGAACCGCGCGCCGCTGCCCGCGAGGCCCCGGCGCACCGCCGCGCCCTTGCCGGGACGCGAACAGCCGATGGCCACCGTTTCCACCCCGGACTCCACCAGGCCCCCGTCCGCGGCCCCCACCACGGCGGTCGTGTCGTCGGTGCTGCCGTTGTCGACCACCACGACCCGCGACCGCCACGGCTGCTCACCGAGGAACGAGGTCAGCGCGCGCAGCGTCTCCGGGAGGCGGCCCGCCTCGTTGAAGGCGGGCACGATCAGCTCCAGGTCCACGGCGGTCCTGGTGGGGGGCCTGCGCCCGGCGCGCGGGCCCGCCGTGGCGCCGGCCGGCCCGCCCGTCACGACGCACCGGTCCGTAACGCCGCGTCCGAGGTGCCGGGCCCGGTCGCGTCGGCGACCAGCGAACCGGCCGCCGTCCTGTCGCCGCTCTCGAACAACCGCGGGTGCGCCCGGCGGATCCCGCCGACCACCATGTCATACGGGACGTCGTCGAAGTCGCCGTGCGCGCGCAGGAACTCCATGTGCCGCCGGCCGTCCTCGTCGTACGGGTGGTACATGCTGTCGGCGCGGCCGTCGAACTCCAGCGGCTTGATCTTGTAGAGGGTGCACAGCATCTTGTTGAACACCGGCGTCGCCTTCACCCACCTGCCCTCCAGGAACACCGTGGTGAGGCTGTGGAAGCAGAACACGTTGCCGCCCATCAGCGCCTCCAGCCGGGGGGAGGCCAGGTGGTTGCGGACGTCGCCGTAGTAGATCCTGCTCGGTATGCCGACCGACCGGACGGCCGCCGCGTACACGATCGACTTGTGCACGCAAAAGCCCATCCCGCGCCGGATGGTCGAACTGGCCCTCAGGCCGTCGCGGGACAGGTCGGCGCCGTACACCTCGTAGTGGATGCCGTCCCGGACCGCGTAGTACAGCGCGCACGCCCGCTCGACGTCGGTCATGCCCGCGCCGCCGCCCGGCAGGGCCTTGGCGACGAAGTCCTGGACGATCTCGCTGTCGTGGTCGAGGAACTCGGTGACGCGCAGGAGGTCGTCACCGGGGGCGCCGGCGGTCCCGGCCGGGCCGACGGGGGTGACGGGGTGCGTCGATGGCGTCGATGGCATGGTCATCGTTGGCTCTCTTCCTCGCGTCTGTGTCAAAGGCCGATCATGCTGGCGATGCGCTGGCGCTGGATGTCGGAGGTGCCGGAGTAGATGGTCCCGCCGACCGCGTTGCGCAGGTCCTTCTCCAGGCCGTACTCGGCCGTGTAGCCGTAGCCGCCGAACACCTGGACGGCGGCCAGCGCGGAGGTCACGTTCCCCTCGCTGGCGAGTAGCTTGCTGATGGCGATGTCCACGGTGACGTTCTCGCCGTCGCGCAGCTTGGCGGCGGTGTCGTACAGCCACTTGCGCGCGGTCTCCGTCGCGATCTTCATCTCGACGATCTTGTTCGCGATCGACTGGTAGGCGCCGATCGGCCTGCCGAACTGCGTGCGCGTCCGCGCGTACCCGGCGCAGCGCTCCAGGCGGTGCTGCATCTCGCCGACGTTGACGATGAAGGAGCAGAGGATCTCCCACTTCATCACGTGGTCCATGATCAGGAACCCGGCGCCGGGGGACCCGACGACGTTCGCCGCCGGCACCCGGCAGTCGTCGAAGAACAGTTCGCACAGCGGCGAGGTGCGCAGGCCCATCTTCGCGACGGGCCTGCCCACGGTCAGCCCCGGCGTGTCCCGGTCCACCAGCAGCGCCGTGATCGCGGCGGGGCTGCCGCGCCTGCCGGTGCGCGCGTAGATGACGAAGACGCCGGCCACCGGGCCGTTGCTGACGAACGACTTGGCCCCGTTGAGGACGTACGCGTCGCCGTCCAGGACGGCCGACGTGCGCATCGCCATGACATCGGAGCCGCCTTCCGGCTCGGTGATGGCGTGCGCGCCGATCACCGAGCCGTCGCAGACGCGCCGCAGGTAGCGGTCCTTGATCGCGGGCGACCCGAACCGCTGCAACGGGACGCCGGTGCTCACCATGTGCGTCGACACCGAGAAGCTCAGCCCGCCGTCCCGGCAGGCGTACCCCAGCCCCTCCAGCACGTACATCGTGGTCAGCAGGTCCTGGCCGAGCCCTCCCCACGCGGGGTCGAACGGCAACCCGAACAGGCCGGTCTCGCGCAGGCGCGCCCAGCCCTCGCCGGGGAATCCGGCGACGGCGTCGCGCTCGACATGCTCCTTGCTGAGCACGTCGCCGAGACCCTCGATGGCCGCGCGCAGCGCGCGCTGATCCTCATTCCACACCATGATCCTCGAACCTTCGTCAGGGGTGGCCGACCGCGGGCGGTCAGGCCGTCACAGGGGTGAACGCCATCCGGCGCCGCCGCACCGAGGTGCGGTCGATCTTCCCGGTGGACGTGCGGGGGAGCGCCTGGTCGACGATCTCGATCACACCCGGGATCGCCGTCCTCGGCAGACCGGCCGCGCAGTGCACGCGCAGCCGCAGGCCGTTCATGCCGGAGCCGGGCCGGCGGCGGACGACCGCGTGCAGGACGTTGCCCGCCGCCTCGTCCGGGACCGCGACGACCGCGGCCTCCAGCACCTCGGGGTGGGCGAGGACGACCCGCTCGACCTCCTGCAGGTTCGTCCGCACGCCGCGCACCTTCACCTGGTGGTCGTTGCGCCCGGTCAGGAACACCAGCCCGCGCTCGTCGCGGCGGACGAGGTCGCCGGTGCGGAAGTGGCCGTCGCGCCACCGCTCGCGGTCCAGCCTCGGCTCGGAGTACCCGCGCGACTGGAACGGCGTGGCGACCACCAGCTCGCCCGCGCCCGCGCCGGTCACCACCTGGCCCGACTCGTCGACGATCGTGGCGTGCACGCCCTCGATCGGCCGTCCGATCGGCACGACGCCGAGCTCCCGGGCCTCCTCCAGCGTCACCTCGTGCAGGAAGCTGTCGTTGGTCTCGGTGCAGCCGTAGATGTTCCACATGCGGGCGTTCGGGAAGGTGGCCGCGGTGCGCTCCAGCAGCGCGAGCGGCATGACGTCCCCGGTGAACATCACCTCCCGCACGCCGGGGAACACCCGGCCGGCGCGGCTCGCGGCCTCGGTGGCCAGGCGGAAGAACATGGGGACGGCCTGGATCACGTCCGGCTCGCGCTCCGCGCACAGCCCGGCGAGGTAGGAGCCGTCGGCGGCGCGGCCGGGGTCGACCAGCTCCACGCACGCCCCCGCCGACAGCGACGCCCACACGTCCAGCAGGCACAGGTCGAAGTTCAGCGGCGCGTAGTTGAGCACCCGGGCGCCGGGCCCGATGCCGAACCGGCCCGCCGCCCACTCCATGAACCGGTCGACGCCGCCGGCGGACAGCACGACGATCTTGGGCAGGCCCGTCGACCCGGAGGTGGTGAGCAGCAGTCCCGGCTCGGACAGGGCACCGGTCGCCGGTGAGCCCGCCGGCGCGGCGGGGTCGGACCCGCCGCCGAGCTCGGACGCCGCGCGCGCCGTGGCGCGGAACGCGAGCGGGTCGTCGCCCCCGGCCTCCAGCACGTGCGTGCACCCGACCCGCACACACAGCTCGGCCAGCGCCATCGGCCCGAGCCCCTCCGAGGGCAGCAGCACCCGCCTGCCGGCGCGGACGCAGGCGATGAGCAGGGCGATCGTCTCCGGCGACTTGCGCGCCGGCACGCAGACGGGCGCTCCTTCGGGGACGCCCGCCGCGTCGAGCGCCGCGTACGCGCGCTCGGACATGCCGGCGAGCTCCCCGTATCCGACGACGCGCTCCCCCCACGAGAGCGCGGGCGCGTCCGGCCGTTCTCTCGTCCGCCGGGCGAACGCGGCCACGAACGAACTGGATGGCATGAGGACTCCTTGCAAGCGAAAGGCCGCCATGGGGCGGCATGACGAAGCCCGCCGGCGGGCGCCCGGGCGGGCCGGAACGTGCGGGACGGGGTGTCAGGCGGCCCGCGTCCGGGGGGCCAGCAGCCGTCCCGCCCCCGGGACGGGCGTCCGGACGCCCGTCAGGTCGAGCAGACGCCACAGGCACGCCTGGTTCGAGGTGACCACCGGGACGGACAGGTGCCGCTCCAGGCTGTCGATGGCCTCCCAGGAGCGGAAGCCGCTGCCCGGGATCAGCACGCCGTCGGCGTCCGGCGGGAACGCGGCCGCCACCTGGCGGTGCACCTCCTCGGGGTCCACCTCGAAGCGGCCTCCCCGGTCGAAGAGCCGGTGCCTGCGGACGCCCTGCCAGCGGGCGCCGAGCTCGAACTGCAGCAGGCCCGCCACCTCGAACCCCGTCGCCGCCAGATAGCCGCGCGTGGCGGCGAACGTCGGCGCGGTGAACCACGGCGGCACGACCACGAGCGGCCTGCGCACGCCGGTCGCCGCCAGGGCCAGGCGGATCGCCTGCCCGGCGGTGTAGACCGGGGTGCCGCCGGCGAGGGCGGTCGCCGCCGCCGAGAACCCGTCGTCGAACGCCGGCCCGCCGAAGAAGCTGGCCGAGCCGAAGCAGAAGCAGATCGCCGACAGGTCCATCTGGCCGAGCTGCGCCAGCCCGCGCCGCACGTCCGGCGACTCGATCACCTCGTGCCACGGCGTGCCGGTGTACTCGGCGCCCCCGGACGTCGGGCTCTCGAACCGCGCCGCGTGGACGGTGGTGCCCGGCGGGGCCATGCCCCACAGCTCCGCCTCGACCACCGGGTCGTTGTGGATGACCAGCACCCCGAGCCGCGCCACCCACGACCACGCGTTCGGCGCGCCCTCGTGCCCCTTCATGTCCGCGTTCATGACGGCGCCTCTGCGAGGTCCGCGGCCGGGGCCGTCCGGCGGGACCGTCCCCGGGCCAGGCCCGTCCAGCTCAGGACGGCGCCGATGCCCGCGGCCGCCGCCGTGGTGGCGAAGGCCCAGCCGAAGTCGCCCGCCCCCGGGTTCGGGCCGAGCACCAGGACCAGGATCGCCACGCCGAGCGCGCCGCTCATGTACTGGGCGGTCGTCATCATCGCGCTGCCGACGCCCTGGTTGCGGTCGGCGATGTCGGCGGTCCCCGCGATGAACATCGACACGTAGGTGACGCCGTGCCCGAAGCCGGTCAGCAGCAGGCCCGGCAGCAGGTTGAGCACGTACCCGTCCCCGTGCACCTGCGCGGCGAGCAGCAGCAGCCCCGCCGCGTCGGCGGCGAACGCCAGCGTGAGCGCGAGCCGCACGCCGACCGCGGCGACGATGCGCGCCGACACCGCGTTGGCCACCGCGATCGCCACCGCCATCGGCAGGAACGCCAGCCCCGCCGCGAGCGGGCCGTACCCGCGCAGCTGCTGGACCAGCAGGGTCACGACGAAGAACTGGTTGCCGACGCTGGCCATGTAGAACGCGGTGGAACCGCACCCGACCAGCAGCGACCGCGTGCGGCGCAGCAGCGGGTCGACCAGCGGCTGCGGGCTGCGCCTCTCCTGCAGGACGAACGCCACCAGCAGGACGGCGGCCGCGCCGAACGCGGCGAGCGTGCCCGCGTGCGTCCAGCCCATCGTCGAGGCCTGGGTCAGCGCCAGCGCGGCGGACAGGACGGTGCCGGTGCACAGCACCCCGCTCGGGACGTTCAGCGGCGAACGCCGGCGCGTGGCCCGGTCGCCCTCCGGCAGCAGCTTCGGCGCGGCCAGCGCGCAGACGACGGCGAGCGGCAGGTTGATGAGGAAGACCCAGCGCCACGACATCGTGGTGAGGAGCCCTCCGATGATGACGCCGGCCGCCAGGCCCGACGCGCCGACCGTGCCCCACACCGACAGCGCCCGGTTGCGGGCCGGTCCCGTGGCGAAGGAGGTATTGATCAGCGCGATCACCGCCGGTTGCAGGACGGCGGCGGCGACGCCCTGCACGGCGCGGGCCACCAGCAGCGGCGCGGCGCCCGGGGCCAGGCCGCCCGCCAGCGAGGCGACGCCGAACAGCAGCATCGCGATGACGAACAGCGTGCGCGGCCCGAACCGGTCCGACGCCCGCCCCCCGACGATGAGGAAGCCGGCGAAGAACACGGCGTACCCGCTGACCACCCACTGCACGGAGCTCTGGCTCAGCGCGAGGTCGTGGCCGATGCTCGGCAGCGCGATGTAGACGATGGAGTAGTCGAGTGCGATCAGGAACTGCGCCACGGCGAGGACGGCGAGGGCGCCGCCCGCCGACCGGCGCCGCGCGGCGGTACCGGTGGCCGATGGGGTCATGAAGATCACCTGTGTGAGATCGAGGGGGATGGTCGTCGGGATGGGTCAGGTGAGGGACGGGTGGAGCGGCAGGGAACCCGGGACGACGGGAACGCCGAGGACGCCGGCCAGCTCGGCCGTGGAGCCGAGCACGGCGCGCGCCCCCGCGTGCCGGAGCTGCTCGGCGGTGGCGACGCCGCAGCCGACCCCGTAGCCGTCCATTCCCGCGGCGCGGGCCATGCGCATGTCGTCCACCGCGTCGCCGGCCACGACGCACCGCCCGGGCGGCACGCCGAGCGCGCCGGCCGCGAGCAGGGCGAGGTCGGGGTACGGCTTGCCCCGCTCGGTCATGCCGTGGCAGGACAGCGTGTCGAAGGCGCCGAGCAGCCCGGCGGCCGCGAGCAGCTCCTCGGTGCTGGGCCTGACCTTGCTGGTGACGACGGCCAGCGCCCGTCCTCCCGCCCGCAGCGCGGCCAGGAGCTCCGGGACGCCCGGGTACACCAGCCGGGCGGCGTGGGGGATGACCAGCTCGGTGAACAGCTCGCGGGCGCGGGCGACGGCGCGGGTCACCTCCGGGTGCTCCTCGGGCAGGCCCAGCAGGACGGCGAACGAGGGCGCCAGCGGCCTGCCGATGGTGACGCGCAGCCGCTCGCCGTCCGCCTCGCGCCCGGCCTCCGCGAGGACCGCACGCAGCACCGTCAGCATGCCGCCCGGCGTGTCGACCAGGGTGCCGTCCAGGTCGAACAGGACCGCGTCCACAGCGTCCACACCGTCCGCAGGGTCCACGGAATCCCCGGGGCCGCCGTTCACGCGGCGCTCTCCCCCGGCGTCCAGCGCCCGGCCATGGCGGCGGCGACCTCGGCGGCGAGCGCGCTGGTGGACAGCAGCACCGACCGGTTGGCCTCCCCGGTGCGCCCGTCGGTGGCCGCGGACACCGCCTTGAGGATGTGCGGCGTCATCGACGGCCCGCTGACCCCGGCGCGCTCGGCCTCGGCCTGCTTCTCGTGGATGAGCGCGTAGATCTCCTCTGACGGCAGCGCGTCGTGCGCGGCGATCGGGTGGGTGACCACGAAGGCGCCGCGGTTGCCGACCTGCCAGTGCGTGCGGATCGCCGTGGACAGCTCTCGCATGTCGTCGATGCGCCGCGGGTTGCGCCGCCCGCTGGAGACGCTGTAGTAAGCGGGGAAGTCGTCGCAGCGGTAGCCAACCACCGGGACGCCTTGGGTCTCCAGGTATTCGAGCGTCAGCGCCGGGTCCAGCAGCGACTTGGCCCCCGCGCAGACCACCGCCACGCGGTGCCGCGTGAACTCCACGAGGTCGGCCGAGATGTCGAAGGTCCGCTGCGCGTCGAAGTGGACGCCGCCGATGCCCGCGACCGCGAAGACGCCGATCCCGGCGTACCCGGCGGCGACCAGCGCGGCCGAGACCGTCGTGCCTCCGTGGCCGCCGGAGGCGAGGACGGGCCCGAGGTCGCGGGAGCCGACCTTGGGGATCGTGGGCGTGGTCGCGAACAGCTCGATGTCCCGCTCGGACATGCCGATCACGAACCGGCCGTCCACGATGCCGGTGCGCGCGGGGACGGCGCCGTTCGCCCGGATCGTCTTCTCCATGCCAAGGGCGGTCTCGAGGTTCATGGGGTACTTCAGGCCCTGCACGATGCCCGAGGACTCCAGGGCCACCACGGGCAGTCCCGAGGCGAGGGCGTCGGCGACCTCCTCGGAGATCGAGTACAGGCTCGTCCGGTCATGAAAGGACATGGGCAGTTCCTCCGTTGACGTGGTCAAGGTCGTGGATCGGATCGTCAAGGGCCCGGGGGGTCGTCGCGCCCCCGAGTGCGGCACGGCCCGCCGCCCCCCGGGAACGGCCCCGTCAGTAGTGCGAGAACTCGTCGCTGTCGAAGCTGTGCCGCTCGTCGCCCTGTAACGGGGGGTTGAAGACGCTGATGAGTTCCATGTCGCCGCCCGGGTCGGCGATCAGGAAGTGCTCGTCATGCCGGTCCAGCGCGTAGATCACGCCCGGGCGGATCTCGTGGACGGTCCCGTCGGAGGCGATCACCTGGCCGCTGCCGGCGATGCAGTAGCAGGCCTCAAGGTGCCTGCGGTAGTGCAGCGGGGACTTCGACCCGGCCCGGACCACCGTATGGGCGACCGTGAACCCCATGTTGTCCGTCTGGAGGAGAAACCGGTAGCTGAGGCCGTTTCCCCATTCGACGCACTTCACCTCGGACCTGTCGCGAACGATCATTTCACTGCACCTTTCCTTAGTATCTATGACGTGGATATGAAGCGGTTCAGACGAGACTGCGGGTTTCCCGGACGAATCCCTCGATGGATTCCACCGAGCTGAACTGCGCGGGGGAGATGTTCGCCTCCCCGAGGGGAATGTCGAACCTGTCGCCCACCCACGCGATGAGGCGCAGCAGGCCGAGGCTGTCGACCACCCCCTTGTCCAGAAGGTCCAGATCGGCCGGCAGTTCGTCGGCGGGCACGTCGGGGGCGAAGTTCGTCACGATGAACTGCTTGATCTCGGCTTCCATGGACATGGGCCACTCCTTCCAGGGGTTCTGACGGGGTTCCGGCACCGCTGTGCCCGCGCGTCCTCGCCGAGGCGCGGCAGCGCCGGGAACGGCCGCGCGCGGGGGCGCGGCCGTTCCCTGAAATGGCTGGAAAACGCGATTCTCGCGGGTCATTCGGATACCGCGTGCGCGCGGCCGGGTGAATGCCTCCGGCATGACGGGAGGAGGCCGGCCTTTAAGTGCGGGTATTCGCGCGGGAGGCCCTGGAAAAGGGCCGGGCGGTGATCCGGCGCCGGGCACAGCGGTGCCGTGGGAAAAGCGTGACATCCCGTACGGCCGCGAGTCAACCTCTGCGGGAAAACTCGCTTACCGGTTTCGTGAGCGTGCTCGCCGGATGTTCGGCGACATGCGAATGAGGCCCTTCGCCGTTGAAGGACCTCGGTTCACGGGGGGAACGCGGCGGGTGCGCGGAAAGGACCCGATAGCGGGATCAGGGGTTGACACGCGCCACGAGAAGGCGTAGCTCGTCCAGGTCGTATTCGGCGCGCCCCGGACTGCCGTAGCGGGTCAGCTTTCCCCGGCTCGCCCATTTGCGGATCGTCGCCTGCGACACCCCGGCCGCCAGGGCGGCGAGGTCGGTCGGCACGGTCCGCCGCCTCGGCGCGGGGCTCACAGCGCGTCCCCGGCGGGCACCGGGTCGGCGCCGGTGGCCCCGTCGAGCAGGGCCCGGTCCAGCGGTCTGCCCATCAGCAGCCACTCCCGCGGGTGCCACGCGTGACCGGCCTCGCAGCTCACCTCGGACGCCCGCCCCGGGCCGCTCTCGGCGTACAGGGACAGCGAGCATCCGGGGTTCGCGCACGATCCGATCTCACGCCGGGACCCGTCCCGGGGCTCCAGCGCGGCCCGCGCGGCGGCGGCGACCTCCGCGATCTCCTCGGTCAGCGAACACGCCGCCGGGTGCCCGAGCAGCCAGTCCAGGTGCTCGCCCAGGAAAGCGGCCAGCCGCGTGACCTGCGAGGATCGAGGCCCCGGCGTCCCGCGCTCGTCGGCGACGAGCGCCGTCCAGCACGCCAGGAAGGCGACCACGTCTCCGCGCGCGGACACCGCGTCCTCGTTCAGGCTGATCCCCGAGGGCCGTCTGCCGCTCACCCGTTCGGTGAAGGACCGCGGGCCGGAGGTCAGCGCCTCGGCGCACGCCTCGTGCAGGTCCGGCAGCGCCAGCAGCCCACGGCGCGCGGACGCGCGGCACGCGGCGCAGACCCGCAGGCCCGGCAGCGCGGGTGGACGCGCGTCGCCGGAGGCGGGCCGGTGGCACAGGGGTGCCTCACACGGGTAGTTCGTCATGCTGTTCTCCTCTTGGCGGGCCGGCGCGCTCGTGGGCGCCGGATTGAGGGAGGGGCCGTTATCACAGGCTCTATTCGCGTGACTTACTCGTGGACAAATCTGGGGTACACCCCTGTCAAACCGCTTTCGAACCATTATTCGCGGCCGATAAAAGTTATTCGGACGGCCCGTGGGCGGGCTTTCCGCGTGCGCGCGGCGTCACGGTCCGTCATCTCCCGTGGCCGGCGCCCGCCGCCGGCCCCGGACGGGACTTCGAATGCTCTGGTAAACCTGGTGCCGGTTCGCGATCCGCGCCTGGCTGCGCCCGCTGCGGCGCATCGAGGAGACCGCCTCCGCCATCGCGTCCGGCGACCTCGGCCGCAGGGTGCCCGGCCCCGAGGACCCCGGCACCGAGGTCGGGCGCCTGTCGGCCTCGCTCAACGGCATGCTCGGCCCGATCGAGCGGGCCTTCGCCGCGCGCACCGAGTCGGAGGCGCGGCTGCGGCGCTTCGTCGCCGACGTCGGCCACGAGCTGCGCACCCCGCTCGTCGGTATAACGGGCTTCTCCGAGCTGTACCGCATGGGCGGCCTGCCGGACGCGGGCCCGGCGACGGCCCGCATCGAGCGAGTCGGCCCGGCTCGCCCGCCTGGTCGACGACCTGCTGCTGCTCGCCCGCCTCGACGAGGGCGGCGACGCGCCGCCCATGGACCTCGCGCCGATGGACCTGCGCACGCTCGCCGCCGACGCGCGCCTCGACCTGTGGGCCCTGGCGCCCGGGTGAGCTGACCGGCCCCGAGGACGGGGGCTCGTCCGGCAAGCCCCGGTCAGCTCGGCGGGCCGTAGGGCTCGATCGGCGGGTCGGCGAACGGGCCGCCGCCCCCCGCCTGGCCGACCCGGCGACCGGCGTCCTCGGTGACGCGCAGCGCGTACAGGCCCTGTTCGGGGTCGAGCGGCACCAGGCCGTAGGCCGTGTCGGCGTCGTCCTCGGTCAGGCCGAGCCGCCGCAGGGCTTCTTCCAGCGTCGCCCCCGCCGGGAGCCGCACCGTGACCAGGACCATGGCCCCCACGTTACGCGTCCCGGCGCGGCCGGCGGGGCACCGCGCCGACCGGCGGGCCGGTCAACGGGGGCGCCTCACACCGCGGCGGTTCTGGCGGTCCGCCGCTTCAACGACGCCAGCAGGCCCGCCGTGTCCGCGATGCCGTACCCGTAGTCGTAGTCGAACCCGACGTCGCTGCGGTCGTCGGCGGTGCGGTGGAGCAGCGTGCGAAGCTGGGCGGGGGAGATCACCGAGGCGGGCCAGCGGGTCCGGATGGCGGCCACCAGCCCCGCGGCGACCGGGCAGGCCGCCGAGGTGCCCGAATCGGGGGTGCCCGCCCCGAACGCGCCGGACCCGGCGAAGTGGGTGTAGGAGCAGACGTCGGGCTTGCGGTCGCTCAGCCGCCCCGGCCCCTGCGAGGAGTAGCCGACGCGCACGCCGTTGGTGTCCACCCCGCCGATCGACAGCACCTGCGGGTGGGAGTTGGCCCCGACGATCGGCCGGGAGGGGAACGCGCACCGGCGGTCCTTGCACTCGGTCCCGCAGTTGCCCGCCGCGAACAGGATGTCGGCCCCGGCACGTTCCAGGCTGCCCACGATGATGTTGAACGGGTGGGCGGCGTTGTCGGAGTAGTTGCCCGGCTGGCCGGGTGCCAGGTCCCACGACGGGGAGAACGAGCCCCAGCTGTTGCTCACCACCAGCGAGCGGGTGGCCGCGGGCTGGTCGTCGAGCACCGTGCGCAGGTGGGCGAACGCGGCGATCGCGTCCGACAGCAGGCCGTCCATGACCGTGTCGCCCTGCCGCCGGGACAGCAGCACCGGGACGTCGAGGATCGACGCCTTGGGAGCCGCGATGAGCGCGTCGAAGGCGCACATCGTGCCGTGGTCGACGGGGAACCGCCCGGCGGCCCCGGAGACGCCCGAGGGATTCCAACTGCGGCGCGCGTCGATCGTGAAGCTCCGGCCGAGGGCGCGGGTGATGTGCGCGGAGTTGATCCCGGTGTCGCAGATCGCGAGCGCGACGTCGTGGCCGTCGTACCCCTCGGCCTGGAGCTCCGGCACGGCCAGCAGCCGCTCGACGTCTTGCCAGGTGCCGACGGGCGGGGTGCCGCCGCAGGTGAGGCTCGTCTCGATCACCGGGTCGGCGTAGACCGCCACCACGCCGCTGTGCCGACCGGGCAGCAGGGCCATGCGCGTGGAGGTCTCGTCGTCGGAGATCTCGCCCCTGACCAGCACCGACGCCTCCTCGGGCGCCATGGAGAAGTTCAGCGGCTGGTTGAGGGACAGCGGGTCGCCGCCGGACGCGGGGTGGGCGCGGGGGAGGGCGACCGGTGCGTAGGAGTGGTCGAGCGCGACGCCGGGGAGTTCGCCGGTGACGTCCGCGGTGGTCGCGGTGAGGCCGGGGGCCGCGACGGCCGCGACGACGTCGGGGGAGGGACGGAGCTGGATCAGGACCCGCATGAGGACACCACCTTGAGAAGCGCGAGGAAGGAACGCGTCAAACGTTGCTCCATCGCGTTCAGCGCGTCCACCAGCAGAAATGTGGCGTCGGTCGCCAAATCGTCGCGAGATACCGCGAAAGAACGCGCCAAATTTTTTCGGGACGTTCCAGCGCCGAGCCGGTCTCGTGCGAAGACTTCCGTCAGCGGCATCGTTTGGCTACGTTGTGACACATGATCGCCGAGGTCGACATGCCGTCACGTCCAGAGTCCGGAACGGGAGTCGAGCAATGGCTCCCGGTACGCCCCAGGCTGGTGGCCGCCAGCGCCTTCATGCTCTTCCTCGAGCTGGCGCTGATCCGCTGGACGGGTTCGAACATCGTCCACCTCAGCTACTTCACGAACTTCGTGCTGCTCGGCTCGTTCCTCGGCATCGGCCTGGGCTTCCTGCGGGTCGGCCGCAGCAAGGCCCAGCCGTACTACTCGCCGATCGTCCTCGCCCTGCTGGTCCTGGTCGTCCTGTTCTTCCCGGTGACGGTCAACCGCGAGACCGAGGGCGTGCTGTACTTCACCAGCCTGAGCACCAGCGGGCCGCCCGCGTGGGCGATCCTGCCCGTGGTGTTCCTCGCGGCGGCGCTCGTCCTGATGGGCCCCGCCGAGCTGGTCGGCCGGTGCTTCCCCGAGTTGCCGCGCCTGGAGGCCTACCGCTACGACCTGATCGGCAGCCTCACCGGCATCGCCGCGTTCTCGCTGCTGTCGTTCGCCGGCGCCCCGCCCATGGTCTGGGGCGTCATCGCCGCCGTCGCCTACGGAGTGCTGCTCCAGCCGCGCAAGCTCAGCAACTACCTGCTGCTGGTCACCCTGCCCTCGCTGGTGGTGGTCGCAGCCCTCGGCTCCGAGACCCTCACCGCAGGCGCGCTCTGGTCGCCGTACTACAAGGTCACCTACAAGCATGAGAGTTACGGCACCGCCCCGGCCCTGACCATTTCGGTCAACGGCATCCCGCACCAGCAGGCCGTCCCCGCCGCCGCCCGCCTCCAGTACGAACGCCAGTACGCCGTGCCGTACGAGCGGGCCGTGACCGCCGCCGGACGGCTCGACGACGTGCTCATCGTCGGCGCGGGCAGCGGCACCGACGTCGCCATCGCGCTGTCCAAGGGCGCCAAGCACGTCGACGCCGTCGAGATCGACCCCAAGCTGCGCGAGCTCGGCGGCCTCTACCACCCCGACCAGCCCTACCGCGACCCGCGCGTCACCACGCACATCACCGACGGCCGCGCCTACCTGGAGCGCACCGACAAGAAGTACGACCTCATCCTGTTCGCGCTGCCCGACTCGCTCACCCTGGTCTCGGGAGCCAGCTCGCTGCGGCTGGAGAGCTACCTGTTCACCGAGCAGGCCATGCAGGCCGCCCACGACCACCTCAAGCCGGGCGGCGCCTTCTCGATGTACAACTACTACCGCGAGCAGTGGCTGGTCGACCGGCTCGCCTCCACCGCCCAGGCCGCCTTCGGGCACAAGCCCTGCGTGGACGAGGTCGGCGGCGGGCAGCAGGCCGTGATCACGGCCGGGGTCACCGCCGACGCGCAGCGCTGCGTGTCCGAGTGGGCGGGCGCCAAGGCCGACACGCCGCCCCCGGCCGTGGACGACCGCCCGTTCCTCTACCTGCACGGTCGCGACATCCCGTCCATCTACCTCATCACGCTCGGGCTCGTGCTGCTGGTCAGCATCGTCGCGGTGCGCGCCGTGGCCGGGCCGTTCCGGCGCATGCGCCCCTACGCCGACCTGTTCCTGCTCGGCGTCTCGTTCCTGCTGCTGGAGACCAAGAACGTCACCGGCTTCGCGCTGCTGTTCGGCACGACGTGGGTGGTCAACGCGGTCGTGTTCGCCGGAGTGCTGGTGGCCGTGCTGGCCGCGGTGGAGGTGACACGGCGCTTCCGCACGCCGTCCCTGCCGGTGATGTACGCCATCCTGCTCGGCGGCCTCGTGCTCGCCGCCGTCGTGCCCAACTCGTGGCTGCTCTCGCTGCCGCTGCCACTGCGGCTGGTGTGCGCGGTGGTGATCGCCTTCCTGCCGATCTTCGCGGCGAACGTCGTGTTCGCCAAACGCTTCGCCGACACCGCCGACGCCACGGTCTCCTTCGGCGCGAACCTGCTGGGCGCGATCCTCGGCGGCTGCCTGGAGTACCTCAGCCTGATCATCGGCTACGAGGGCCTCCTGGTCGTCGCCGGCCTGTTGTACCTGGCCGCCTTCGCCCTCCTACCCCGCACGGCAAGGGCTCTATAAGACTCGAGTTTGGCCGTTACCCCATTGCGTAAGCCCAGGTCAGCGCCTCGTCCCTCGATTTTCGTGAGGTCGGGCTGCGCGGGCCGGGTCGCGGAAAATCGGGCGGCAATGATCGTGCGGCGGAGCAGGGCGAGCATGTCGTCGAAGCTGGGCTGGGACTTGGTGCGGTACCACGGAGCGCGGCGGCGGTGCTCGGCCACCACGTCGGTGGTGGAACGGGCGTACCAGGTACCTGACGATGACCAGGCTGTAGGCGATCATCCCGAGCGGGAGGGTGCGTTGGACGGCCTTGACCGTACGGTTGCGCGCCTGGCCCACCCCGAGCGGGTGACGGGCTTCCAGGAATGCCTGCTCGATGCCCACCGCCACGAGTACCGCACGACAAGATCTTCGGCGGGGGTGTCCAGATCGTTGGTCACCAAGGCCACATCGAAGGTCTTGGCCGAGGCGATGTCGCGTACCCAGATGACGCGGACCGGGCGGGCACCGAAGCTGCCGTACCACAGGCAGGTCAGCTCGCTGATGCGGATGGTGCGCTGCTTGTCGTACAGCCGCAGGGTGTGGATCCTCCAGGAGCGCCTGGCGGCCGGTTCGGCGACCTGGCCGAGCCGCTCCCCTTTTGGTGCGGGGGCGGCCCCGCCGCTTGGCGTTCCGCCGGGGTGGCAGGTCGTAAAGGACGGCGTTACGGGGGATCCGGCAGGTCCATGACACCTGTGCGGGCAGGGTGTGCAGGGGTTTGCCGTGGTAGGCGGCATCGGCCACGACGTGAATCGGCCGGTCACCCGTCACATGGGCGAGCAGGGCGGTCAGCTCGACGACGATGGCGACCTTGCCCGGGCCGCCGGTGACGTACAGCCGACACAAGACCGGCAGGCAGACCGCGTGGGGCAGGAACGGCAGGGCCACCACGATCCCGAGCGTGACGAAGCAGTTGCCCCGGCTGGTCTTCCTCGCGCCGAGCGCCGAGCCGTCGTACTGTCAGAACGCGCCGTGGACCTTCCTGCCCGAGCGGCGGGTGACGCTGTCGTCGATCGCCACGACGACCAGCGCGCCAGGCTCTGCCGGCGTGGCCAGGATGAGCCGGGCGAGCACCATGCCGACCTGGTCGACGCACCAGACCGCGCGGGAGAAGAAGCGATGTGCGCGCTCGTGTCGCCGGCGGGCGTTCATGCCCGCGCCGATCAGCATCCCGGTCACTGTGCGAAACCGGGTGCAGGCCACCAAACCCGTGGTCAGCGCACAGAACACCGGGAAGGTGGACGAGGAGAAACACCTGCGGAACTCTGCCGGCAGGCCATGCCAGGTTGCCGGTAGGGTCGGTTCCGGAGACATCGGCGGACGCCCCTCTGCGGAGACGGTGTGTTTAGGACCGCCGATGTTTCCGCATGTCTGGGCGCCTTCAGGAGCGAATGATCAGGTTATGGCCCGCCCTTGACCACAGGGTCAGCCCTGCCACTCACGCCACCACTGCCTGTGCTCGCCGCCACCCCATTTTCAAGATCGCGAAGATGGCCAAGTCGAGTCATCCTCGAACCGCCGTAACCGTAAAGGCGGGATTTCAACTTCGGTAGGGTGAGCTCCCAATGAAAGACCGCCCGAAAAGACGATGCATGAATCGGTTCAGTGACATCCGGACGTTCGAAGGCACACAGGCACGTGCCTGGGAGGAACTGTCATACCAACTGCGGCCCGCGCCAGGCCCAGGACATGTAGAGACCCGCAAGACGAAGGCCCCGGCGGTCTCAAGCGGTGGAAGCAAGTTCGGAGAGCATCTCGACGAACACTTCGGCTGGCGTTCTGTACCCAAGTATACGCCGCGGACGCGTATT
>NZ_JBFBCI010000056.1:0-56573 GCF_040683095.1 Sphaerisporangium sp. NPDC051017
GTGTTCGAGAACTCGCGACCACCTGGGGCGCCTACTTCTTCACCGGTGAGCCGGCCACCGCCGAACGCCACCGCGAACCCCGCACCGTCCTCGTCTGCCATGCCCGGCGGATCGAACAGCACGATCATCTCGACTCCGCCGGGTAACGCCGATCCGCCTTGGCGGTGGATCGGCTTTCCTGCCCCGCTGCGCGGGACAGTCCGCTTCACCCCCGGCCTGAAGCCCGGAGCACTATGGACTAACCCGGTAGCGGCCCGGCCGCCACGCCGTTGTCTCCAGGCGCCGCGCGAGGCCCGCGGCCCGCTCAGCCGGCCAGGCGGCCGTGACGGGCGGAGTGGTCGGCGCAGACGGCGGCGAGCGCGTCCAGGGAGATGCCGAGGGCCTCGGCCAGGGCCGAGACGGTGAAGAAGGCGGGCGTGGGGATGCGCCCGGTCTCGATCTTACGTAGGGTCTCGGCGGAGATTCCGGCGGCGGTCGCCACCTCGGCCATGCTGCGGTCGCCGCGCGCCTGCCGCAGCAGGGAGCCGAGCAGTTCGCCGCGCTCGCGTTCGGGGCCGGTCAGCGGGATTCGCACCATGCCCCTCATAGTACCGCGATAACAATACCGGTATTCCTATTGGGCCCGACGGGTGGGCGCTGCGCACCATCGACCGCAGCCGCGCGGCGCACGTGGAGCACACCGTGGCGATCACCGACGACGGCCCCCGCGTCCTCACGACCGCCAGGCCGAGGGCAACGCCGCGTCCGCGTCCTTCCCCCCGCTGAGCGATGACGTCCACGCCGGAGTCGCCGGCGTGTACGACGAGCTGATCCGCCCGCTCGTCCACGATCGCTGGTAGTCCGTCCGTCCACGTTCTCCGGCCGCCCGCACGCGTGCGCGGCGGGCCGGCCCTCGTCGCCCCCCGGCGGCGGGTCACTCCGGGGCGTGGACGGCGCGGGCGAGCCTCAGCGAGCCGGTGGAGTCGGACAGGACGTCGGTGCTGTCGCAGAACTGGTCGACCGTCCCCACCGGGGCCAGCGAGCCGACCTCCGGGCCGGCGCCGGCCAGCAGCGCGTCGGCGAACCGCTCGGCGCCGATCACGCGGAACGGCCGGTCGAAGTAGGGGCGCACAGACGGGTCGAGCGGCTCGGTGAGCGCCAGCCGGTTGTGCAGGCCGGCCACCCGCTCGTACGCGCGGCACAGGTGCTCCTCGCGGGCGCGCCAGCCGCGCGCGGACAGCGCCACCGCGAACGTCTCCCCGAGCTCCGCCGAGCCGGGCAGCCGGGCGAACGCGCTGCCCAGCCACTTGGCGTACGGCGGGTAGCGGCGGCGCATCAGCAGGCACAGCCGCATCAGGTCCTCGACCAGGCGGGCCGTGACGATCACCGAGCCGAGGTCGTCGCCCACCTCGCCGCAGCGGCCGGGGAAGCTCTCGATCCTGGCGACGCGCCGCCACTGGCACGCCAGCACGTACCGCCACAGTTCCGGCGGGTACCAGCGCAGGTTGGCGCGGGCGCGGCCGAGTTCGCCCAGGCCGTCGTGGAACACCTCGCCGCTGGTCGTCTCGGCCAGGCGCTGCCACGAGACGCCCAGCCAGTCGGCGGTGGTGATCTCGCCGCGCGGGTCGAAGCCGAGCCGGGACCGCGCCCAGGATCCGAAGCCGGTGACGACGACCCCGTGCCGCGCCGGGTTGCGGTCGGATCCGAACATGGTGGGATATCCGCGGAACCGCTCGGGCAGCGCCTCCGGCAGCCGCGCGGCGATGCCATCGGCGAGGGAGGGTTCCACGAAGACCAGGACCCGTGGCCCCCAGTCGTGGTCGGCGGAACGTTCGGTGTCGAAGGCGAGCACCTCCGAGCCGGGGCCGATGAGGGCGGCGCCGTGGGGCACCTCGCCGAGGAGCGGCCTGACCACCTCCGTGTAATAGGCACGCGACAACTCGCGGCCGGGCACGAAACCAGAAGCGAAATCGGACATCACTGAATAACTGTGCATCGCGGATCTGCGGCGTTCACCTGGTTTTCCGGGCGACGGCGACCGGCGCGTATCCGACGCCCGCGCGCGACGTGAGCGCGATCGCCGGATCAGGCGACGTGGGCGGCGGCCATCGGCCGGTGGCGCAGGCCGAGGCGTTCGTACAGGCGGATCGCCGCGTGATTCCACGAGTGGACCATCAGGGCCACCCGCCCCTGCTCGGCCGGCAGGACGCCGACGAGGAACCGGCACACCGCCGCCGCGTGCCCCTTGCCCTGCTCGGCCGGGGCCGTCGCAACGCCGGACACGAAGATCGCACCCCGGCGGCCATGCCCTGCGCCGCCCACACCATGGGGAGGTCGTCCCCGGACGCCGAGACGACGTCGCCCGCCCGGTACAGCTCGCGGATCACAGAATGGCGCCCGGACGGTAGGCCGCCGCCTCCGGGTGCCGCGCCACGACCGCGCCCACCCGGGACACGACCTCGGCGACCTGCGCGGCCGCCGCGCCGGTGAACGGCGCCGGGTCGGCCAGCAGCGCCCGCAGCGCGGGGAGGTCCAGCGGGAACCGCTCGTCGGCGGCCAGCCGGTCCAGCAGCGTGTTGTCCGCGCCGGTCTCGCGCATCGCCAGCGCCGCCGCCACCGCGTGCTCCTTGATCAGCTCGTGCGCGGTCTCCCGCCCGACCCCGGCGCGCACGGCCGCCATCAGCATCTTCGTCGTCGCCAGGAACGGCAGGTAGCGCTCCAGCTCGGCCTCGATCACGGCGGGGAACGCGCCGAACTCGGAGAGGACCGTCAGCATCGTCTCGACCAGCCCGTCGAAGGCGAAGAACGCGTCGGGCAGCGCCACCCGGCGCACCACCGAGCAGGAGACGTCCCCTTCGTTCCACTGGTCCCCGGCGAGCTCGCCCGCCATCGAGGCGTACCCGCGCAGGATCACCGTCAGGCCGTTCACGCGCTCGCAGGAGCGGGTGTTCATCTTGTGCGGCATCGCGCTGGAGCCGACCTGGCCCGCGCGGAACCCCTCGGTGACCAGCTCGTGCCCCGCCATCAGCCGGATGGTCTTGGCCAGGCTCGACGGCGCCGCCGCGAGCTGGACCAGCGTCGTCAGCACCTCGTAGTCGAGCGAGCGCGGGTACACCTGCCCCACGCTGGTCGGCCCGGCGGAGAAGCCCAGGTGGCGGGCGACGCGGCCCTCGAGCTCCGCCAACTTGCCCGCGTCGCCGCCGAGCAGGTCCAGCATGTCCTGCGCGGTGCCGACGGGGCCCTTGACGCCGCGCAGCGGGTAGCGGGCGATCAGCTCCTCCAGCCGCGCGAACGCCACCAGCAGCTCGTCGGCGGCGGTGGCGAACCGCTTGCCCAGCGTCGTCGCCTGCGCCGCCACGTTGTGCGAGCGCCCGGCCATGACCGTGCCGGAATGGGCGGCGGCCAGGTCCGCGAGCCCGGCGAGCAGCGCCACGCACCGGTCGCGCACGAGGAGCAGGCTGTCGCGGATCTGCAGCTGCTCGACGTTCTCGGTCAGGTCGCGGGAGGTCATGCCCTTGTGCACGTGCTCGTGCCCGGCCAGGTCGTTGAACTCCTCGATGCGGGCCTTCACGTCGTGACGGGTCACCCGCTCGCGCTCGGCGATCGAGGCCAGGTCGACCTTCCCGAGCACGGCCTCGTAGTCGTCCGCCACGCCGGGCGGCACGGGCACGCCCAGGTCGGCCTGCGCGCGCAGGACGGCCAGCCACAGCCGCCGCTCGGCCACCACCTTGTGCTCGGGAGACCACACCTGGGCCAGCTCGGGCGAGGCGTAGCGGGCGGCCAGGACGTTCGGGATGCGCGGCTTGACGGTCACGTTGCCTCAGTCTATGGGGACCGGCGGCCCCGGCCGCGCACAGGGCCGCCGCGTGGCGGCCGGGCCCATGACGTGGACCCTCGTATCGGTCGAGGCGTGGGTGAACGCAGGTCAAAGGCGTCACCATGGCACGGCAAGTTTGGACAACCCTAACACTTCGCGATATACGAATATTTAGCAGGACTGTGAACACCTGATAACCTGCGCTCGCGACGCCGGAGGGTGAACGTGGACGAGAGAGAAGAGCTCATCGCTCGCATCGAAGAGGACCAGCACGCCCTCAGGCGCGTCTTCACCCACGACAGGTCCATGCCGCTGCTCACACTGAACCTCACGATGCAGCAGCTCAAGGTCGTCCTCATCCTCGCCGGCCGCGGCTCGGCCTCCGGCCAGGAGCTCGCCCACGCCCTCGGCACCGGCCTCGGCACCGTCACCGGCATCGTGGACCGCCTCGTCGCCCAGGGCCTGGTCTCCCGCCACGAGGACCCCAACGACCGCCGCGTCCGGCGGATCCGCCTCACCGACGCGGGCGTCCGCATGACCGAGGAACTCGCCGACGCCGGGCCCGCCGGCTACCGCCGCCTGCTCGACGCCCTCGACCTCGACACCCTGCGCCAGCTCGAGCACGTCATGGGAAAGCTCCGGGAGGCCGCCACCGGTCTGATCGACACCGGGTGATACCTTCCGCTCCATGAGCGCGCCCGACGACCCGGCGACCCCGGCCGGCTCCTACCTCGACCGGCTCTTCTCCCTCTCCGGGCGCACCGCCCTGATCACCGGCGGCAGCTCGGGCATCGGCCTCGCCATGGCAGAGGCGATCGGGCGCGCCGGAGCCGCCGTGGTCATCGTCGCGCGCAGGCACACCGAGCTCGCCCAAGCCGTCGCCACCCTGCGCGGTCACGGCGTGCGCGCCGACTCCATCTCCGCCGACCTCGCCGACGCCGGCGCCGTCCAGGACGTCTGCGCGCGGGCCGCCTCCTTCTTCGGCGAGATCGACATCCTCGCCAACGTCGCCGCCAACAACATCCGCCGCCCCATGGCCGAGCTCACCCCCGCCGACCACGACCTCACCATGCGGGTCAACGTCACCGCCCCCTACGTGCTCGGCCAGCACTTCGGGCCGCGCATGGCGGCGCGCGGGTGGGGCCGCATCATCAACGTCGGCTCCCAGCAGTCGATCAGCGCGTTCGGCGACAGCGGCGTGTACGGGGTGAGCAAGGCCGCCGTCGCCGGGCTGACCCGCTCGCAGGCCGAGGCCTGGTCGCGGCACGGCGTGTCGGTGAACACCGTCGTCCCCGGGTTCGTCCTCACCCCGCTCACCGCGCCCGCCCAGGCCGTCCCCGGCCGCGTGGAGGCGCTGGCCGCCCGCTCGATGACCGGCCGCAACGGCCTTCCGTCCGACTTCGCGGGCGCCGCGGTGCTGCTCGCCGGGGACGGGGCCGCCTACATCACCGGCCAGATCCTGTACGTCGACGGCGGCTTCTCGGTGTACTGACGCCCCGGCCACCGCCGCCTGTCGTGCGCTTCTGTGGGGTAGAGAAGGGGCTGACCTCCCCCGGGCCCTTTACAACGTAGATCATTGACGAATTTGACCTGGAGCGCACTCCAGCACGAAGACTTCGGTCACAAGCGAGAGCATCAAGGAGAACCACGTATGAAGCAGAGAACCCTCGGCCAGGGCCTCACCGTCTCCCCTCTCGGCCTCGGCTGCATGGGCATGAGCGAGTTCTACGGGGCCGGCGACGAGGCGGAATCCCTCGCGACCCTGCACCGCGCCCTCGACCTCGGCGTCACCTTCCTGGACACCGCCGACATGTACGGCCCCTTCACCAACGAGCGGCTCGTCGGGAAGGCGATCGCCGGGCGCAGGGACGAGGTCGTGCTGGCCACGAAGTTCGGCGTCGAGCGCGGCCCGGACGGCTCCATGCGCGGGATCAACGGCCGGCCCGACTACGTGCGGCGGGCCTGCGACGCCTCCCTCCAGCGGCTCGGCGTCGACCACATCGACCTGTACTACCAGCACCGCGTCGACCCGGCCGTCCCGGTCGAGGAGACCTGGGGCGCCCTCGCCGAGCTGGTCGCCCAGGGCAAGGTGCGCCACCTCGGCATCTCCGAGGCCGCGCCCGCCGTGGTGCGCCGCGCGCACGCCGTCCACCCGATCACCGCGGGGCAGTACGAGTACTCGCTGTTCACCCGCGACCCCGAGGACGAGATCATCGCCACCTTCCGGGAGCTCGGCATCGGGCTGGTCGCCTACAGCCCGCTCGGCCGCGGGTTCCTCACCGGCGCGATCACCAGCGCCGACCAGTTCCAGGCCGGGGACTTCCGCGCGGCCAATCCCCGCTTCCAGGGCGAGAACTTCGCCGCCAACCGGGAGCTGGTCGTCCGGATCGAGCGGATCGCCGAGGCCAAGGGCGTCACGCCCGCGCAGCTCGCGCTCGCGTGGGTACTGGCGCAAGGCGAGGACGTCGTGCCGATCCCGGGCACCAAGCGGCGTGCCTACCTGGAGCAGAACGTCGCCGCCCTGGACATCGCCCTCACCGCCCAGGAGCTGGCCGGCCTGGAGGAGGCCGCCCCGCGCGGCGCGGTCGCCGGCGAGCGCTACCCCGCCGCCGCCCTCCCCCGGATCACCTCCTGACCTGTTCGGGGCCTGTTCGAGGGCGCGGCGGTGTTCTGGAGGAGGAGGGAGGAAGGGGTGAGGGACGAGCCCCTTCCGCGTGACGACGGAAGAACGCCGCCTCCGGGGCGCCTTGAACCGCCGTGCCGGAGGCGCGGCCATAGGCACAGCTCCCCGCGCGCCGGACGGGCGCGCGGGGGCGTGTCGCGGGGGATAGAGTCGTACCGTGTGTCCGGTGATGTCGGATTTAATGCTGTTTTTCCCGGGCCTTTGGCGGGACGTCACTTCGCGGGGGCGATGCTCGGTGGGGAGGAGGTTCCCGTGAGCCAGAAGACGACCCCGCCACGCATCGTCGTGGGCGTGAACCACTCCCCCGCCGCGACCGCCGCGCTGCGCTGGGCCCTCGGCGAGGCCAGGCTGCGGGGCGCGGTGATCGAGGCCGTCCACGCCTGGCAGTGGTCGGGCCAGCACCGGGCGTCGTACGCGCCGATGGGAACCTGGCGTTCCCACGACGAGGAGTACCAGGCGGCGCGCGAGCGGACGCGGCGCATCGTCGCGGAGGTGCTGCCGTCCACCGAGCCCGTCGTGGCGCACGGCCCGCCCGCCCAGGTGCTGCTCGCCCACGCCGAGGACGCCGACCTGCTCGTCCTCGGGATCCGCAGCCCGTCGCCGGGCGCGCCCGCCTCGGCGACGCCCGTGCTGGCCGCCTGCGTCATGGGCGCGCGCTGCCCGGTGGTCGTGGTGTCCACCGAGATGACCCCCGCGCCGGAGTTCGACCCCCGCCGCGTGACGCTGAGCGGCGCCCCCACCCGCTGAGGCGACGACTGCGCCCCTCCTGTCATGGCTTGTGGGTGAACGACCACTTCTGGACACCGCCGGGCACTCCTCAGCCGCACGGTTCGCGCCTACCGTGGGTCTCACCTCGGACACGCTCGGGCCCCGGCGCGACGGCGGCGCGCCGGGGCCGGGCGGCCTCAGCGGCCGTGGTCCAGCGGCTCGGGCTCGCGCGGTGAGCCCGCCGCGTACAGGGCGGCCATCTCCCGGATCGCCGAGACCATGAGCTCGCGCAGCTCGGGCGGGCCGAGCACCTCCAGGCTCGCGCCCATGCGCAGCAGCAGCCAGCAGGCGTGCCGGACCGACTCGATCGGCAGCCGCAGCACCCTCCAGCCGTCCTCTCCCGGCGGCCCGGCCGTCGCCAGGGCCGCCTCGACGGGACGCGTGCCCGCCGTGAGGCGCAGCATCTCCTCGGCGCCGGGGGCGAGGCGCACGGTGGCCTCGTACGGGTACATGCGCTCACGGAAGTCCTCGGAGTAGTCCTGCCAGAACTCCGCCAGGTCGAAGCCCTCGGGGCGGGTGAAACGGGCGGACAGGGCCTCGGCGGAGATGATGCGCGAGACCCGGTAGGTGCGCGGCCCGGCGTCTTGCGGGGCGGCGATCATGTACCAGGACCCGCCCTTCAGCACCAGCCCGTACGGCCGGACCTGCCGGGTGACCTCGGCGGGACCCCAGCGGCGGTACAGCATGCGGATCTCGCGACCCTCCCAGACGGCGTCGGCGACCAGGCCCAGCAGCGGGACGTCGTCGGCGTCGCGGTACCACCCGGGGACGTCGAGCAGGAACCGCTCGCGCATGCGGGAGGCGTGCGAGCGCGGCTCGGGCGGCAGCGCGGCCAGCAGCTTGAGCTCGGCGGCGGCCGCCACGTCCGCCAGGCCCAGCTCGGCGGCGGGCCCGGGCAGCCCCGCCAGGAAGAGCGAGGACGCCTCCTCGGCGCTGAGCCCGTTGAGCCGGGTGCGGTACCCGTCCAGCAACCGGTAGCCGCCGGCGGGCCCACGGTCGGCGTAGACGGGGACGCCGGCCGACGACAGCGCCTCCACGTCCCGGTAGACCGTGCGGATCGACACCTCCAGCTCCTGGGAGATCTCGGCGGCGGTCATCCGGCCGCGCGTCTGGAGAAGCAGCAGCAGGGACAGCAGCCGGCTCGCGCGCATAGGCCACAGTCTCCACGATTTGCCAACCTCACATGACGGATGTTCATATGAACGCATGGATCGTTTGCGTGCCATCATGGAAACCCTCATGACCTCGGACAGCGTGTCCGTCGCCGAGCTCGCCGCCGAGCACGGCGTGTCGGAGATGACCATCCGGCGGGACCTCGACGAACTGGCCCAGCAGGGGGTCGCCCGGCGGGTTCGCGGCGGGGCGCAGAGCCTGCTGCTGCGCGGCGAGGAGCCCCCCTTCGGCGTGCGCGAGCGCGAGTCGATCGACGCCAAGCGCCGCATCGCCGCCGAGGTGGCCGCGCTGATCGCCGACGGCGAGGCGGTCGTGCTGGACGGGGGCAGCACGGCCCTGGAGGTCGCCCGCGCCCTCCACGACCGCAGGGTCACCGTGCTCCCGCTGTCGCTGCAGTCGATCCAGGCCCTCGCGGACGCCCCCCGCGTGCGGCTGGTGCTGCCCGGCGGCGAGGTCCGCCGCGGCGAGCTGAACGTCACCGGGCCGCTCACGGTCGGCACCATCGGCGGGCTGCGCTTCGACACCGCGGTCATCGGCTGCTGCGGCCTGTCCGCCGAGCACGGGATGACCGCCCACGACCTCGCCGAGGTCGCGGTCAAGCAGGCCGCGATCGGCTCCGCGCGGCGCGTCATCGCCGTCGCCGACTCCACCAAGTTCCGCCAGACCGCGTTCGCCGCCGTCTGCCCCGCCTCCCGCCTCGACGTGCTCGTCACCGACTCCGGGATCCCCCGCGACCAGCACGACGCCCTCACCGCCGCCGGCGTGACCGTCCGCGTCGCCGCGTGAACGCCGTGACACGAACCCTCACCGGCGCCCGGTCCGACGCCGACGCCGCGCTGCGCCGCGCCCGCCTGGCCGTGTACGTCACATTCGCGATCCCAGGCGTCGCCCTCGGCGTGTGGACCGCGCGCATCCCCGCCATCAAGGAACGGCTCGCGCTCGGGGACGGGCAGCTCAGCCTGGCCCTGCTGGCCGTCGCCGCCGGCGCGCTCGCCGGCATGCAGGTCATCGGACGGCTCGTCGACCGCCACGGCGGCGCGAACGTGATGGTGCCGCTCGCCTTCGCCCAGGCGGCCGTGCTGCTGCCGCCGGCCCTCATGCCGAATCTGATCGGCCTGGCGGCCTCGCTCGCCTTGTTCGGCGTCGTGCACGGCATGGTCGACATCGCGATGAACGCGGTCGCCGTCGAGGTCGAGCGGGCCTGGAGACGGCCGCTGATGTCCTCCTTCCACGCCGTCTTCAGCGTCGGCGGGTTCACGGGCGCGGCGATCGGCGGCCTGTTCGCCCACGCGGGCGTGGGACCGTGGCCGACGTTCGCCGCCACCGCCGCCCTGCTCGCGGTCCTGGCCGCCATCTGGTCCCGCCCGATCCTGCGCGCCATGCCCGCCGTGCGCGCCGCCGAGGCCGATCAGGACGCGCCGCCTGGCCCCGTCGCGCCACCCGGACCCGCGGAATCGCCGGAGACCGCCACGGCCGCCGAGACCCCGCCCGCCGCCGCGCCCGGCCCGTCCGGAACGCCGGGGACGGCCGGGAAGGCACGGGCCGGCAGCGGAGCGCTGAGCGTGCTGTTCCTCGGCCTGCTCGCGTTCTGCTGCATGGTCGGCGAGGGCGCCTCCGCCGACTGGGGCTCGGTCTACCTGCGCGAGGACCTCGGCAGCTCCGCGGGCCTCGCCGCCGCGGCCTACGCGACCTTCTCGATCATGATGACCGCCGGGCGGCTGGCCGGGGACCGGCTCGCGGCGCGGTTCGGCCCGGTCGCGCTGGTGCGCTCCTGCGGGCTGCTCGCCGGCACCGGCTTCGCGGCGGCGCTGCTCGTGGGCCATCCCGTGGCCGGGATCATCGGGTTCGGCTGCTTCGGCGCCGGTCTCTCCTGCATCGTGCCCCAGGTGTTCTCGGCCGCGGGCAACCGCGACCCCGCGCGGGCGGGACGTGCGCTCGCCCGGGTGGCCGGCCTCGGGTACGCGGGCCTGCTCACCGGGCCCGTGCTGATCGGCGGCGCCTCCGAGGCGATCGGGCTGCCGCGCGCCCTGGCGATCCCGGCGGTCCTCGCCGTGTTCGTGGCCCTGGCAGCCCCGGCCGTGCGCGACGCCCGCGCGGCCCGCCGGTAGGGGCGGGGTGCGGTCAGATGTCCTGCTGTGGCTCGCCGGGCTCCGGGGGCGTCGTGCCGGAATCGCCCGGGGACGGGGAGGGCCACGGCTTGAGGGTGTCGTTCGGCGAGGGCACCGGCGGCGGCGTGGGCTGGAAGTAGGTGTTCGGCAACGGCCGGGAGGGCGGCATGGTCTCGTCCTGGCGGCCGAGCATCAGCCAGACGATGGCCCCGCTCAGCGTCAGCAGCGCGACCAGCGCCGACAGCGCGACCACCACCGCCCGCCGGGTCTCGGTCGGCGGCGGCGCGGGCGGCGGCGGCACCGGCAGCGCCGGCGCGCGATCGCCCAGCCAGTACGGCACGAAGTCGGGCCCGTGCGTCTCGCCGATCAGCGTGCCGGTGACCAGCACCGACTCCAGGAACCACGCCGCGCCCGGGCCGCCGGGGACGTAAGGCACGGCCACCCACGGCGCGGCGCCGCCGTCCATCGCGATCACCCGGGGCGCGCCCGCGGACCCCCGGCCGCGGGCACGGCCCAGCCAGCCGCGCACGCCGCCCCGCGCGGGCGAGGCCTGGCGTACCGCCATGAGGAACCGCTCGCGCGCCGCGGCGTCCAGCGCGGCGCCGCGGGTCAGCAGCGCGATCGACGCCACGCGGCCGTCGGAGTCCTGCCCGAGGTAGACGAACCCGGTGGGCAGGGCCTGCAGCCGCGCCTGCACGACGTACGCCCCCAGCCGGGGCGGGTCACCGTACTGCAGCGGAGTGGCCACGGTTGACATGAAAGCACACCAAGACACCCGGCTCACCGTGACGGTGCCGTGCACCTTTGGGCCGTGTTTGATGGAATGGCCGCATGACCGTTGCGGAAGAACGCAGTGACGGATCCGGGCCGGACGACGGCGCCGACGCGGACCTCCGTCTGCTCCAGCAGTCCATCGCGGAGGTCCGGCGCGTGATCGTCGGCCAGGAGCACATGATCGAGAGGCTGCTGGTGGCGCTGCTGGCCCGCGGTCACTGCCTTCTGGAGGGCGTGCCCGGCGTCGCCAAGACCCTCGCGGCCTCGACCCTGGCCACGGTGGTCGGCGGCACCTTCGCCCGCATCCAGTTCACACCCGACCTGGTGCCGAGCGACATCGTCGGCACCCGGGTGTACCACCCTTCCAGCGAGAGCTTCGACGTCGAGCTCGGCCCGGTGTTCGTCAACTTCCTGCTGGCCGACGAGGTCAACCGGGCCCCGGCCAAGGTGCAGTCGGCGCTGCTGGAGGTCATGGCCGAGCGGCAGGTCACGCTGGCCGGGCGCACCCACCCGCTGCCCCGGCCGTTCATCGTGCTCGCCACCCAGAACCCCGTCGAATCCGAGGGCGTCTACCCGCTGCCGGAGGTCCAGCGCGACCGGTTCCTGTTCCGGGTGCGGGTCCCGCACCCGACCGCGACCGAGGAGCTGGAGATCCTCCACCGCATGAGCGTCTCCCCGCCGCTGCCCGGCCGGGTGCTCGACCCGTCGCGGCTGATGTCCCTGCAGAAGCTGGCCGACCAGGTGTCGGTCCACCAGCTCGTCGCCGACTACGTCGTCCGCCTGGTCATGGCGACGCGCGCCCCCGCCGAGTACGGGCTGCGCGAGCTGGCCGAGGCGATCGAGGTCGGCGTCAGCCCCCGCGCCACCCTCGGCCTGGTCGCCGCCGGGCGCGCGCTGGCCCTGCTGCGCGGGCGCGACTACCTGCTGCCCGACGACGTGCGCGACGTCGCCGCGGACGTCATGGGGCACCGCCTGATGCTCACCTTCGACGCCCTGGCCGACGGCGTCGACCCCGAGTCCGTCGTCCGGCAGATCCTCTCGGCCGTGCCGCCCCCGCTCGTCGTCTGGAACCAGGCCCAGCGGTGACGGCCCCGCAGGCATCCGAGGACGCCCGGCCGCCCGGGGAATCGGGACGCGACCCCGAGCACGCCCTGCGGCGCCTGGAGCTGACCGTCGTGCGCCGCCTGGACGGCCTGCTGCACGGCCAGCACCAGGGCCTGCTGCCGGGCGCGGGCAGCGAGCTCGGCGACAGCCGCGTGTACGTCCCGGGGGAGGACGACGTGCGGCGCATGGACTGGGCGGTCACCGCCCGCACGACGGTCCCGCACGTCCGCGACCTGGTGGCCGACCGGGAGCTGGAGACCTGGGCCCTGGCCGACATGTCGCCCAGCATGGACTTCGGCACCGCCGCGATGGAGAAACGCGACCTGGTCGTCGCCGCGGTCGGGGCGCTGGGCTTCCTCAGCAGCCGGGTCGGCGACCGGTTCGGCGCGCACGTCCTGCACGACGGGCACGTCCACCGCCTGCCGGCGCGCACCGGCCGCGCCGCGATGTACGCCCTGCTCCAGACACTGATGGACGCCCCGCGCGGCACGCCGTCCCCCCTTCCCGCGACGACGCTGGCCGAGGCCGTGGAGGGGCTCGGCCGGGCGCACCGCAAACGGGGCCTGCGCGTGGTCGTGTCGGACTTCCTGGAGCTCGGCGAGGGCGGCGACGTCGCCACCGAGCGCCCGTGGGAGCGGCCCCTGCGCCGGCTCGCCGCCCGCCACCAGGTGCTCGCCGTGGAGGTCATCGACCCCCGCGAGCTCGAGCTCCCCGACGTCGGCCTGGTCGTGCTCACCGACCCCGAGACCGGGCGGACGCGCGACGTCCACCTCACCGCGAAGGTCCGCCGCGCCTACGCCGAGGCCGCCCACGCCCACCGCGAGGCCACCCGGCGCGCGCTGCGCCGCTGCGGGGCCGGTCACCTGGTGCTGCGCACCGACCGCGACTGGGTGTACGACATCGTCCAGTACGTCCTGAGATACCGCCGCACCGCGCACCTGGCCGGGCGGCACGCCGTCAGGAGGGCAGGCGCGTGATCTTTCTGTCTCCCGGCTGGCTGTGGCTGTTCGCGGCGGTGGCCCTCATGGCGGGGGCGTACGTGCTCACACAGCTCGCCCGGCGCCGGTACGCCGTCCGGTTCACCAACCTCGCCCTGCTGAGCCTGGTCGCCCCCGAGCGGCCCGGCTGGCGCCGCCACGTGCCCGCCGCGCTGTTCCTGGTGATGATGAGCCTGCTGGTGCTGGGCGCGGCCCGCCCGGCGGACGCCACGCGCGTGCCCAGGGACCGCGCGACGATCATCGTCGCCGTCGACATCTCCCTGTCCATGGAGGCCGCCGACGTCACCCCCACCCGCCTGGTGGCCGCCAAGCAGGCGGCGCAGCAGTTCGTCAAAGACCTGCCCGAGCGGTTCAACGTGGGCCTGGTGTCCTTCGCCCGCTCTGCCGTGGTCGTCATCTCGCCCACGACCGACCACCAGGCGGTGATCACCGGGATCGGCAACCTCACCACGCGCCCCGGCACGGCCATCGGCGAGGCGGTGTTCAACTCGCTGGACTCGGTCCGCTCCTTCGACCAGCGCGCCGTCACCGACCCGCCGCCCGCGGCGATCGTGCTGCTGTCCGACGGCGACAACACCTCCGGCCGGTCGGTCAACGAGGCCGTCCAGGCCGCCGTGACGGCCCATGTGCCCGTCTCCACCATCGCCTACGGCACCCCGGACGGCACGGTCGCCATCGACGGCCGCGACGTGCAGGTGCCGGTGAACAAGGCCACCCTGCAGTCCCTGGCCGACGGCACCAGCGGGCGCGCCTACAGCGCCGAGTCCGGGGACGAGCTGCGGGACGTCTACAGCCAGATCGGCACCTCGCTGGGCTACCGGGTGGTCAACAAGGAGATCGGCCAGTACTTCACCATCGCGGGCGTGTTCGCCGGCCTGCTCGTCGCCGGGGCCGCGATGCTGCTCGGGACGCGCCTGCCCTGACCGGCGCGCGGGCCCGCGGGCGCCGCGGGATCGACCAGGCCCCCGCGGTTGGTAACGTCTCTGCACGTGACGTCCAAGTCCACGGGGGCACATTACTTCGAGGAGCGGCCCGGCGCGGCCGCCCGGCCGGGCACGGTCGAGGTCGTCCTGCCCGACCTGCACCTGCGCCTGGCCACCGACAGCGGCGTCTTCTCCCCCGGCCGTCTCGACCCGGGCACGCGCGTGCTGCTGGAGACGGTCCCGCCACCGCCCGCCCGCGGCGACCTGCTCGACCTCGGCTGCGGGTACGGGCCGATCGCGCTGACCATGGCCTCGCGCGCCCCGGAGGCGACCGTGTGGGCGGTGGACGTCAACCGGCGCTCGGTGGAGCTGTGCGCGCGCAACGCCCGGGCCGCCGGCCTTGACAAAGTAAGGTCGGTGCACGTGGACGAGGTGCCGCCGCAGGTGCGGTTCTCGGCCATCTGGTCCAACCCGGCGATCCGCATCGGCAAGCCCGCCCTGCACGCCATGCTGACCCGCTGGCTCGACCGGCTGATCCCCGGCGGCTCGGCCTACCTGGTCGTGCAAAAGCACCTGGGCTCCGACTCTCTGCAGCGCTGGCTCGGCGACCAGGGCCACCCGGTCACGCGGGTGGCGTCCCGGTCGGCCTACCGCGTGCTCAAGGTCGACGCCCGGCCGAGCCCCCGCGACGCGGCCACCGGCCCCGCGACCGGCGCCACCACCGACACCACCACCGACACCGCGACCGACGAGGAGCGATGAACGCCCGATGAGCGCAGGCACCCGCAGGCAGTTGCGCCCCACCGACGTCAAGCGGCTCAACCGCTCCTACCGGCGCGGCACCGCGAACCGGCTCTCGCTGATCCTGGAGTCGGTGACGGGCCCGTACAACGTCGGCTCGCTGTTCCGCACCGCCGCGGCATTCGGCGCCGACGAGCTGTGGCTGGCCGGCAACGCCACCCCGCCCACCAACCCCAAGGTGCAGAAGACCGCGCTCGGCACCGACAGGCTGGTCTCCTGGCACGAGGCCGTCCCCGCCCTGGAGGCCGTGCGGGCCGCCAAGGACGACGGCTACACCCTGATCGCCGTCGAGCTGACCGAGGACGCCGTGCCCCTGCACCAGGCCCGCCTGGACCGGGACGTGTGCCTGGTGCTCGGCAGCGAGGACCACGGCTGCTCCCCCGCCGTGCTCGCGGCCGTCGACGAGGTCGTCTACATCCCGCAGGTCGGCCGGGTGGGCTCCTTCAACGTCGGCGTCGCCGGGGCCATCGTGCTCGCCGAGGCCCGCCGCCAGGAATGGGCCGCCGCCGGGGCCCCGTCCACCGGCTGAGCCTCCCGCCCCGCACGTTTCGTGTCCGTTCGTAACCCAAATGTTCATTCGGTACGCTGACCTCACAGCCTTACACAGGGGATACTCCTGGTCGTGCAGCGCCGCTTCCCGTTCTTGGACCACCCGGGCCCGCTCGCCTTCGCCCACCGCGGCGGGGCCGCCGAGGGCCGCGAGAACACCATGGCCGCGTTCTCCCGGGCCGTCGAGCTGGGGTACACCTACCTGGAGACCGACGCCCACGCCACGTCCGACGGCGTGCTGCTCGCCTTCCACGACCACACACTGGACCGCGTGACCGACCGCCACGGCCGCCTGGCCGCGCTGCCCTACCGCGAGGTGCGCCGGGCGCGCATCGGCGGCGTCGAGGAGATCCCCCTGCTGGAGGACGTGCTCGGCACCTGGCCCGACGTGCGGGTCAACGTCGACGTCAAGGAGGCCCCGGCGATCGGCCCGCTCGCCGAGGCGATCCGCCGCACCGACGCCTACGACCGGGTGTGCCTGACGTCGTTCTCGGACATGCGCCTGGCCAGGGCGCGCATGGCGGTGGGCCGCCCGGTCTGCTCGGCGCTCGGCCCGCGCGGGGTCGCCCGGCTGCGCGCCGCGGCCATGGGCTCGGGGTACGGCCGCCTGCTCGGCGGGCTGGCCCGGCTCGGCGTCCCGTGCGCGCAGGTGCCGGTGGGCTTTCGCGGCATGCGGGTGACGACGCGCGCCCTGGTGCGCACCGCCCACGCGCTCGGCATGCAGGTGCACGTGTGGACGGTCGACGAGCCCGGCCAGATGGAGAGCCTGCTGGACCTCGGGGTGGACGGCATCATGACCGACAACATCTCGGGCCTGAGGGACGTCCTCGGCGCCCGGGGCCAGTGGCACCCCCGGCGGCCCGCCGCGCGGGCCTGACGCCTTCCACCGGCCCCCCTCACCCCCGTTTCGAGGCCAGGAGACCCCCGATGACCACGTCCATCGTCGCCGAGGACACCCCGAAGGCGCGCAAGCGCGAGCAGTGGGGCTGGTACTGGTACGACTTCGCCAACTCGGGGTTCCAGACCACGGTGATCACGGTCTTCCTCGGCCCGTACCTCACCGCGCTGGCCGAGAAGGCTGCGGGTGGCGAGAACGGCTTCGTCGCCTTCCTCGGCTTCGACATGCGCGCCAAGGCGTACTTCTCGGCGATCGTGACCATCTCGGTGGTCCTGCAGATCATCGTCATGCCGATCGCCGGGGCGCTGGCCGACCACACGGGCCGCAAGAAGGAACTCCTGGGCCTGTTCGCCTACCTCGGCGCGGCGGCAACGCTCTGCTTCTACTTCGTCGCGGGCGACGCCTACGTGCTCGGCGGGGCGCTGTTCGTGACGGCCAACGTGGCGTTCGGCGCGGCCATGGTCGTCTACAACTCGTTCCTGCCGCAGATCGCCGGAGCCGACGAGCGCGACGCCGTGTCCTCTCGCGGCTGGGGGTTCGGGTACCTCGGCGGGTTCCTGCTGCTGGCCGTGAACCTGTACCTGTACCAGCGCAGCGGCATCGAGGAGGGCCTCGCCGTGCGCATCAGCCTGGCCTCGGCGGGCCTGTGGTGGGCCCTGTTCACGGTGATCCCGATGCTGCGCCTGCGCAACCGCCCGGTGGAGGGCCACGACGCCACGGTGGCCCAGGCCGTCGGCGGCAGCTTCCGCCAGCTCGGCCGCACCATCGCCGGGCTGCGCCACTACCCGCGCACGCTGCACTTCCTGCTCGCCTACCTGATCTACAACGACGGCGTGCAGACGGTGATCTCGTTCTCGGCGACCTACGCCGACCAGGAGCTCGATCTGGGCAAGGACGTGCAGATCACCGCGATCCTGATGGTGCAGTTCGTGGCGTTCGGCGGGGCCCTGCTGCTCGGATGGCTCGGCTCGCGGTTCGGCACCAAGCGCACGGTGCTGGCCAGCCTGGTGGTGTGGACGGGCGTCGTCGGCGTCGCGTACTTCCTGGAGAAGGGCGCGGCCGTGCAGTTCTACGCCATCGCCTTCCTGATCGCGATCGTCCTCGGCGGGACGCAGGCGCTGTCGCGGTCGCTGTACTCGCTGGTGATCCCCCCGGGCCGGGAGGCGGAGTACTTCAGCCTGTTCGAGGTGAGCGACAAGGGGTCGGCCCTGCTCGGATCGCTCACGCTGACGGTGGCCCTGCAGATCACCGACAGCTACCGCGTGGCGATCCTGTCGCTGATGATCTTCTTCGTGCTGGGATTCGCGCTGCTGGTGGCCGTCAACCTGCCGAGGGCCGTGCGCGAGGCGGGCAACGAGGCGCCCGCACACCTCTAGCGCCGGCCCGCCTGGGGGCGCCGCCGTCGGGAGATGCCGAAAGATCACCTTTGCGGCATACGGAAAGCGCGATTGGATCACCCCCAGGGTGGGAATCCATCCACGGTATCAAGCGTTGTAAGCCGTGGAGACCCACCCCTCAGAACGGGGCCCTCAGGAGGCATTGAAATATGGGCGAGCGTGCACTTCGCGGAACCCGGCTCGGAGCCACCAGCTACGAGAACGACCGCAACACCGATCTGGCCCCGCGTCAGGAGGTGCCTTACACCTGCCCGAAGGGCCATCACTTCGACGTTCCCCTTGCCGCCGAGGCGGAGATCCCGGCGACCTGGGAGTGCCGCAACTGCGGCGCCACGGCCCTGAGAGTCGACGCCGAGCAGCCCCAGCAAAAGAAGGCCAAGCCGCCGCGCACCCACTGGGACATGCTGCTGGAGCGCCGAACGATCGAAGACCTCGAAGAGGTGCTCAACGAGCGCCTGGCGATCCTCCGGGCACAGCGGCGCAAGAGCGCCTGACCTCTCGAATCAGGCTCGGCATCGGCCGGCACGGCGTCTCCGGTTCACCCGCACGGGTGACCGGGGGCGCCGTTCGTCATGTCCGGCCTTTCCTTCCCGGCCGTACTCAAGGCTCTCCAGCCCGCCCATGCTCATGTCCGGCCGTCCGCGCCCTCCTCCACGACATGCCCGCGGACGACCCGGGACGAGCCGTGCGCGGCCCCGTCGGGCGCCGGGCCCCCGAATCCCCCGCCCCCGAACACCGCGCCGTACGGCGACCTCGCCGCCATCGCCCGCACCCGCCGCCCCAGGAACCAGGCCAGCGCCCGGCGCGCCGCCGGGCGGGTGAACGGCAGGACGAGGGCGAACCCGGCGACGTCGGTCAGGAAGCCCGGGGCGAGCAGCAGCGCGCCGCCCGTGACCAACAGCGCGCCGTCGGCGAGCTCGCGGTCGGGCATGCGGCCGGACTGCAGGGCCTGGTTCAGCGCCCGCCACGCGCGGCGGCCCTCCCGCCGCACCAGCCACGCCCCGAGAATGCTGTCGAGGATCAGCAGGCCGACCGTCTGCCAGCCGCCGATGACCTCGCCGATCTGGATGAGCGCCCAGATCTCCAGAACCGGCACGACCAGGAACGCGATGAACAACGCGACACGCAGCATGGCTCCACCATCATCTCGGGGCACCTCGTGCACCTCGGGACGTACAACGCCCGAAACGGCCGGGATGGTTCCCCGCGCCGCCCGGACGGGCCCGCACCGGCGAGGGCCGGGCGGGGTCGGTGCCGGGTCTGCGCGGGGTCAGCGCGGGGTCAGCGCGGGGTCAGCGCGTCCCGCGGACACGGCCCGGCAGGCCGGAGACGCCCCACACGGTGACCCGCCACAACGCCTCGGCGACGATCGCGCGGCTCATCTTGCTCGCCCCGGCCGTCCGCTCGACGAAGGTGATCGGCACCTCGGCCACGCGTAAGCCGCCCCGCACGGTGCGCAGGGTCAGGTCCACCTGGAAGCAGTAGCCCTCCGACCGCACGTCGTCGAGCCCGATCTTCTCCAGCGCCGAGGCGCGGTAGGCCCGGAAGCCCGCCGTGGTGTCGCGCACGGGCACGCCGAGCATCAGGCGGGCGTAGGTGTTGGCGCCCCGGGACAGCAACTCTCGGCCGACCGGCCAGTTGACCGTCTCGCCGCCGGGCACCCAGCGCGACCCGATCACCAGGTCGGCGCCGCCCGCCAGGGCCTCCAGCAGCTTGGGGAGCTCCTCGGGCCGGTGGGAGCCGTCGGCGTCCATCTCGACCATGACGTCGTAGCCCTCGGCCAGCCCCCACCGGAACCCGGCGATGTAGGCGGCGCCGAGCCCCTGCTTGCCGGGGCGGTGCAGGACGTGGACATGATCGTCGGCGGCGGCCAGCTCGTCGGCGACGTCGCCCGTGCCGTCGGGGCTGTTGTCGTCGGCGACCAGGAGGTGGACGTCCGGCACGGCGGCCCGCAGCCGCGCCGCGATCACCGGAAGGTTCTCGCGCTCGTTGTAGGTGGGGACGATGACGAGTACCCGTCCGAGGGCGCGCTCCTCCATCACCTGTCCTCTTCTTCCGGTTCCTCCGGGTCCTGTGGGCCTCGCGTGCTCTGGCCGCCTTCCGCGCCCGGGGCGCGCCGCCGCGCGAGGGCGAGGGCCACGGCGCCGGCCCCGATGAGCGACAGTACCCATTCCGGCAGCGCGCCCACCCGCGTGGCGAGCGTGCGGCCGGTCTGGAGCGGCACGGTGATCACGGCCATGTCCTTGACGCGCTCGGCGGTGCGCCAGCGCACCCGGCCCGCCGGGTCGATGTAGGCGGATATGCCGGTCGTGGCGGCGATGACCACCGGGCGGGCGTGCTCGACGGCGCGGAGCTGTGACATGGCGAGCTGCTGCGGCGGCAGGTTGGTCAGGGCGTAGGTCGCGTTGTTGGTCTGCACGACGATCGGCGTGGCCCCTGTGAGCACGGTCGAGCGGACGGTGTCATCGAAGGCGACCTCGTAGCACTCCACCGCGCCCACCGTCACCGGGCCCATCTTCAGGTCGCCGTCGCGGGTGCCGGCCAGCGACTGCAGGCCCACGAGGTTGACGCGCGCGATGAACTTGGACAGCAGATCCTTGAAGGGGACGAACTCTCCGAACGGGACGAGCCTGCGCTTGTCGTAGAACGCCCCGGGGCCGCTCGCCGGATCCCAGACGATGCCCCGGGTCATGCGGTGCTCGCCGTCGGGGTGGCGCACCACCGCGCCGACCAGCACCGGGACCCCGATGTCGCGCACGGCCGCGTCGATCACCTCGCGGGCGTAGGCGTCGCGGTAGGGGTCGATGTCGGTGGAATTCTCCGGCCAGATCACGATGTCCGGCCTGGCGATCCTGCCCTCGCGCACGGCCCGGGCCAGCTCGTGGGTCTCGTCCGCGTGGTTGCGCAGGACGACGGCGGGCTGGTCGCCGAGGAAGCCCATGCCCCGGCCCGGCACGTCGCCCTGGATCACGCCGACGCGCACGGTGCCGGATGGCGCGCCCTGCTGCCACGGGAGCGCGTACCCCACCGCGGACCCCACCAAGGGCAGCGCGACCACGCCCGCCGGCAGGCAGGCGACCGGCCAGGGCGGCGTCCCCCCGGCCGGGCGCGCGCGCCGCGCGAGGGCGGGCAGGCGCGGGGCAAGGGCGGTGAGCAGGGCCGCGAGCAGCGTGCCGCACAGTACGACCGCGAAGGTCACCAGCGGGGCGCCGCCCAGGGCCGCGTACGGGGTGAAGGGCGTGTCGCCCTGGCTGAACGCGACGCGTGCCCAGGGGAACCCGCCGACGGGGAACCGGCCGCGCAGCCATTCCTGGGCGATCCACAGGGCGGCGACCCACAGCGGCCAGCCGCGCAGCCGCGTGACCAGGGCCGCGCCGGCGGCCAGAGCCCCCCAGAACAGGCTCTCGATCGCCACCAGCGCCAGCCACGCGTCGTCGCCGATCGGCCGCACCCACGCCAGCGTGGGCAGCAGGAACGCGACGGCGCCGAGGTAGCCGACCCACGCGGCCCGGCGCGCGGGGAGGCCGCGCACCGCCAGCGTGAGGGACGCGATGCCGATCGGGGCGAGGAACCACAGCCCGATCGGCGGAAAGGCGAGGTAAAGGAGGACTCCCCCGGCGAGGGAGGCGGCGATCCGCGCCAGGACGCGCGGGGGCGGCGGGCCGCCGGCGACGGCCGGCGTCCGTTCGTGCTGCTGCACCGTTCGCTGGGCCACAGGTGCGGTGTCTTTTCTCGCGGATCCTTCGGTGACCCCCGAA
Organism: Sphaerisporangium sp. NPDC051017; assembly: GCF_040683095.1. Taxonomy (NCBI): domain Bacteria; kingdom Bacillati; phylum Actinomycetota; class Actinomycetes; order Streptosporangiales; family Streptosporangiaceae; genus Sphaerisporangium; species Sphaerisporangium sp. NPDC051017. Next base: position 21,731 of record NZ_JBFBCI010000056.1, read on the forward strand.
CGCTATCGCCCGGCGGGCACCGCTCCAACCGCAGGGGCGGCGCGGCGGAGGATCGCGCATGGTGATCCCTGGGCACGGGTCACGCCCAGGAACCACGCTGCGTTGCGGCACGGGACGGGAAGAGGGCCCGGACGACCCTTCGGACCGGATCCGTCCCGTCGGCGGCGAGCGCGGAGTTCCGTTGTCTACTGGGTGTCCAGGCCCCTCCCGGGTCCAACCCCCCACCCGGCTGGGGTGCCCCGACTCGACGGAACGCCAGCGCTGCGCCTGGCTGAGCAGACGGAGTCGTGCTCCGTCATGACGCAGAATCCGACGATGTCTGAAGACGGCCAACCGGTAGTCCCGTGCTGGACTGTCCAGCAAACTACCGACCTCAGCTCAGATGTCAACCGTGTCCCGATCAGCGGAAACCTAAGTTTTCGCAGCTAGGACAGGAGACGTGAGTGCCGCCATGTGCGCCGATCGGGGTGTTTATGCAGCTCATGCGCATGCACCTCGTGATCTCCGGACGAGCCCGGCACACCGTCAGGGGGCCTCGATGCCTCCGTCCGGGCGCCGCACGCCGGCGGCCCACCGCTCGAACAGGTGGGTGGACGGCGGGAAGGCGGCCGCGGCGGTCTCGTCCAGGTCGATGCCCCAGCCCGGCGCGTCGTTGGGGTACAGATGACCGCCGCGCGGGACGAGCGTGCCGGGGAAGACCTCCAGGGTGGCGTCGTTGTAGACGTGCCCCTCCTGGATCGCGAACGCGGGCGAGGTGACGTCCAGCGCCACGTTGGCCGCCGCGCCGACCGGCGAGACGTCGGCGGGCGCGTGCCAGGCCGTGCCGACCCCGGTGAGCTCGCACAGCGCCACGAGCTTGCGGGCGGGGGTGAGCCCGCCGACGGCCGAGACGTGGCATCGCAGGATGTCCACGCCGCCGCCGGTGACCAGCCGGGCCGCGTCGGGGACCGAGGCGACCTGCTCCCCCACGGCGATCGGCATGGGGGCCGCCTCCCGCAGCTCGGGGAGCCGGTCGTACAGCTCCAGCGGGATCGGGTCCTCCAGGAAGAACAGCCGGGCGGGCTCCAGGGCGCGGGCCATGCCGATGGCCTGCTTGACGGTGAGCCGGTGGTGGACGTCGTGCAGCAGTTCGATCTCGTCGCCCAGCTCGGCCCGGGCCGTGGCCAGGACGTCCGGCGTGGTGCGCAGGTAGTGCAGCACGTCCCATCCGTCGGGGTTGGGGTGGCCGGGGTAGGCGCCGCCCCTGCCCGGCGCGCCGTAGCTGCCGAGTCCCGGCTGCCCGACCTGGACGCGCACGTGCCGGAACCCGGCGGCGATGATCTCGCGGGCCTGGCCTAGGGTCTCGGAGAGAGTCGCGCCGCCCGCGTGCAGGTACAGCGCCGCCGCCGCGCGCACCCGCCCGCCGAGCAGTTCGTAGACCGGCATGCCCGCGCGTTTGCCCGCGATGTCCCACAACGCCTGGTCGACGCCGGACAGCGCGCTGTTGAGCACCGGGCCGCCCCGCCAGTAGGACGTGAGGTGCACCATGCGGGTGATGTCCTCGATGTCGGCCGGGTGGCGGCCGATCAGCATCGGGGCGACGTGCCGCTCGACGGTGGTGACGACGGAGTGGAAACGCTGGGTGAAGGTGGCGCAGCCGAGGCCGTACAGCCCGGGGTCGCCGGTGTCGACGCGGACCACGACCAGCGGGACGCCCTCGGGCGCGGTGACGATCGCCCGCACGCCGGTGATCCGCAGGCGGTCGCGGGCCGGCCAGGGAGCCTGGGTCTGCGGCATCACGACGGCCTCGCGCGGCGCCGGGGCCGCGTCCTCACGGGCGATCATGGTGTCACCTCACCGGTGTGGGCCTCGACGGGGTACAGGTGCTCGGCCTGGAAGCCCAGCAGCCGGGCGGCGGCGCTCAGGTCGATGGGGACGGCGCGCCCGGGCAGCGGCGCCCGCCGTTCGGCCTCCGGGTGGTAGCGGTCGAGCAGTTCCTCGGTGGGCAGCGCGCACAGCGTGGTCGGCGCGGCGAGGAGGACCACGTTCGCGCCGGTCAGCGGGCGCGTCGCCGCGAGCCGGTTGGCCCGGGCGGCGTCCCTGAGGTCCAGGTAGGACCACAGCTCGCGGGCCCCCTCGGCGGGGTCCCGCGCGTACATGGCCGCGCGGTCGGGCAGCTTGTCGCCGGGGCCGCCGAGCAGCGGGAAGCGCATGGCCACCGAGTCGACGCCGTGGCGGCGGGCCATCATGACGGCGATGGCCTCGTCGGTCTGCTTGGACAGCGCGTACGGGTCCTCCACCTGCAGGGGCAGCGCCTCGTCGATCGGCACGTAGGCGGGGTGCAGCGCGCGCGGCGAGAACGGCAGGCCGAGGACCGAGAGGCTGCTGGCGAACACGACCCGCCGCACACCGGCCCTGGCGGCCTCCTGGAAGACGGCGAAGGTGGCCCGGGTGTTGCCCAGGAACACCTCCTCCGGCGTGCCGAGGGTCGGGGCCGGGATGGCGGCCAGGTGGATCACGGTGTCCACGCCGTCCATGGCGGCCCTGACGGTCTCGGAGTCGCCGGCCTCGCCGGTGACCACTCGGTCGGCGGGGAGGTCACCCGGGTCGTGGAGGTCGAGCGCGGTCACCGGGACCCCGTGCCCGGCGAGCAGGTCGAGCGTCGGGCGCCCCAGCCTGCCCGCCGCGCCGGTCACCAGGACGCGTCGCGTGTCGCGGGTCAAAAGATCACCACCTGAACGTCCGTGCGTTTCGTTGCCCGACCTGCCTACACCATCCGCCCGGGGCTGCGCGACCATCGGGCGCACGCCACGGCGGTCAGGGGGCCGGGACGGGCTCGCAGCGGGAGAGGATCCCGGGCAGCGGGCCGGTGTGGACGACGCCGAGCCGCTGGGTGGCGCGGGTGAGGGCGACGTACAGATCACCGGCGCCGTGCCGGGACTCGGCGAGGATCTCCCCGGGCTCGGCGACGATCACCGCGTCGAACTCCAGCCCCTTGGCCTCGGCGACGGTCAGGACGGCGACGGGGGCCTCCAGCGCGTCCGCGCCCTGCCCGGCCACCGCTCCGGGCACCGAGGAGGTGACGGCCTCCCCGAGCTCGGCGGCCCGGCCGGCGGGGACGATCACGACCAGGCGCCCGCCCTCGACGACCTCCCCCGAGACGATCGGCCCGAGCTCGCCGAGGTCGCCGACGCGGCGCGACCACGGCCGGGTGCCGGTCTCGCGCACCGAATCCGGCGCCCGCAGGGAGGGCCCGACCAGTGTGAGGACGTCGGCGGCCACGGCCATCAGCTCGACCGGGGTGCGGTAGTTGACGCTCAGCGTCTCCGCGCGCCAGCGGCCGGCGGCGTACGGGTCCAGGACCTGCTTCCAGGAGGTGGCGCCGGCGGCCGACCCGGTCTGGGCGATGTCCCCGACGATGGTCATCGAGCGGTTGGGGCTGTGGCGCATGAGCATGCGCCAGGCCATGGGCGACAGCTCCTGCGCCTCGTCGACGACGATGTGCCCGTAGGCCCAGGTGCGGTCGGCGGCGGCGCGCTCGGCGGTCGTGAGGTGGATCTCGTCGTCGCGGTGCCGGGCGGCGAACCGCTCGGCGTCCAGGATGTCCGACATGCCGGTCAGTTCGAGGACCTCGCGGGCGTAGGTCAGCTCGGCGTCGCGCTCGGCCTCCTCGGCGCGGCGGGCGGCGGCGAGTTCCTCCTCGGCCTGCATCGCGGCGGCGCGCACCACCATCGGGTCGATGTCGCCGAGCAGTTCGGCGGCCTCGTCCAGCAGCGGCACGTCCGCCTCGGTCCACTGGACCCGGCCCGGGCGCGGCGCGCGGAACAGCAGGTCGCGCTCGGCCGCGCCGAGCCTGGCGTACTCCATGCGCTCACGGGAGCCGTACAGGCCGAGCAGGAGCTGCTGCGGCGTGAGGTAGGGCCACAGGCGGTTGAGCGCGGACTTGACGGCGGGCTCGGTGCGCAGTTCCTCGCGCAGGTCGGCGAGGTCGGACTCGTCGAGCATGCCCCGGCCGAGCACCTTGGCGGCCTGCTTGGCGAGCGCGCCGAGGACCTGGCGGACGAAGACCGACCTTGCCTGGTTGTGCGGGCGCCTGCTGCGCAGCGCGCGGCTTCGCGCCGTCTCGCAGACGCGCTGGTCGAGGCGCAGGGTGTACCGGCCGAGGTCGATGTCGATGGGCCTGCGGGGCATCCGCTGGCGGTCCTGGACGGCGCGGGCGATCACCTGGGCCATGCGGGCGTCGCCCTTGACGGCGGCGATGTCGTCGGGCTCGCGGTCGGTCGCGGTGACGCCGGGGAACAGCTCGCCGACGGTGGACAGCAGGACGTCGGTCTCACCGAGCGAGGGCAGGACCTGCTCGATGTAGCGCAGGAAGGTGAGGTTCGGGCCGACGATGAGCACGCCGCGGCGGGCCAGCCGCTCGCGGTGGGTGTAGAGAAGGTAGGCGGCGCGGTGCAGGGCCACGACGGTCTTGCCGGTGCCGGGCCCGCCCTGCACGACCAGGACGCCGTTCAGGTCGGAGCGGATCACGCGGTCCTGCTCGGCCTGGATGGTGGCGACGATGTCGCGCATGCGCCCGGTGCGCTTCTCGCCCAGGGAGGCCAGCAGGGCGGCCTCTCCGTTGAGGGTGGCCCGGTCGTCGTCGCTGAGCCGGTCGAGGTCGAGCAGGTCGTCGTCGACGCCGATGACGCGCCGTCCCCGGGTTTGCAGGTGGCGCCTGCGGGTGACGCCCATGGGCTCGGCCGGGGTCGCCCGGTAGAACGGCTGGGCGACGGGGGCGCGCCAGTCGATGAGAAGCCGGGTCTGCTCGTCGTCCGACAGGCCGAGGCGGCCTATGTAGAGGGGTTTCTCCTCGGCCAGGTCGAGGCGGCCGAAGCACAGGCCGTTCTCGACGGCCCACAGCCGCGCGAGGCGCTCGGAGTACATGACGGCGAAGGTGTCGCGCTCGGAGCGGTTCTGGTGGGTTCCTCCGCCGCCCTGGGCGAGCACGCCGTCGAGCTGCTTTCGTGTGCGTGCCCGGAGCAGGTCGAGCCGCTCGTACAGGCCGGCGACGTAACGCTGCTCCCTGGCGAGCTCGATTTGACGGGTAGTCCCTGCTTCATTATCATTGATAGTAATGTGAAACTCCGGGCTTGCATTGCTATTTGTGTTCATTGTGATGACAAGGGCTCAGAATAGCAGATCGCCCCTCGCGCTCCGATTTCCATCGCCGCCCCCCGAGGCGGCTTTTCTGTTACACGGGCCCTTTTCTCCCTTCCCACTCCGATCCCGGCCGATCGCGCTCCGTTCACCGTCGCGCATGCCCTCCGCCGGGGGCGGACTCCCCCGGCGGGCGATCGCCGCACGTCAGCGGGGTGCTACCAACCTGGTCACAGCTTGGTAGAGCCTATTGACCCTGGTCGGGGGCGTGGCGGTACGGTCCTAGTGAGTTAGTAATCTTTCCTAACTTGCGCCGGGGACTGTCCGTGTGGTGAGGAGTATTGGGCGGTATGAACACGAATTCGCAGCCGGGAACGCCCAGCCTGCTGCGCGCGATCAACGACCGCGCCGCGCTGCAGGTGCTGCTGGAACGCGGGCCCCTGACCCGCCCCGAGCTCGGCGCCCTCACCGGCCTGTCCAAACCCACGGCCTCGCAGCTGCTCATACGCCTCCAGGAGGCCGGCCTCGTCGTGCTGGACGGCATCCGCGAAGGACTTCCCGGGCGCACGGCCGAGCTGTACCGGATCAACCCCGTCGCCGCGCACGTCGTCGCGCTGGACGTGACGCCCGCGCGCATCGCCGCCCGCGCCGCCGACATCACCGGCGCCGTCCTGGCCGACCATATCCTGCCCACCCCCGGCCGTAGCGCCGGCAACGTCGTCGAACGGGTGCGCGCCTCCGTCAACGGGGCGTGCCTGCAGGCCGGCATCGACCCCGCCGCCCTCCATCGCATCGTGATCGGCATCCAGGGCGCCGTCAACCCCGCGACCGCCCGCCTCGGCTACGCCGCCCACATCCCCGGCTGGCACATCCCCGACCTCGTCGGAACCCTGCGCGACGGGCTCGGCGTGCCGGTCGACATCGAGAACGACGTGAACCTCGTCGCGCTGACCGAGCAGGCCCACGGCATCGCCCGCGGCCACGCCGACTTCATCCTGCTGTGGGCGGACGCGGGCATAGGAGCCGCGCTCGTGCTCGGCGGCCGGCTGCACCGCGGCGCGACCGGCGGTGCCGGCGAGGTCGGCTACATGCCCACCGTCGGCGCGCCGACCTCCCGCGAGACCGGCAAGCGCGGCGACCACGGCTTCCAGGCCCTCGTCGGCGGCCCTGCCGTGCTGAAGCTCCTGCGCTCGCACGGCGTCCGCGGCACCGAGCCGGCCCAGGCCGTCCGCAACGCCGTGCGCGACGCCGCCGTCGGAAGCGGCCGCGCGGAACGCGCCCGGGAGGCGCTGCGCGAGGTCGCCGCCCGCCTGGCCATGGGCCTCGCCCCCATCACGGCCGTGGTCGACCCCGAGATCGTCGTGCTCACCGGCGGCATGCTGCTCGCCGGCGGCGACCTCCTGGCCGAACTGGTCGAGCAGGAACTGCACCTGCTCACCTTCCCCCGGCCGCCGGTACGGGTCTCCAGCGTCGACGGCAACCCCGTGCTGACCGGCGCGCTCGGCCTCGCCCTCGCCACGACCCGCGACGAGATCTTCAGCTCCACCGTCCCGTCCGCCCTTCCCGACCCCTCCTGACCCCTCCTGCCGCCTTCCCCCGGATTCCCCGGACCCGCGCGCTCCCGCCGCCCCTCGTGCGACCTCCTGATCACCGACCACCCTTAGGAGGAATTCCGTGAAATCACCTCTGCTGCTCGCCGCGGCGGCAGGTCTGGCCCTACTCGCGTCCACCGCCTGCACGGCCGGAACCGAGAGCGCGCCCGGCGTGCCGTCCGCGGGAAGCACCCCTGGCAAGGAGCCGGTGACCATCACCATGTGGCACGGCTTCTCCGCCGACAACGAGATCAAGGCGTTCGAGGACGCCCTGGCCGGCTTCAGGCAGAAGTTCCCCTGGATCACCGTCAACACCACCAAGGCGGTCCAGGACGACCAGATCATCCAGTCCGTGCGCGGCGGCAATCCGCCGGACGTGGCGCTGTCCTTCACCACCGACAGCGTGGCCACCTTCTGCAAGACGGGCCTGTTCCAGAACCTGGAGCCGTACCTCGCCGCGGCCAAGATCGACGAGTCGATCTTCCCCAAGGTGATCGCCGAGTACACCGAGTACGACGGCAAGCGGTGCGTGATGCCCATGCTCGCCGACACCTACGGCCTCTACTACAACAAGAAGCTGATGAAGGGTGCCCAGCCGCCCAAGACACTGTCGGAGCTGGCCGACCTGGCCAAGAAGCTCACCGTGCGCGACGCGGACGGGACCATCAAGGTCGCCGGCTTCAACCCCAGCGCCCAGATGTACGAGAACGTCCCGATCCACACCGGCCCGATGGTCGGCGCCAAGTGGACCAACCCCGACGGCACCTCGGCCATCGGCGCCGACCCGGCGTGGAAGCAGCTCATGACCTGGCAGAAGGGCCTGGTCGACTGGTTCGGGTACGACAAGCTGGAGAAGTTCCGCAAGACCTTCGGCGACGAGTTCTCGGCCGACAACCCCTTCATGAAGGGCAAGGTCGCCATGGCCATCGACGGCGAGTGGCGCAACGCCATGATCGCCGCCGACGCGCCGGACCTCGACTACGGCACCGCCCCGCTGCCCGTGGCCGACGACAAGCCCCAGCTCTACGGCAGCGGCTTCATCGCCGGAACGGTCGTCGGCATCCCGCGCGGCGCCAAGCACCCCGAGGCGGCGTGGGACCTGGTGAAGTACCTCACCACCGACACCGACGCGCTGGTGACGCTGTCCAACGCGCTGCGCAACGTGCCGAGCACCCTGCCCGCGCTGCAGTCGCCGAAGCTGGACAAGGACGCCAACTTCCAGACGTTCCTCGACATCTTCGCCAACCCCAACAGCAGCACCCTGCCCGCGCACATCAACTCGGCGTTCAACCAGCAGACGCTGCAGGAGGCCCAGAACAACTGGGAGTCCGGCCGTGCCAAGGACCTGGACGCCCTGCTCGCGGACGTCGACAAGAAGATCAACGACAAGCTCAAGCTGACGGCGGGCGGCTGATCATGGCCGCGACGACGCTCGGGCGTCGAAGGAAGGCGGTGCCGGTCGGCGGCCGGCACCGTCCCACCCTGCGGGCGCTGCTCTACCTGTCCCCGTGGCTGGTCGGATTCGGGGTCTTCTTCGCCTATCCGCTGATCGCCACCGTCTACTTCTCGTTCCAGCGCTACGACCTGTTCACCCTGGAGCCGGTCGGCCTGCTCAACTACGAGTACTTCCTGCGGGACGAGGCGGCGTGGACCTCGATCCGCAACACGCTGTGGCTGGTCGTGGTGATGGTCCCGGCGCGGCTGCTGTTCGGCCTCGGCGTCGCCCAGCTCGTCACCAAGCTGAAGTCGGGCGTCGGGGTGTTCCGGACCATCTTCTATCTGCCGTCCCTGGTGCCGCTGGTCGCCGGGACGCTGGGGTTCGTCTTCCTGCTCAACCCGGGCACCGGCCCGGTCCCGACGATCCTTTCGGCGATCGGCATCCCGTCCCCGGACTGGTTCGGCGACCCGGCCTGGGCCAAGCCGGGGCTGACCCTGCTCGCGCTGTGGTCGGTCGGCGACCTGATGGTCATCTTCCTGGCCGCGCTGCTGGACGTGCCCAAGCAGCTCTACGAGGCCGCCGCGCTGGACGGGGCCGGGCCCTGGCAGCAGTTCTTCCGGGTGACCCTGCCGGTGATCCGGCCGGTGCTGATGTTCGCCGCCGTCACCGGCGTCATCCAGACGCTGCAGTACTTCACCCAGGCCATGGTGGCCGCCCGCGTGGCCTCGGGCTCCACCGACTCCGCCGGGTCGGTGTTCACCCCCGGCTACCCCGACCAGTCCACCCTGACCTTCCCCGAGTGGCTCTTCCACCAGGGGTTCCGCGACTTCGCCATGGGTTACGCCTGCGTTCTGGCGCTCATCCTGTTCGCGGTGTCGATGGTGTTCACCCTGTTCCTGCTGCGGCAGTTCCGCGGCCTCGGCGAGGAGGACGCATGACCCTCACCCTCGCGCCCGCCTCCCGGGCGCGCAAGGCGGCCGGCCGTACGCGCGTCCCGCGCCGGCGGGCCACGCTGAACTGGATCGCCACCCACGCCATCGCGGTCGCCCTGTCGATCATGTTCCTCGGCCCGCTGGTGTTCATCGCGCTGACCGCCGTCATGACCGACCACCAGGCCCTCACCTCGCAGCTGTGGCCGAAGGACTGGGAGTGGGGCAACTTCGCCGAGATCTTCCAGAAGGCGCCGCTGCTCACCTGGATCCTCAACACGCTCATGTACGCGGTGCTGGCCACCGTGTTCATGCTGATCTCGTCGATCCCGGTGGCGTACGCGCTGGCGCGGCTCCGCTTCCCGGGGCGCAAGGTGGCGACCCTGCTGGTCATCACCACGATGATGCTGCCGCCGCAGGTCGTCGCCGTGCCCATCTACATCCTGTGGGCGCGCTTCCACCTCACGGGCACGCTGTGGCCGCTGATCGTGCCGATGCTGCTCGGCGACGCATTCTCGATCTTCCTGCTGCGGCAGTTCTTGGCGACGATCCCGAAGGAGTACTCCGACGCCGCCCGCGTCGACGGTTACGGCGAGTTCGGGACGCTGGTGCGGGTCATCCTGCCGATGGCCAAACCCGCGATCGCGGCCGTCGCCCTGTTCCAGTTCTTCTACTGCTGGAACGACTACTACGGGCCCCTGCTGTACGCGGGGACCGACACCTCCCACTGGACGTTGTCGGTGGGCCTGGCCTCCTTCAGAGCCGTGCACCGCGTCCAGTGGAACCTGACCATGGCGGCCACCCTGCTCGCCATGGCACCGGTGATCATAGTGTTCTTCTTCGCCCAGAAGGCGTTCATCGAGGGCGTCAAGCTGACGGGAGTCAAATGATGAAACTGGCCGTTGTCGGGGGCGGCTCCACCTACACGCCTGAACTGATCGACGGTTTCGCCCGCCTGCGGGAGGAACTGCCGCTGTCGGAGATCACGCTGATCGACCCCGACGAGCGGCGGCTGTCGCTGGTGTCGGGCATGGCGTCGCGGATGCTCGCGCGGGCCGGGCACCCGGCCACGGTGAGCACGGCCACCACCATCGAGGACGGCGCCGCCGGCGCGCAGGCCGTCCTCATCCAGCTGCGGGTCGGCGGGCAGGCGGCGCGCGACGTCGACGAGACGCTCCCGCTGGAGTGCGGCTGCGTCGGGCAGGAGACCACCGGCGCCGGGGGCCTCGCCAAGGCCCTGCGGACCGTTCCCGTGGTGCTGGACATCGCCGAGCGGGTCGCCAAGGCCGCGCCCGGCGCGTGGATCGTCGACTTCACCAACCCCGTCGGCATCGTCACCCGGGCCCTGCTCCAGGCCGGGCACCGGGCGATCGGCCTGTGCAACGTGGCGATCGGCTTCCAACGGCGCTTCGCCGCCAACCTCGGCGTCGCCCCCGAGCGCGTCTCGCTCGGGCACGTGGGCCTCAACCACCTGACGTGGGAACGGTCCGTGTACCTGGACGGCGTGGACGTGCTGCCCAAGCTGCTCGCCGACCACGGCGAGCAGATCGCCGGCGACATCGGCCTGCCACCGGCGCTGATCCGCAGGCTCGGCGTCGTGCCGTCGTACTATCTGCGGTACTTCTACGAGCACGACGCGGTGGTCGCCGAGCAGCGCTCCAAGCCCTCGCGGGCCGCCGAGGTCGCCGCGATGGAGGAGAGGCTGCTCGCCATGTACGCCGACCCGGCCGTCGACACCAAGCCCGCGCTGCTGGAGAAGCGCGGCGGCGCGTTCTACTCCGAGTCCGCGGTCGCGCTCATCTCCTCGCTGGTCAACGACCGGGGCGACACGCAGATCGTCAACCTGCGCAACGACGGTACGCTGCCGTTCCTGCCCGGCGACGCGGTGATCGAGGTCCCCGCGCGGATCGGCGCCACCGGGGCCACGCCGCTGCCCGTCGACCCGGTCGAGCCGCTGTACGCCGGGCTGATCGCCCACGTCACCGCGTACGAGAACCTCGCGCTGGAGGCCGCGCTGCACGGCGGCGCCGGCCGCGTGACCGACGCGCTGCTCGCCCACCCGCTGATCGGGCAGGCGTCGGTGTCGGCGGACCTCGCCGAGCGCCTGATCGCGGCCAACCGCGCCCACCTTCCGTGGGCGGTGCGGGCGTGACGACCATGCCACAGGCCGGGCTGGACGGCGCGCCGGCGCCCGGAATCGGGGAGACCCAGAAAGGCGGAGCCGCGTGAAGACCGTCCTGGCGGTCGACGGAGGCAACAGCAAGACCGACGTCGCGCTGGTGGCCGAGGACGGAACGCTCCTCGCGCGCGAGCGGGGCCCCGGGTTCACGCCGCAGAGCTCGGGCGTCCCCGCCGCCATCGACGTCATCGGCGAGACCGTCAGGCGCATGCTGGGCGACGCCGCCGCCACGCCGTACGCCGACCTGGTGTCCGCGTACGTCGCCGGTGCCGACCTGCCCGTGGAGGAACGGCTGCTCGGCGAGGAGATCTCCGCGCGGGGCTACGGCGCGGACGTCGTGGTCGGCAACGACACCTTCGCGCTGCTGCGCGCGGGCGCGTCCCGGCCGTGGGGCGTGGCGGTGGTGTGCGGCGCGGGGATCAACGCGGTCGGGGTCTCGCCCACCGGCGAGGTCGCCCGCTTTCCCGCCCTCGGCAGGCTCAGCGGCGACTGGGGCGGCGGCTACGGCCTCGGCGAGGAGGCCCTGTGGCACGCCGTCCGCGCCGAGGACGGCCGGGGCCCGGCGACGCTGCTGCTCGACGTGGTCCGCGGCCACTTCGGCACCCGGCTGGTCGAGGAGGTCGTCCTCGGGATCCACCTCGGCAAGCTGCCGTCCGACGTGCTGCACGGACTCGTGCCCCTGTTGCTGGCGGCGGCGGCCGAGGGGGACGCCGTCGCCCGCGGGGTCGTGGAACGCCAGGCCGACGAGGTGACGGTCATGGGCGTGGTGGCGATGCGCCGCCTCGGCCTGCTGGAGCGGCCGTGCGAGGTCGTCCTCGGCGGTGGCGTGCTCACCGCGCGCCACCCCCTGCTGATGGGGCTGATCGAGCGGAGGTACGCCGCCCAGGCGCCGTCGGCGACGCTGCTGGTCGCGGACGTCCCGCCGATCGTCGGCGCGGCGCTGCTCGGCCTCGACCGGCTCGGCGCGAGCCCGGAGGCGGCGCGCCGGCTGCGGGAGAGCTTCAGCGAGCCGATCCCGGCACCGGTCCCCTGACCGCCGGGCCGTCGGGGGCGCCTCCGCTCAGGAGGCGCCCCCGGTGAGGTCCGGGGTGCGGTACTCGTACGGCGTGCTCAGCACGATCGTCGTGCGTGTGGCGACGTTCGCCACCGCCCGGATCTGCTGCAGCAGCAGTTCCAGCGCGTTCGGCGACCGCACGCGCACCTTCAGGATGTAGCTCTCGTCCCCCGCGACGCTGTGGCAGGCCTCGATCTCGGTGAGGTGTTCCAGCTTCTCGGGCGCGTCGTCGGGGGCGGAGGGGTCGATGGGCTTGATCGACACGAACGCCGTGAGGGGAAGGCCGACCGCCTCGTGGTCGATCAGCGCGGCGTAGCTCCTGATGACGCCGCGCTTCTCCAGCCTGCGCACCCGCTGGTGAACGGCGGAGACCGACAGGCCGGTCTCCCTGGCCAGATCGGTGAAGCTCATCCGCCCGTCTGCGGCGAGCAGCGTCACGATACGGCGATCGATGTCCTCCACTCCGTAAACGGTAGCGCCCTCTGAACCCGTTTCGTCACGCTTAGCGGTCACGGCATGGCCGCAACCGACACTCGCCGGTCACATGCCGGATTCCCCGCCGCCGCCCGGCGTTCCGCGCGCCCTTCCCGAAACCCCGATCCGGGGCGCGCGGGGGCCCGATATTCCGCCCCTGGAGCACATCTGGAGATCGCCGCACCCCGTCGCCGAACCAGCCGAGCGAAGCGAGGCCATAGGCACGGCTCAGGCACGGCGGCCTCCGACGGATCACGCGAACTTGGCACGGACGTATTCGGCCCACTGACGCTCGAAGTCCTGCCTTTCGATGCCGAGCACCTCGGTGAGCGCCGCGTCGGCCCCCTGGCCCCGGTAGTGCGCGAGCACGAAGGCGACCATCTTCTGCTCGCCATACCGCTCCGCGATCACCTGAATCGCCAGGTGGCTGAGCTGATAGTTCACGCCGATGAGACCGTGAAGGTCCCAGGAGGCGTTGTCCGGGATCCGTCCCTCGAACGGCCGGTCGCCCCCGCCCCGGACGTACGCGCGCGTCTCCGGGGTCCGACCGTTGTCACCGAGGCTCTGGGCGGAACAGGCCCTCACCTTCGCGAGCACGATCATTTGACGCGCTCCCCGGCTGAAGCCCGGGGTTCCGCCTGTGCCGCACATGCTCACGCGGCGGCACTTCGGTGGCTTCCTGCTGCCTCGACCGTACCCTTCGCACCGCGCCGGGGCGCGGGGGTGGGGGTCTTACGGGTCTCCACAGGCGTTTTGGGTCTCCGCTTCCCGCCCGTCTCAGGCGCGGGTTTCCGTCCAGCGGCGACCTGCCGCCTCCCGGCGGCCAGGATGTTACGTGCGGCGTTGACGTCCCGGTCGTGGACCGCCCCGCAGGCACAGGTCCACTCCCGGACCTCCAACGGCATCTTGTCGGCGACAGTCCCGCACCCGGAGCACAGCTTCGAGGAGGGGAACCACCGGTTGATCCGGTGGAAGACCCGCCCGTACAGGGCGGCCTTGTACTCCAGCATGCCGACAAAGGATGACCAGCCCGCGTCATGCACGGACTTGGCCAGCCGGGTGCGCGCCAGTCCCGCCACGGCCAGGTCCTCCACGTAGATCGCTTGGTTCTCGCGAACTATCCGAGTGGATTGCCGGTGGTGGAACTCGCGGCGCGCGTCGGCGACCTTCGCGTGCTGCCGGGCGACCTTCCGCCGGGCCTTGGCCCGGCTGGCCGACCCCTTGGCCTTGCGGGACAGCGCCCGCTGGAGCTTCTTGAGCTTCTTCTCGGCCCGGCGCAGGAATCGCGGGGCGTCTATTTTCCGTCCGTCGGACAGGACCGCGAAGTGCCCCAACCCGAGGTCGATCCCTGTCTCGGACTCGACCGGCGCAAGGGGCCGCTGTTCGACGTCGACGACGAACGAGGCGAAGTACCGTCCGGCCGCGTCCTTGACCACCGTCACGCTGGACGGGTCGGCGGGCAGGGAGCGCGACCAGCGGACCTCCACGTCCCCGATCTTCGGCAGGCGGAGTTTCCCGCCGGGCGTGACGCAAAAGCGGGCGTTCTTCGTGAAGCGGATGACCGGACCGGGCGAATGAGTGTTCGAGAACTCCGCGACTACCTGGGCCGCCGCATCCGCGGCTCGGGGGTAGGTCAGTGGGCCGGACGCGTGGGTCGAAGAGTTATGGCTCCGCAGGCCGGTCGTCCGAAAGGTCCTGGACGGGGACGGCGCCGGTGTAGGTCCAGCCGGGGATTTGGAAGTGGACGCGGCAGGAGCCGCCGGTGACGGGTTCGCCGCAGGTGCGGCACACCAGGACCGGGTCGAGGTCGGTGCCGCAGGAGTGTTCCACGACGATCGGCGGGCGGTCGGCGAGGTGGCGGTCGCCCCACTGGCGCAGCAGGTGCAGGACGGGCTCCAGCTCGCGGCCGGCGTCGGTCAGGCGGTACTCGTGGCGGGCCGGGCGGGTGCTGTAGAGGGTCTTCTCCAGGACGCCGCCCTCGGTGAGGTGCCGCAGGCGGGCGGCCAGGATGTCGCGCGGGGCGCCGGTGTTGCGCGCCGCCGCGCTGCTCATCACGACCAGTGAGACGGCCGCCCGGCTCGGGCTGCGTCCCCTGGCGAGGCTGCACTCCTTCGCCGTCACGGGTTCGGACCCGCTGCTCATGCTCACCGGCGTGATCCCGGCCACCGAGAAGGTGCTGCGCCGGGCCGGGCTGACGCTCGCCGACATCGACCTGTTCGAGGTGAACGAGGCCTTCGCCTCGGTCGTGCTCGCCTGGCTCCAGGAGACCGGCGCCGACCCCGCGAAGGTCAACGCCGACGGCGGCGCCATCGCGCTCGGGCATCCGCTCGGGGCGAGCGGCGCCCGCATCATGACCACCCTGGTCCACGCCATGGGCCGCCGCGGCGCGCGGTACGGCCTGCAGACCATGTGCGAGGCGGGGGGCCTCGCCAACGCGACCATCCTGGAGAGTATCCGGTAAGGATCAACGATTCCGTTCCGACGTCTCGGCCCGGGCTCTGGACGGGGTCGAGGAGGGCAGGCCGGAGATCCTCGCCGTCGAGGTCAGCCGTGGCGTCAAGGCGAAGCTGTCGGGCGAGGTGGACGCGCTCTACCCCGGGCTCGCCCGGGCGTGACGCCGTCCGCTCAGCCCTGCGCGGGACGCTCCTCGATCGCGTCGACGCGGTCGGGGTAGAAGGCCAGGTGCCCCTCGATCTCGGCGACCGCGGCGTAGGGCGTCTCGTAGGTCCAGATCGCGTTGACCGACCGCCCGCCGCCGTCCGGAATGCTGTAGTAGGACGCGTCACCCTTATAGGGGCAGTACGTCGCGTGGCCGGTGCGTTCCAGCCGCGCCATGTCGACGTCCTTGCGCGGGACGTACTGGACGGGCGGGTAGTTCGCCTCGCGCAGCGTCAGCGCGTCCGTGGTGTCGGCGAGCACGCGCCCGCCGACGGTGACCACCACGCGGGCGGGGTTGCGTTCGACCGTGATGGGGTGATCGGGTCCCGGGGTCAGCACCGGCTTGTCCGCCATCGTCATCTCTCCTCAGCTGGTCTTCGCCGTATGCGTCTGCTTGGGCTGGAACACGGCGGGCCGCACGGGTTATTTCACGCCGGTGAGCCGACCGGCCCGCGGGTACGTCTATGGGTCATGAGGACCTGGCGTATCGCGGTGATGTCCGTGCTCGTCCCGGCGATGGTCGCGGGGGCGGTGCCGTCTCCGGCGGCGACGGCGGCCGCGGCGGACGAGGCGCGGCGGGCCGTCCGGCAGAAGGCGACGTCCCTCGTGAAGCTGCAGCGGCAGGGCGGTTTCGCCGGCGTCGACGACCACGTGACCGTCTACACCAACGGCTGCGCCCGCGTCGTCCATAGAACCGGCCCGGCGATCAGGCGATGCCTGTCCGCGGCGGACACGCGCAAGCTCCGCGGTGAGCTGAAACGGCTGAGCCTGGGCCGTTCGCAGACCGCGCCGCCAGGCGCGGACATGTACGAGTACACCCTCACCTACAACGGCAGGAGCGTCAGCCGCTACAGCGTGCCCTCCTCCTGGCGCCCAGTCGTGCGGCGCCTGGAGAAGCTCCTCGACGCCCGCCCCGCCGGCTGACACGGGCCCGGCCTTTCGCTCCTCGACGGCCACGAACGCGCCGGTGTCCCACGTCCCCGCGGGGCCCTGCACGTTGAGCGCCACGCACTGGTCTGCCCAGCGCGACCCGGACCAGGACGACCTGGTGGGGCGTCATGCCGGGCGTGACCAGCAGGGTCGGCTCGGTCGTGGCGGACGGGCCGACGACCAGGGCGCTGCCGTCCGCGCGCAGCACGATGGCCCGCCAGCCGATCCTGCGCAGGTAGGAATCGCGCAGGCCCCGGTGCCAACGACCTGTCTTGAGACAGCCCGACACGACAGCGCATCGTGTGACAATATTGAGACCGATCGAATGAAAATACTGGAGAGTCGCCACGATGTCAGGAGCGCAGCACGCGAGGCCGGCCGAGAGGATCGCGTCCGGACCGGCGACGGCACTCGATCGCCCGGCCACCCCAGCAGGGAGATCGACTTCTCGGCCGTCACCGATGCCGCAGCGGCACTACTAGAGACAAATGGGCAGGAGTCCTCGTGGTACAGACGCGTGCGTCGCCCCGTGCCGAATCTCACCGAGGCCGCCGTCCATCCGTGTCTGACCACCCGCGGCACGTGACTCCGGCTCGCTGTACAGTCCTGCCCCGCACAGGCGCCCCGACGTTGCACAAAGGAGATCACGACATGTCCGCCGAGAGCACCGAGAAGGCGCTACTCATCGAACGGGACGAGCCGGTGGCAGTGGTGACGCTTAATCGCCCGGACCGGCTCAACGCGCTGAGCCACGCCCTGCTGGCCGAGCTGCGGCAGGCGCTGGCCGCGCTCGACGAAGACCACGACATCCGTGCGATCGTGCTGACCGGCGCCGGCCGCGCGTTCTCTTCAGGAGCGGACCTGCGCGGCGGTCCCAGCGACGCCGAAGCCGTCATCCGCGAGTTCTACAACCCGCTGATCCTGGCGATGACGTCGATGAGGACTCCGGTGATCGGCGGGATTAACGGTATCGCCGCCGGAGCCGCGGTGTCGCTGGCACTGGCGTGCGATCTCCGTGTGGCCGCCGATACCGCGTCCTTCCAGCTGTCGTTCGTCAAGGTCGGCCTGGTACCGGACGCCGGATCAACATGGTTGCTGCCGCGAGTGGTGGGGACTGGCCGCGCCGCAGAGATGATGCTGTCCGGCCGCCGGGTCACCGCGGACGAAGCCTTGGCCTGGGGCCTGGTCAACGAGGTGATACCGGCCGTCGAGGTTCGCGAGAGGACCGTGGCCCTGGCGCATTCGCTGGCCGCGCTGTCGTCGTCGGTTGGCGCCGCCCGGCACCTGCTGTATCGAGGGCTCGGCAGCGGCCTGAACGATCAGCTCGACGCCGAGGCCCGTGCGCAGGGAGTGGCACAGCACGGACCGGACTTCCAGGAGGCCCGCAACGCCTTCGCTGAGAAGCGCACGCCACGATTCATGTGATCGGCGTGTTCTCCCCCACGAGCAAACTCAGCCACCGCACGCAACATGATCGATCCATGTCGCGGTGTCGCCCACCTCGACGCGCCGATGCGGCAATCGTTGGCGGGGTGTCCGGGAGTAGGCCAGGCGAAGGAGATACCGCAGACGAGTAGCCGATCCTCCGGCATCCCGAAGTACTCGGCATGAATGACACGTAGGCGGCGAGCGCAACTTGCGGGATCGCACCGAGGCCCAGGCTCTGCGCCGCGAGCAGGAACGTCTCGACGTGGACGCCGCAATCGACCGCGCCCTAGGGCGTGTCCTGTAGATCTTTGATGGTGATTTGGTGTAGATCAGTACGGTGGATGATCGCCTGAATCGTCATGACCTGTCCGAGGAGGAATGGCAACGGCTGTCGCCACTGCTACCGGTCAATCCGCGTCAGGGCGGCCGCTGGGCCGATCACCGGCCGGTGATCAACGGGGTCTTCTTCCGGACCCGGACCGGCTGCCCGTGGCGGGACCTGCCCGAGTGCTACGGAAACTGGAAGACGGTCTACAACCGGCATCGCCGCTGGTCATTGGACGGCACCTGGGCGGTGATCCTGGATCGGCTGCGGGCGGGATGCGACGAAGCCGAAGGCGAGGACTGGACGGTCGGTGTCGACTCCACCGTCGTCCGTGCGCATCATCACGCGGCCGGGGCGCATCACCTGCCGCCCGCGGACTTCCCGGTAAAGGGGACGGCGTAGATCACGAATCGGCCAAGAACCGTGAAGGGCTCGGGCGCTCTCGTGGCGGCCTGACCACGAAGATCCATCTGGCCGCCGATCGGCGGTGCCGGCCCGTCGCCCGGCTCACCAGCGCCGGGCAGCAGGGCGACAGCCCGTACTTCATCCGGGTGATGGCGTCCATTCGCATTCTCCGTCGCGGCCGTGGCCGGCCTCGCCGAAGGCCCGCGCGTGCCCTGGCCGATAAGGCGTACTCTTCGCGCGGCAACCGCGCCTACCTGCGGCGACGCGGCATCCGCGGGGTCATCCCGGAGAAGAGGGATCAGCAGGCCAACCGTTTGAAGAAGGGTCGCCAGGGTGGCCGGCCACCGGCGTTCGACGTCGACCGATACAAAGAGCGCAACACCGTCGAACGCTGCATCGGCAAACTCAAGGCCTTCCGTGCCGTGGCCATGCGCTTCGACAAGCGCGAGCGAATCTACCAGGGCACCATCGACGTAGCCTCGATCAAGATCTGGCTCGGGGACCCAGTTCCTTGATCCAAAGGACACGGCCTAAAGCTCCCTTCAGCGGCGACCCACGGCACGGCCGCCGGTGATCACTGGTTACGCAGGTCAGAGCTCATGAGCGGAAAGAGTTTCCAGGGCAAACGTCCACGCGGACTTACGCCGCGAATTGCCGACTCACGACTCAGTGTTCCGCCGGCACGTCGATGTAGTCCTCTGGGTTGAACTTCTTCGTGCGTCGCCAGAAGTCGATGTACTTCCACGGGCTGCTCACGACCACGCGGCCCTTGCCGTTGCGGTAGTAGGTGGTCGCCTTCATGTGCGACCAGATCGCCTGCGAGAGGGCCTCGTCGAGCTCGTCGTTGTACTCCCGGAAGACGTCCTCGTGCACCTCGGTACTGGCCAGGTCGGCCTCCACGATGTGCTTGATCGCCTGCATGATGTACCGGACCTCGAGCTCTGTGGCGATGATCGCGCTGCCGCCGTGGCCGGCGTTGGTGTTGGGCCCGTTGACGATGAAGAAGTTCGGGAAGTCCGGTACAGTGACGCCGAGGTAGGCACGGGCGTCGTCCTCGCCCCACTGCTCGCGCAGGGTCCGGCCCGAGGCGCCCCGGATCTCCATCGGCCACAAGAACTGCAGGGTCTTGAAGCCGGTCGCCAGCACCACGACATCCGCCTCGAAGCGCTCCCCCGACGCGGTGATCACGGTGTTCTCGGTCGTCTCGGCCACGGCCTCCGTAATCAGGTCGACGTCGTCGCGGGCCACCGTGCGGAACCAGCCGTTGTCGAGCAGCGGGCGCTTGACGTAGGGCGGGTAGTCCGGCAGGCAGTCGTCGAGCATGTCGGCGGCGCGCTCGCCGAGCTCCCGCGTGATGTGCTTGGTGAGGAACACCCGGTGCTTTTCGTTGGTGGCGTTGATCGATCGGTCCTGGTGCGGCCACGTGGGGTCGATCTGCAATGATTCGTGCAGCCGGTCGCCGAAGTTCCAGAAGGTGCGCAGCCGATACCAGCGGGCGTACAGCGGGACCCGGTCCATCAGATGGCGCACGCCCTCGGGGACGTTCCAGTGGTAGTTGGGGTACGGCACCACCCATTGCTTCGAGCGCTGGAAGACCATGACCCGCTCGGCCTCGTCGACGATCGCCGGGACCAACTGCATCGCGCTCGCACCGGTCCCGATCACCGCGACCCGCTTGCCGCGCAGGTCCACGTCCTGCCGCCACTCGGCCGTGTGCATCATCGGGCCCTCGAAGCGGTCCAGCCCGGCGATCGGCGGGATCGAAGGCCGGTTCACCATGCCGACAGCGCTGACCAGGACGGGAGCGGTCAGCTCCTCCGCCCGGCCCTTCGCGTCGCGGATCCGCACGGTCCACGACGCCGACGACACGTCGTAGTCGGCCCGGACGACCTCGGCGCCGAACCGGATCCGGTGGCGGACGTTGTAGCGGTCGGCAAGCTCGGAGAGATAGGCGAACACCTCGGGGCGCTTGGCGAAGTAGCGCGACCACTTCGAGTTGGGCGCGAAGGAGAACGCGTAGAAGTGGCTCGGGGTGTCGACGCCGCAGCCCGGGTAGACGTTCTCCAGCCAGGTGCCGCCCAGGTCGCCGTCCTTCTCCAGGATGACGTAGTCGATCCCGGCGGCCTCCAGCTTGAAGGCCGTGCACAGCCCGGACAGACCGGCGCCGATGATGACCACCTTGAAGCCCTCGCGGGCCCGCGGGATCTCGATGTCACGCGAGATCAGGCCCATCTCCTCGCTCAGCAGGGGCCCGTACTCGGCGGGCACCTCCTCGACGAGCGCGACCGACAGCAGCTCGGCGACCTGCTCCGGAGCCAGGTCGACCGGCACGAGCCTGCCGGCCTCGTCGTCCAAGATGGCCGCGTGGGCAGCGTCCCGTACCTCGGTCTGCAGTTCCTCGGACAGGCCCGCGGTGTCGTTGTCGCTCAACGGCTTGCCGCGCCGGGGCGTGTACGGGTCGGCGAGCCACTTCCGGTCACCGGTGAGGTGCGTCAGGACAAGGAGCAGCGTCGGGATGTTCGCGACCTCGAGGGCCGCACGGAGCTCGCGATCCCCGTCCGGTTCGCTCTCGGACTGCGGCTGTCTGCTGCGGGTCACGACCGATTCGGACAACTGACTTCCCCTTCTCCACGGAACGCGCGGCACCCCCCGCCCACGCGGGCAGGGCGACGCGGAGCGACTCACGGGTGGCAGGTCTCCCGCCGGGCGGACATGCGGCGCTGTCGGCCACCCGCACCGCGTGGCGGCATCCACCTATATTGAGACTGTAAGGCTCAATATAATGTGGGCAAAGATTTAGTGTCAATGCGAGGTCGGTCACATCGGCCGGCGTCCAGGCCGGTCGGCTGGGCCGGGAAGTTCAGGACAGGGCGGCCGCGGTGTCGAGATCGATCGCGAGGAACAACGCCTCGGCCTCGGCGAGCGTCGTGCCGTGCTGCTCCACGACCGCGTCGATGAAGAGCTTGCGTCCGTCCCTGCGGCGCATCTGGCCGCGGACGCCGAGCGGGACTCCCACCGGCACCGGCTTACGGAAATGGACCTCGAGCCTGGCGGTGTAGCCGGGCGTCCGTTGCAGCGAGTCCAGGACGAACCCCATGACGTCGTCGAGGAGCGCGGCGACGACCCCGCCGTGCGCGATGCCGGGCGAGCCGGCGGCGGCGGCGGCGAGCGTGACCGTCGCGTGTACCGCGTCGCCCACCCGCCGGGCGGTCATCGCGAGCCCGAGGGGGTTCGCGTGCCCCGAGACCGGGCACAGGACGCCGTGGTCGACGACGGCGCCGTCCGGTGGCACGGGCTCGGCGAGGCGCGCCACCTCGTCCGCGACGGTCCGCTCGACGAGGGGGCCGCCCATGACCGCGACAGCGAGCTCGTCGGCGAGGTCCGCGACGCGTTCCAGCACCGCGTCGTCCGCCCGGTGCGCGACCATCGCGTGTCCCAGATTGCGGAGGGCGGCGGCCGCACGCAGCCGTGAGCGCTCCCCCATCACTTCCGACGTAGTGTCCATGGCGACGACAGTAGCCGATGAGGCTTGGGCGGTGAACGATCGTTGACAATCCTCCGCCCAGGGGACGACGATCGCTACGCGGTGCGCGCAAACGGCAGGGCACCGGATCCCCATCGCGACGAGCGGGCGATCCCGCTCCCTGGAGGCGACACATGACCCACAGCCACACGACCGGACCACTGGCCGGGCTGCGCGTGGTGGAGCTCGCGGGCATGGGCCCCGGGCCCTTCGCGTCGATGCTGCTGGCCGACCTGGGAGCCGAGGTCCTGCGTGTCGACCGCCCGAGCGGCACCGGCGGGACGGCGATCCCGCCCGAGCTCGACGCCCTGCGCCGCGGTCGCAGCTCTGTCGTGCTTGACCTGCGCCGCCCCGAGGGGGCGCGGGCCGTGCTCGACCTCGTGGCGCGGGCCGACGTGCTCATCGAGGGGAACCGGCCGGGCGTGACGGAGCGCCTCGGGCTGGGGCCCGAGGACTGCTGGGCCCGCAACCCGCGGCTGGTCTACGCCCGCATGACCGGGTGGGGCCAGGACGGGCCGTTGGCCGCCTCGGCCGGCCACGACATCACCTACCTCGCCCTGACCGGTGCCTTGCACGCGATGGGCCGCAAAGGCGAGGGGCCCGCGGTACCGCTGAACCTGGTCGGCGACTTCGGCGGCGGCTCGCTCTATCTCGTCGTCGGGGTGCTGGCCGCCGTCTTCGAGGCGACCGGCTCCGGCAAGGGCCAGGTCGTCGACGCGGCGATCGTGGACGGCGCCACCTCGCTGACGACCGTGCTGCACGCCATGATGGCGGCCGGCATGTGGCGCGACGAGCGCGGCGTGAACATGCTCGACACCGGTTCGCCCTGGTACGACGTGTACGAGACGTCCGACGGCCGCCACATGGCCGTCGGCGCGATCGAGCCGAAGTTCTACGCGGAGCTCATGACGCTGCTGGGTTTGGACCCCGACGAGGGCAGGCGCCGGGACGCCGCGGCGTGGCCGGCCCTCCGCGAGGAGATCGCCGCGGTCTTGCGCACCCGGACCCGCGACGAGTGGGCGAAGGTCTTCGACGGCACAGATGCGTGCGTGGCGCCGGTGCTGAGCCTCACCGAGGCACGGCACCACCCGCAACTGGCGGAGCGGGGCACGTTCGTCGAGATCGGGGGAGTCCCGCAGCCGGCACCCGCGCCGCGCTTCGGCCGCACTCCCGCACCGGTCCCGCAGGCCCCGGTCGCACCGGGGGCCGACACCAGGCGGGCGCTCACCGAGTGGGGCGTGTCCGAGGTGGACGCGCTGATCGAGAGCGGCGTCGCGGTGCAGGCCTGACGGCGGCGGCCGGCGGCCCCAACGAGGCGGAGGCCACCGGCAGTGCGCGTCAGTCCACCCAGGTCACGGTCTCGGGGACCTCGACCCGGCGGGTGCGGAAGGAATTGGCCGGGTGGTCGTGGTCCGGCCGGCCGAACGAGATCCCGCAGACGACCAGCCGGTTCTGGGGCAGGCCGAAGAACTCGCGGATGAAGGGGCTGTACGCCGCCAGCGCGGCCTGCGGGATCGCGCCGAGACCAAGGCTCTGCGCGGCCAGCAGGAACGTCTCGACGTAGATCCCACAGTCCACCGCGCCGTACACGCCCAGATCGGCCTCGGTGGTGATCACCGCGGCGTGGGGGGCGCCGAAGAGCGCGAAGTTCTTCGCCGCCTGCACCGCGGACGCCGCGCGGTCTCCCCTCTCGATCCCGACGCTTTCGTAGAGTTGCCAGGCTGTCTCCTTCCGGCGCGCGTCGTAGCTGCCCGCATAACGCTTTGGGAAGGGGAAGTCCGGCGCCAGTGGCGCGGACGCAGCATGCGCCGACAGGGCCGTCCGGAAGCGCTCGGTACCCTCTCCTTCGGTGAGCACGACATGCCAGGGCTGGGTGTTGCACCAGGAGGGCGCGCGCCGGGCCAGATCCAGGACCTGCTCGATGATGGGGCGGGGCACCGCGTCGTCGAGGAAGCCGCGGCAGCTCCACCGCCCGTCAAGCAGCCGCCCAAGGGCGGCCGTGTCCGGACCGGTGCCGCAGACCTCGGCGTTCGTGACCGTCATGGATGTACCTCCGGATCGGGACGTTTGGCTCCACGCTACGCGACCGTGAACGACCGTTCCTCCACTGCCCGGCGAGATCGACGCGGGGAGCAGCCTCGTCTCGCGAAAACGAGCGTAGACAGGCCCCGTAGCGAGGGATAGATTCTGAGACGAGCTGGTCAACAATTGCTCGCCGGTAACCGTCCGTTCGATGCTCGAGCGGGCCTTGACCGACATCGCACGAGGAGGTTGATGGTGGAGCAGGTTCTCATGCCGCAGCCGGAGTCAGGTCCGACCAAGCAGGATCGACAGACCGACACGGCGCTGCACGCCCTGGCCCGGGCGGTCGCGGTGGTCCCCGACCAGGTCTTCCTCGACTTCTCGGGCGACCTGTACACCTACGCCGAGACCGAACGGCTGGCCACCCGGTTCGCTCACGAGCTGATCCGGCTCGGGCTCGAGCCCGGCCAGACCGTCGCGACCCTCCTGGACAACTCGATGGACCAAGTCGTCAGCTGGCTGGCGATCAACAAGGCGGGTGGTCTCTGGGTCCCGCTCAACACCGCCTACCGGGGCGATTTCCTACGCCACCCGATCGACGACTCCCTTGCGACCATCGTCGTCGCCGACACGCGCTACATCGGTGACGTCGCCGCGATCAGCGCCGATCTCCCCCACCTGCGACTCGTGCTGCGCCGCGGTCCGGCCACAGGTGAGGCGCCGGCGTGCGCGGTCCCGATTGAGGCCCTCGACGACCACCGCGGCACGGACGACACGCCGATCCCGATCAGCGCCCAGCCCGGCGACCTGTCGATGCTGATCTACACGTCCGGCACGACGGGTGTCTCCAAGGGCTGCATGATCAGCTACAACTTCATCCTCAACCAGGGCCGCCAGTCGAACCAGGCGGTGCCCCCGCTGCCCGGGGACGTCATGTACACGCCGCTGCCGCTCTTCCACGTCGCCGCCATCGACGTGGCCCTGAGCGGGCTGCTCGCCCAGGCCAGGGTCGCGATCTCCGAACGCTTCTCCGTCTCAGGGTTCTGGGCCGAGATCGAACGCTCCGGCGCCACCCAGGCCCGTCTGATGGCCTCCATCTTCCCGCTTGTCGCGAACGCACCTGACACCCCCGAGATGCACCGCTGCCGCGGGCAACTCCGCTCGGTGGTGGGCGCGCCGTTCCCGCCCGCGCTGCGCAAGGTCTGGCAGGACCGGTTCGGCGTCGAGTTCACCGACGGTCACAACTACGGCCTGTCCGAGGGCGTGCGGCTGGCCATGTCGCGATTCGGCGACGACTCCATGCCAGAGGACTGCTGTGGGCGGATCGCGGACGACTACGAGGTCGTCATCCTCGACGAGGACGACCGCATCCTGCCCGACGGCGAGATGGGCGAGATCGCCTTCCGCCCCCGCAAACCACACATCATGTTCGTCGGCTACTGGCGCCGCCCCGAAGCCACCGCAGAAGTCTGGCGCAACCTCTGGATGCACACCGGAGACTACGGCCGCATCGCGAACGGCTACCTCTTCTTCGTCGACCGCAAGAAGGACTACCTGCGCAGCCGCGGCGAGAACATCTCCAGCTTCGAAGTCGAAACCGCTTTCCTCAACCACCCCGCACTCAGCGAAGTCGCCGCCCACGCCGCCGACGACGGCATAAACGAGGACTGCCTCAAGATCACCGCGGTCCTCCGCGAAGGACACGCCCTCAGTGAGGAAGAGCTCTGCCGCTGGGCGCTCGACCACGTCCCGCACTTCGCGGTCCCCCGCTACATCGAGTTCCGCGATGAACTCCCCCGCACCCCCACCAACAAGGTCCTGAAGTTCCAGCTCCGCAAGCAAGGCGTGACCGCAGGGACCTGGGACCGCGAGGCCGCAGGCATCACCGTCCGGCGCCGCTGAACCTCGCCGCCGCACCGTCACCGCCGAACGGAGTTCCCGTGTCAGTCCCCGACCCGCAGTCTCTGCCCCCGGTCACCAGCCGCCTGCTGGCCTCCGTGGCCGATGAGCTCGCCATGGTCGCCGAGGAGATCGGCGACGCCGGGCTCGCCGGGCGACTCGAGCACGCATCGGCCCTGCTGGCCTGGGTGCGCGGGCGCCTGGACGTCGACGAGGACGCGTCCGCCGAACTGGCCCGCGAGGTGACCCGGCTGTCCGCGGGCGCCGACGGCTCCGGGCTGCTCCGCAAGTCGATCCACCGCTTGCTGGACTCGATGCGGCCCGCCGACACCCGCGTCGCCGAACCGTCGGCCGGCTCCCCCGCTGCGGGTGACAAGCCGGTGTCCCCCGTGGACGTCACCACCTACCTGCGGGCCCGCAGGCCCGGCTCCACCGACGAGGCGCACGAGGTGCGGGCCATCCTCGGCGGCTTCTCGAAGCGCACCTTGCTGGTGGCCGCCACGCTCGACGGCGTCCGCCAGGAGATCGTGCTGCGCCAGGTACCGGCCGGCAGGCGCGCCCGGTCACTCGCCCCGGAGTTCGAGGTGGTCCGGGCCGTGTACGCGGCGGGTCTCCCGGTCCCCGAGCCGATGTGGATCGAGCCCGAGGACAATGCGTTGGGCGGGGCGTTCTTCGTGACGCGCCGCGCGCCCGGGAGCAACGTCGGCGACGTTTGGGGGGCGAGGGGAGTGTCGAAGGACGTCTGCCTTGAGGTCGCCTCAATCTACGCGCGGCTGCACCAGCTCGACGTCGAGGGCGTGCCGATGCCTGTGTCGCCGCGCAGCACCCCCGAGGAGCTGCACGAGATGATCTCCTGGCAGGAGAGCACCCTCGCCAAACGCAGGATCGAGATCGAGCCCGTCCTCGCCGCCCTGCTCGCCTGGCTGCGGGCGCATGTCCCGGCCGCGCCGGCCCGCCGGTCACTCATCCACGGCGACGCCGCGTTCTCCAACCTCCTGATCGAGGACGGGACGGTCACCGCGGTACTCGACTGGGAAGCGGCGCACATCGGCGACCCGGCCGAGGAGCTCGCGTACCTGCGGCCCTCTGTCGAGCCGGTGCTGCCATGGGAGGAGTTCATCGGCCACTACGTCGCGGCGGCCGACTGGGCCCCGGACCCGGAAGTCATGCGGTTCTTCGAGGTGTGGTCGCATGTGTGGCGTCACATCGGCTGCCTCTGGCTGGCGCAGAACTACGACGCCAGCAGGCGGTACGCCTCCGCTATCGCCGCGTATGTCCACGGTCCCCGGTTCTTGGCCGAGGGAGTCACCGCCGCGTTCGGTCCCCCCTGACACCGCCGGGTCCCCGGCCGATCCCCCCGCGAAGTGGAGGCAGGCGATGCGCCTGGTCGACCGGATCAAGGACGTCATCGTCGGCGGTACCCGCCCGACCCTCGACGAGCTGCGCGAGCGCTGCCGCGCGCTGATCGCCGAATACAAGCCACCGCGTGCCCTGGTCCTGGGCCCGATCCCCGCGACAGCGCGGGCAAGGTGCAGAAACAGCTGCTCCGCGCCCGCCTGCAGGACTGAGCCGGCGCCACCGCGCCGGACCGCTGACCTCCCGGATCCACACCGGCGACACCTCCGCACGTCCCGCGCCCACCCCGAACTGTCAGAGGAGACAGCACATGGCCAGTTACGAACTGCAGACACTCGCCACCGGTGGCGCCTATTTCGAGGCGCCACGCTGGCACGACGGCCTCTGGTGGGTCTCCGACCTATACCGCAAGGGCATCTTCACCTACACCTCCGAGGGCAAGGAGGAGCAGGTCGTCGCCCTGGAACACCAGCCGTCCGGCCTCGGTTTCATGCCCGACGGCAGCCTGCTCTACGTCAGCCAGGAGGACCACCGGATCTACCGGCGCGCGGCGGACGGCACCACCACGCTGCACGCCGACGTGTCCGAACACTGCCGTGGCGACCTCAATGACCTCGTCGTCGACGAGCGCGGGTACGCCTACGCCGGCTTCTTCGGCTTCGACCCGTTCGCGGGCGAGCCGCCCGCGAAGGCAGCCGTGATCGGGATCGATCCCGAGGGCGACCACCGCGTGCTGGCAAGGGACATGGTGTTCCCCAACGGTTCGGTGATCACCGCCGACGGCCGCACACTTATCGTCGGCGAGGGCCTGGCGGGCCGCTACACCGCCTTCCCGATCCAGGCTGACGGCTCGCTCGGCGAGCGCCGGGTGTGGGCGGAGCTGTCGAAGGCGCCTGACTTCAGCTCCTTCGATGCCCTCATGGCGGGTCTGGACCTGATCCTCGACGGCTGCTGCCTCGACGCCGAGGGCCTGATCTGGGCCGCGGACCCGCAGAACGCGCGGGTCATCCGGGTGCGCGAGGGCGGCGAGATCGTCGAGGAGATCAAGGCCCCGGAGGGCCAGAACATCTTCGCCTGCATGCTCGGCGGCTTCGACGGCCGCACCCTGCTGCTGTGTATCGCGCCCGGCCTGGTCGACAACGACCGGCTCGGTGGCCTGGCCGCGACACTGCAGACCACCCGCGTCGAGGTCCCGCACGCCGGACGCCCGTGACCTGATGTGCGCGATGACGTGGGGGCCACCGCGATCGCGGTGGCCCCCACGTCGTCCGCCGGCCCGGCGGCCTTGGGTCAGCGGGGTGCGCCGTCCTCGAGGAAGTCGGCGAAGAAGGGCTGGTGGGCCAGCAGCCCGCCGTCGACCCGGATGAGCATCCCGTTGATCCCGCGGGCGTCGTCGGAGGCCAGGAATGCGACCACCTTGGCCAGGTCCTGCGGGGTGTTGAGCCTCGGGTTCAGGGTGTGCCGCTCGTAGCTCGCCCGGAACTCCTCCGGGGCCTGCTGGACGGGCGGGCTCAGCGTCGTCCCCGGACACACGGCGTTGCACCGGATGCCTTGCCGCGCGTACTGCGTGGCCGTGTAAAGGGTCAGCGCATTGACCGCCGCCTTGGACGCCCCGTACCCGGTCAGCTGCAGGTCACCGGCGAACGAGTGCGTCGAGGAGGTGTTGACGATCGCCCCGCTTCCCGCGGCGACGAGGTGTGGCAGCGCGTGCTTCGTCAGCAGCATCGCGCCGCGCACGTTCACGGCCATGACGTCGTCCCAGACCTCGATCGCGAGGTCGCCGACCCTACCGTCGGCCCTGGGGAAGATACCCGCGTTGTTCGCGACGATGTCGAGCCGGCCGAAGGTGGACACCGCCTCCGCCACGAGCCGCTCGATCTGTGCCTCCACGCGGATGTCGGTGGGTACCGCCAGGGCCACCTTCCCTGCGGTGGCGTCGTTGAGCCGGTCGGCGAGGGCGTCCGCGCCCTCGGTGTTCACATCGGCGAGGACCACCTTCGCGCCTGCCGCGACCAGTTCCGTGGCGATCGCCCCGCCGATGTTGAGGCCACCCGGTTCCACGACCGTCGCGCCGGTGACGATCGCGACTTTTCCGTCCAGTGTGGGCATGATCTGTGTCCTTCTCTTCGATCGGGTCGGTGGGGTCAGGCCGGGGCGACCCGCCGCACGCTCGGCAGCACCTCGCGCGAGAACAGCCGCATCGACGCCCGTGCCGTGTCGACGGGCATCCCTGGGAAGTGCATCCGCAGCACCCAGTGGTCGCAGGGAAGGGTCGCGGCGTGCCGGCGGAGTTCGGCGACGAGCGTCTCCGGGCTGCCGATCAGCATCCGGT
Organism: Sphaerisporangium sp. NPDC051017; assembly: GCF_040683095.1. Lineage (NCBI taxonomy): Bacteria > Bacillati > Actinomycetota > Actinomycetes > Streptosporangiales > Streptosporangiaceae > Sphaerisporangium > Sphaerisporangium sp. NPDC051017. The sequence continues at coordinate 51,393 of NZ_JBFBCI010000056.1, forward strand.
CGCGGCCGAACTCGCGCAGGGCGTCCGCCTTCAGGTCCGCCTCGTCGGCGTCGGCCCGGTAGCCGCCGTCACGCTGCACCGACGGCAGCTTCATGTGCGCCGAGTAATCGGCGAACAGGGTGGCCAGGTAGGGGGCGGCAACCGCCCAGGCGTCGTCGTCGGTGGGAGCACAGAAGCACTCCCGGACGATCGGGTACTCCACCGCGGCCTCGTGGTGGCCGGCCTCGGCGAGCGCCTCGTCGTAGATTGCCCGCTGTTTGACCGCGATCGGCAGGGGTGCCCCGGACAGCGGGACGGTCAGCCCCATTCGGGCGGCGCGGGTCAGCCCCGGGCGCCGCTGCGCTCCCATCCACAGCGGGACGGCCGGCTGTACCGGAAGCGGCGCGATCTTCGCTGCGGCCAGGTGGTGCACCCGCCCGTCGAAGTCGAACTCCTCACCGGCGAACGCCCGCCGCAGAATCTGCACGGACTCGACCAGGTGCGACACCCGGCGCTTCGGGTCGAGCCCGAACCGGGCGAACTCCTCGTCCCGGTACCCCATCCCGAGTCCGACCGTGACCCGGCCTCGCGACAGGTTGTCCAGGGTCGCCGCGTCTTCGGCGAGGCGCAGCGGGTGGTAGAACGCCGGGAGCGCGACGGCGCTGCCGATCCGGATCCGCTCGGTGGTCGCCGCGGCCGCCGCGGCGACCACGAACGGCGACGGCACCTCGTTGATCGCACTGCCGTGGTGCTCTGTGAAGAACATGGAGTCAAAGCCCCAGTCCTCCAGGTCGCGGGCGAGGGACGGGACCGCGGAGAAGGCGTCGGCGGGAGTCAGCGCGCCCCCCGGCGGAGCCTGCAGGGCGAAGAGCGCGCCGACCTGGACCGGGCGATCCGCTGCTCGCTCAGCCACGGAAGTCCATCCAGTGACCGTGCGCGGTCCAGCCGAGGGCGAAGGGGAGCTCGATCCGGGCGATCGGGCCGACCGTGATGTCATGGGTGTCGAAGATCTGGTACTCGCCCCGCTTCTCCGCCCACCAGGACACCGGCACGATCAGCCATCCGTCACCCTCCGGCGCATCCGGCGTCCGTGGCACGAAGGTCGCCTCGAGAACGGCCGCCGGCTGATCGGTGCGGATCCGGTACTCCTGGTCGGACAGCGTCTGCATGTCGGTGACGACCAGGCTGTTCATCGACATGCCGGCCCGCTTCACCACGCCGCCGACCTGGTAGCCCCAGCGGTATCCGCGGCCGTAGAAGCGCTCGTCGACCTTCGGCAGCTCCGAGGGCCGGTCCGAGAGCCGCTCGCTGGAGGTGGCACCGGTGCCGAGGTCGACGCTCCAGCGGCCGAGTTCGCTCTTGGCGATGGAGAAGAACAGCGCCACGTCGTCCCCGTCGGCGAAGTCCTGCTCGAACGGGAACGGCGGCCGGTTGAAGATCGGGCCGTCGAGCGTGAGCCGGTCACCGGTCACGTTGGCCGACATCGTGTGCATGATGTACTGCGCCTCGATGTCCATGGTGACCCAGCGGATCGGGGCTGCCAGGTCGTGCCGCGGGATCAGCGCGAGCACGATCGGCAGCTCCGGCTCCCACGCGTAGACGCTGCGACCTTTCAGGATCCGGGCCTTGTCGACGAGGAAGGGCTGGAACGGCATCACGACGTGCTCGGGCGTGAGCCAGATGTCGTGGGCGACCGAGTTGTAGGGCGCGTCGTCGATGTCGCGCGACAGCACGCCGCCGTCGGGCCGGACGACGTGGAGCGTGACGTACGGCTTGGTGTCGCGGTAGGTCCAGCCGTAGAGGATACCCGTCTCGTGATCCCACTTCGGGTGGGCGGTGAACCCTGCGTCACCGAAGGCCGCCTTCTCGTGCAGGCCGGCCGACAGCTTCGACGACCAGGACACGGCGCCCACCGTCTCAAGCGTGATCGGGTCGATCGCGATGGGGGCGCCGACCGAGTCTGCGGTGGCGATCATCTTGCCCGCGAACGGGAAGATGTTGACGTTGTTCGTGCCCTGCGGCACGCCGGTCGTGTACCGGTCGCGCTGCACGTCACCCAGGCCGAACGAGCGCCAGTCGTGCCACTCGCCGTCGGTCCAGGTGAACATCCCGCGGCCATGCTCCTCCTCCAGTTGGTACTTGGGAGTGCGTACCCAGCGGTTGCGGAAGTCGGCCCGGCCGTTCTCCAGCACCAGACCCTGCACCATGCCGTCCATGGCCAGCAGGCCATTGGTGCCCTGCTTCGTGGGCCTCTTCCAGGTCGGGCCGACCCGGTAGAAACCACCGGCCAGGTCCTTCGGGATCTCACCCTCGGTGACGATGCACTCCTCGACGGTGGCCTCGAAGCGCATCGGCTGGAATGGGCCCTTGAACCGGGCGTCGACGGGAATCGGGTAGCCCACGGTGTGTCAGCTCCTCGCGTAACCGGTGGTCGCGCCGCCGGGCAGGCGGCTCAGGACAGGAAGTTCTCGGCAGGCGGAACCGGTGCGGGAGTCGGTTCGAGGGCGGCACGGGATTCGGTGCGCCGGTGCAGCAGGCTCAGCAGCCCCATTGCGACGGCGGCCAGGCCCGCCGGAACCATCGCGCACAGGAAGATCGCCTGGGGGGAGACGTTCGCCCCCAGCAGAATGCCGCCGATGGCCGGGCCGACGAGCGAGCCCACCCTGCCGACGCCGTAGCACCAGCCTACTCCGGTGGCCCGGATCTTCGCCGGGTAGAGGCCGACGGCGACGGCGTTCACGCAGGTCTGAGTGCCGATCACGCCGATGCCCAGCGCGAACACCGCGAACAGCAGCGGGACGAGGCTGCCCATTGTCTGCGCCGTGACGAAGGTGGCGATCGCGGCGAGCACGAAGCCGCCGGCCAGCATCCGGATCGGGGACTCTCTCCGGTCTGCCACGATGCCTAGCAGCACGCCGCCGATCATGCCGCCAAGTGTGCAGACGGATGTCGCGATGAGCGAGGCACTCTTGCCGAGGTCGGCGGCGGTAAGCAGGGAAGGCATCCAGCTGAAGATGAAGAACGACAACAGCAGGGCGTTGAAGAAGACGATCCAGAGCAGCACCGTCGTGAGCGCGCGACCCTCGGTGAACAGCGCGGTCATCGGGGCCCGGCCCGCCTTCACCTTCCCGGGCAGCGCCAAGCGGTCGGTCTCCGTGATCGATTGCGACGGGTCTATCTGTTCCAGCAGCCGGGCCGCGTCCGCGTTCCGGCCGCGGGCGACGCAGAACTGCACCGACTCCGGCAGCCATCTCAGTGTGACCAGCACGTAGACCAGCGGCGCGATGCCGCCGAGCAGGAACACCGAGTGCCATCCGAACGTCGGCACCAGGTACCCGGCGATGAACCCGCCGATGAACCCGCCCGCGGCCAGCCCGGCACCCGCGAGGGTCACGACGGTGGCGCGCATCGGCTTGGGCGCGTACTCGGAGCAATACCCGATCAGGCTCGGGACGACGGCCCCGAGCCCGAGGCCCGCGCAGAACCTCAGCGCGGCCAGCTCTGCGATGCTTCCCGAGAAGGCCGACACGAGGGTCAGTGCGCCGAAGACGACGAGGCCGACGTTCATGATGCGGCGCCGGCCGAACCGGTCGGCGAGTGGGGCCAGCAGGAGCGCCCCCGCGATCGTGCCGAGCAGGCCGCCGATGATGACCGGGGTCAGGGCGGCGGCGGTCACCTTCCAGTCGCCCGAGATCGCCGGCACGACGAAGCCGATGATGAGGCTGTCGAAGCCGTCGATCATGGCGAGACCGAAACTGAGTACGAGCGCGCGCTTTTGCAGTCGCGAGAGCGGCGCGGCGTCGATGACGGCCTGGGCGTCGATCATCCGTGAAGTCTGTGAAGAGGGCATGGTTCACTTCCCTGTGGTCGCCCCGGTGTACGGGCGGTCTACACAATGCCGGGGCCGCCCGGCGTAGTACGGCGTGCACCGGCATGGGGCACCACCCACCGATTCACACGACGTTTCTCGGCCCGGTGTTATCGCCCCAGGCCGTACTTCTCCACCCGCCCGGAGCTCATCACGGGCAGGTGACCGGTGCCGGGCGCACCGTCGATCCAGACGCGTGCGGGTTGTTCGCGGTGCCCCGGGAACCACGGCTCACCGTTCCGGGTCACCCGACCAGGGACGGACAGGTCGACCCGGTCGGTCTCGACGATCTCGCCCCGCGGCACCCCGACGCCCCGGCTGTCCTCGTAGCCGTTCTCGTAGCCGGTGCCGCGATAGGCCCATGCGCTCTGCAGTGCCTCGGCTTCCAGCGTCATCTTCTGGCCGTCGGCCAGGAACAGGTGATAGACGAGCGTGCTCCAATCACGGCTGCCGTCGATGAACACGATGTCGTGCTCGACGCGCTCGATCCGCACCGGCTCCCGGTCCGACCCGGAGGCGTAGATGACCTCGCCGTCGAAATGCGTCACGGTACCGGTGCCGGTCTCCCTGAGCTGGAAGTGCACCGCGACTTCGCCGGTGGTCGCGAACGTCCACAGCCACAGCATCGGCGAACGGGTGTGCCCGTGCGACGGCTCGAAGCCACCGACGTCGGGCCGCACGCCCCAGGAGTGGTCGCGGACCCCCCACCAGTCGTCCGACTCGTACCGGGTGCCGTCGAGGTCGATCCAGCCCTCCAGCCGGCCGATCTGGTCGTAGCGGCTGGTGTCCTGGACGATCCGGCCCTCGCTGAAGGTGAAGTGCGGCTCCTCCAGGTACACCGGGAACACGCTGGTCCAGTGAAGCTCCGCGCTGAGCGGATACTTGCCGGGTGTGAGCGTCAGCCGCACCCGCTCGTACGGCTCAAGCACCTGGATCTCCAGGGGGCCGACCACCGAACGCAGGTCGTTGCCGAGCGGGCGCGAGACACGCACGTTGGTCTGCTGCCGGTCGTGCTGCGCCACGAGGAAGCCGTCGGCCACGTCCATGTTCTTGTAGACGCCCATCCCGGCGAGCATCATCAGCTCCCCGCTAGGGTGCACCGCCTCGAACCAATGCCGGTCGTAGAATCGGTGGTCCGTGGTCCCAGGCACCCGGAACGGCTTCGACGTCTGGTGGTTCAGCTCCTCGTCGAGGGGGCCCAGCAGTGACATCGTCGACTTCCCTTCGTTCATGTCGCACCGGGTCAGACATCCCTGGAGCCGGAATGTCAAGCGGCGAGGTCGTGTTGCCGGTGTGACCATGCGGTTGCTTGGTCGTAGGTGGTGTGGGTTTTC
>NZ_JBFBCI010000057.1:0-55649 GCF_040683095.1 Sphaerisporangium sp. NPDC051017
CCGGGGACGGTGTGGGAGAGTAGGACACCGCCGGACAATTTTTTGATTGATGTAGGAGGGCCACCCGAGGTTTCGGGTGGCCCTCCTGCGTTTTCTGGGTGTTTTCTGTGCTTTCCGTGTCTGTCGATACCCGTCGGACGACCGGGAAACGGGCCTCGCTCCACTCTGCCTGCGCCGGATGACCGGCGGGGCGTCGTATCAGGGCGCCGGGTTCGCCGAGCCGCTTGCCACCGCGCCGGCGCCAACCACAGACCAGCCATACGACGGAGGACAAAGACAGGCGGCGCAGAACCCACCGACGACCAACTCGTCGCTGAGACCTGCCACCCGAGCGGGAAGAGCCGCTGAGAGACCAGGAAGTCGAGACCCACCGGCTGACCGGGGAAATGGGCCTCGCTTCGCTTGGGCTGTGTTTTCCGGGCTGAAGCCCGGCTGGGCACGTGCGTCCGCGTGGCCTGCTGTCAGTTTGAGAAGCGTTGGGCGTTCGTCCAGGCTTGCTGGCTGGAGGAGAGAGCGGGAAGATGTCCTGATCTCTCCTCTGTCGGTGCTGTGGGTGGGGTTAGGGGACTATCAGGAGGGCGTCGCCTACGGCTCGTTCGGTGCCGTCGCTGGGGTGGTTTACGACCTTGCCTTTGACGACCATGGCGCTGGAGCCGCCGCCGTCGAGGTTGATGGCCTGGCGGGCGCCGAGCCAGAGCATGAGCTGGGCGGCTTCCACCATGGAGGCTCCGACGGTGACGCCGGGCTTGCGTCCGTCGACGACCGCGAGGATGAGCCGGCCCGACTTGGTGACTCCGGCGAGGGTGCGCGGGTGGCGGCGCAGGATCATGTTGACGTTGGCGTGCCCGTCGGCCTTGGCGGTGACGTGCTCGATGCCGTCGCGGACGAGCCCGACGCCGCCTCCGATGATGCTGGTCTCGGGGGTGAGGGGGATGGACTTGCCCGAGCGCAGGTCGGTCACCTTGTAGGTGACGTCGAGCGTCCACTGCTCCCAGGCGTGGGACCAGATCCAGTCGGACATGATGCCGGTGCCGTGCAGCACGCGGGTCCCGGGTTCGACGTCGCCGCCGGCGCGGCGCAGCTCCAGCACCTGGCCGTTGGCGTCGAGGACGGCCTCGGCTCCGTCGTCGGCGGGGGTCTTGGCGCCGAACTCCTCGGTGTAGAGGACGAGCTCGTCGGGCTTGGGCGCGCGGTTGACGCCGCTGATGCCGGTGCGCTCGTCGTCGGCGGAGGTGGCGGTGACGGTGGTGCTGACCTCGGTGATCCTGGCTGAGCGGCCCTTGAGGATCAGCGCGCTGCGGCCGGGGACGGCCTCGCTGAGCAGGCGCCCGTCCACCACGGAGATGCCGACGGGCTCGCCGCGCAGGTGCTTGTCGGTGTGGATGTTGAAGAACCCGCCGTTCACGGCGGCGATGGCCTTGGCCTGCTTGGCCATCGCGGAGGGCCGTTCCTGCTTGGCGACGCTCACGCCCACGCTGGAGTGGTAGGCGCCACGGAAGGCGCGGGGGTCGATGGTGAGGACGCGGACGTCCCAGGGGCCGGTGGACTGGACGCCGTCGTCGCCGAGGAAGTCCGCCTTCGCCGTGATGCCGGCCTCTTTGAGCTGCTTCACGACCTTGTCCGCTTCCTTGCGCTCCTTCAACGTCCACAAGCCGGTGCGGACCATGTAGCCGGTGCTCGCCGGGTAGTCGGCGACCTCGGGGCGGGTGAACTCCTGGACGCTGACCTCGAAGCCCGCGGCGCGGACGGACTCCGCCGCGGCCTCCGCCTGGGCGCGGGTGCCGTAGTCCTTGCCGTTCATCAGGACCGACACCGTGTAGCCGTCGGTCGCGCTGCCGTGGAGGAGCGTGAACAGGTCGATGCCGGGGGCGACGGCCGTGTGGGTCTGGGCGGCGACCCCGGGCTGCCCGAGCGGGAAGTTCGACGTGGGGAGCTCCGTGCGCGTCGAGAGGGCGGCGGTCTCGGCGAGGGCGGCGGACGGGGCGCCGGCCACCAGAAGGGACAGCGCGAGGAGGCCGACGTGGAGGCGGTGTCGCGTCCGACGAGGCGGACCCGGCGGGTACGGCGTCAGGCGCGGCATCGGACGTGGCATCAGGGGCTCCCGGGGGGTGATCGCATCCTTGGGGACCAAGGTCATGGCTGCGGGACCATGGTCATGGCTGCGACACGCCGAGCGCCCGGGAACACGCCAACGTCTATGAGAATGTAACCGACTGTTATCCGCTGTCCGGAAATGTTCTATTAAGTGTTGAATTCTTGGCCTGTACCGAGGTCTGGTGGGCTACGCCTGGTAAGCGGCACCGGCGACCAGGGGATCACGCGCACGACCGCGGGGGGTCACTTGAGCAGCGCGGCCAGGCGTGCGCCGTCCAGATCATGGGCGGTGACGCCGTCGGCGCCGGTCATCGTGTGGAGTTCTCGCCCGCGCCTCCCGTGCGGTCGAAGGCGGAGCCGCCGTGCGGGAGCACCATCGTGACCCCCGTGCGTGCGGGGCCCCGGCCGACGACGCGGGGGCCGTCGCCCTCGATCAGGGTGGTATGGCCTAGTTGACGCCAGCGACGTCGGTGATCGCGTTGTACCGGCAGGGAGTGCCGGTGCCGATCACGATGCCGTGGTCACGTGCCCGCATGGACGTCGTCTCGCCGTGGGTCACCGGGTCTCCCTTCGGAACGACTCCAGTGCCAGCAGGGCGACGTGGAGGGACAGACAGGATTCGACGTCGTCGAGGTCGGTGTCGAGGATGCGTTCGAGGCGGCGGAGCCGGTCGTAGAAGGCGGGCCGCGACAGGTGGGCGCGCTGGGCGGCGACGGCCTTGTTGCGCCCGGCGTCGAGGTAGGTGCGCAGGATTCCGGTCAGGTCGCCGCCGCGGTGGGCGTCGTGGGCGAGCAGCGGGCCGAGTTCGCGCTCGGCGAAGGTCTGCAGCCGGGCGTCGTCGCGCAGCAGGTGGAGCAGTCCCCGCAGCCGCAGGTCGGGCAGGCGGTAGAACGGGCGGCGGTCGGGCTGGCGCGCGGCGGCCTCGGCGACCTGCTCGGCCTCCAGGAAGCTGCGGCGCACGTCGCGGACGGACTCGACCACGGAGCCGGCGGCGAGGACGAACGGCGTGGCGAAGGCCGTGCGGAGGCGTTCGGCGAGCGAGGTGAGCGCGGTCTCGGCCGTGGTGCGCGGAGGTAAGGGGAGCAGGACGCCGACGCGGGTCTGGTCCAGGGCGCCGACCAGCGCGGGCAGCTTCGCGTCCCGGCAGGCCGCGGCGGCGGCCTCGGCGAGCTCGCCGAGCTGTGCCTGGAGGTTGAGCGCGGTGTCGGTCGGGTCGGTGAGCCGCAGCACCACGCTGATGAGCTTCCTGCCGGTGAGGGGGACGCCCACCGCGCGGGCGCGGGCGGCGGCCTCGTCCGGGTCGGAGTAGGCGTGGGTGAGGATGCCGGTGATGATCGTGCCGTGCGCCTGGCGTTCCAGGCTTTCCTGGTGGCGTTCGAGCAGGCGGCCGAGGGCGAGCGTCGTCGCGGCGCGTTCGGCGAGGACGACGTCGCGGGGACCGGGCGGCGCCTCGCACAGGAGGATGAGCCGCCCCCAGTCGTGGCCGCGCGCCCCGACCATGGTGACCAGCCAGCCGGAGGAGGGGTCGTACGCCGTGCGCTCGTGGGGGGCGACGGCGCGGGATCGGGCCTCCCAGTTGGCGAGGAGCGCGCCGGTGTCGCGGCCGGCGGACTCGCAGGCGAGCACCTGGTGGGCGAGGTTCTCCAGCAGCGCGGGCCGGGCGGACAGGCGGGAGACCTGGGCGAGGACCTCGGCGGGGGAGGCGCCCTCGACCGACAGCTCGGTGAACACCTCGTGGAGCTGCTCGGAGGCGCGCAGCTCTTCGAGCTGGATGTCGATGATGCGCGCGTGCACGGACTCGGTGATCTGCACGAACGGGGTTTCGCGGCTGAGCGTGACGAGGGGCAGGCCGTGGGTCTCGGCGGACTCGACGACCGCGCGGGGCAGCTCGCGGATGAACCTACGGCCGAGTTCGACGATGAGGCCGGAGGCGCCGACGGCGGCGAGGTCGGCGATGTAGTCGGCCAGCTTGTCGGGTTCCTCGGGCAGGGCGACCCCGGTGGTGAGGATCAGCTCTCCGCCGCGCAGCAGGTGGGCGATGTCGCTGACCTCGCCGACGTGGACCCAGCGGACGCGGGTGTCCAGCCGGTCGGCGCCCGCGACGACGCGCGGGCTGCCGCGGCGGACGGCGTCCAGTGCGAGGACGTCGGCCAGGGTCGGTAGCATACGTCCGAGCGTAGCCGATCACGATGTAAGAAAGACCACCCACTACGTGACAGGGTGACGGCATCGGCGCACGTCGGCGCGCGTCCGTGCCGTGACGGTGCGTGCCCTCCCGTCGCTCCTGCCTGCCGTCTACTGTGGGTGATCGGGAAGGCGGGCGGGCCTCAGCCGCGCCCGGCGGCGGCGTCCTCGGTGGGAGACGAGGGCGGGGCCGATGACTGGGCCGATTGAGGTGGCGGGCCGGCCTCGTCCAGGTGGTGCCGCAGCCGGACCTCCAGGCCGTCGAGCAGGGCGACCAGGCCGAAGTCGAAGGTGAGACTCTTGGTGATGCCCATGTCGCTGTAGTCCTGGGCTCTGTGCCGGGCCAGCAGGTCGGGGTAGTCGGCCGCCGCGACCTCGACCTGCTTCCTCAAGGTGTCCAGCCACTCGTCGGCGGAGACGTCCGAGCCCGCCACCATGTTGAGCCAGCTCACCTCGGGCGTCGTGGCGCCCAGCGTGTACGACACGACGGCGCCGGTGGCGTAGTGGAGGATCCTGCCGGTGAAACCGGCCCTCTCGAAGGCGACGGTGAGGGCGCCGGTGACCGCGAGCGCGTTCGGCCCGAAGCTCGGCAGCACGCCGAGGAGGGGGGCCACCCAGGGGTGCCGGAGCATGGTCTGGCGCATGCCGTAGGCGAACACGGCGGCGGCGTCCCGCCAGCTCCTCTCGCCCTGCGGTCCGGGGACCCTGGCCTCGGCGAGTACCTCGTCGAGGCAGAGCTCCAGCAGCTCGTCCTTGTTGGCGACGTGCCAGTAGAGGCTGGTCGCGCCCGCGCCGAGCTTGGCGCCCAGCTTGCGCATGCTGAGCGCCTCCATGCCCTCGGCGTCGAGGATCTCGAGGGCCGCCCGGACGATCTGCCCGCGGCTCAGCGCGGGCTGGTCGCGGCCGCGCCGTGGCGGGGTTTCCCGGGCCCAGACCGAGGTGAACGGGGGCTTGTTCGCCACTGGTGCGCCTCCTTGGTTCGCTCAAGGATAAAACCACTCGCACACTGTCCGATGCATATCGTACGCTGTGCGAGTGACATCGAACACTGTACGAGAAGCCGGGCGCGGCGGTGCCCCGGAGAAGAACCCTCGCCGCTGGTGGATCCTCGGCGTCCTCTGCCTCAGCCTGCTCGTGCTCGTCGTCGACAACACGGTGCTGAACCTCGCGATCCCCTCCCTCATCCGCGACCTGGGCGCGACCCCGTCGGACATCCAGTGGATCATCGACGCCTACGTCCTGGTGTTCGCCGGCCTGCTGCTCACGACGGGCAGCTTGTCCGACCAGTACGGCCGGCGGCGCTTCCTGATCATCGGTCTGGCCCTGTTCGGTGGCGCCTCGGTGGTGGCGATGCTGGCGCAGGAGCCGTGGCAGCTCGTCGGCGCGCGGGCGCTCATGGGCGTCGGCGGCTCGTTCCTCATGCCGAGCACGCTGTCCATCCTGATCGTCGTCTTCGACGACTCCGAGCGCCGCAAGGCGTTCGCCGCCTGGAGCGCGGTCGCCATGGTGGGTGTGATCGCCGGGCCGACGCTCGGCGGTTTCCTCCTCGAGCACTACTGGTGGGGCTCGGTCTTCCTGCTCAACGTGCCGATCGCGGCCCTCGCGATCGTGGCCGCGGTGCTGCTCATGCCGGAATCCCGCGCGCCCTCCCGTCCCACCGACCCGTTCGGCGCGCTGCTGTCCACCGTCGGCATGACGGGCCTGGTCTACGCGGTGATCGACGCTCCCCGCGCGGGCTGGACCTCGACGGGCACGCTGGTCGCGCTCGCGGTCGCCGCGGTCGCCCTCGGGATCTTCCTGGTGTGGGAGCGCAGGTCGGAGCATCCGATGCTTCCGTTGGGACTGTTCCGCGACCGCAACTTCCGGGGCTCGTCGCTCTCGATCGTGCTGCTGTCGTTCGGCACCGGCGCGCTCCTGCTGATGCTCACGCAGTACCTGCAGTTCGTCCTCGGCTACAGGCCGATGCAGGCCGGCCTCGCGCTGCTGCCGTACGCGGTGGCGGCGGCCCTGTTCAACGCGGTCGGCGCCGGGCTCGGTCAGAAGGTCGGCAACCGGCTGCTGATCACGGGCGGCATGGTCGTCATCGCCCTGGGCTTCGTGGTCATCGCCCTCATCGGCCCGGGCGACGGGTACGGCAAGCTCATCGCCGGTCTGCTCATCATGGGCGTCGGCGGCGGTCTCGCCGGGCCGGCCGCGTACGCGACGCTGCTCGGCGCGGTGCCGCCGGAGCACGCCGGGGTCGGGTCGGCGCTCAACGACACCGTCCAGCAGGTCGGCATGGCGCTGAGCGTGGCGGTCCTCGGCAGTGTCCTCGCCGGGATCTACACCGCGCAGATGCCGGACGACGCCCCGGCCGCGGCCAGGGGCTCGATCGGCGCGGCGCCGGTGTCCGGCGACCCGGGGCTGGCGCGGGCGGCCAAGGACGCGTTCGTGTCCGCGATGTCCTTCGGCGCGTGGGTCGACGTCGCCCTGACGCTCGCCGCGGCCGTGCTCGCCTTCACCATGCTGCGCTCCCGGACGGCCCCCGCCGCCGCGGTCGCCGACCGCCAAGCCGAGACCGTCTCCTGACCGGCCCCGTTCCCCTGAACGACCAGATGTTCGTTCACCCAAGGTCCCCGTCACCCGGCACGTGACGGCCCGTCCCGCGCGGGCCGCCGTCCGGGGCGGGGGCCGTCGACGTCCCGCGGAACGGACCGTTCACGATATGTCAGGACATCACGTCCACAGGGTCACAGGACAATAGAAGCAGGAGGTTGCCAGCATGTAATGTGAGCTCGCGGTACGCCGACACATTGGGGGTAATGCCCATGGCGATAAATCGACATAATCGGGCTATGTCCGACCTTCTTGCGCGCCATCGTGCGGTCATGCCCAACTGGTTGTCCATCTACTACGACGAGCCCATCGAGATCGTGCGGGGGAAGGGCAACCGCGTCGTCGACGCCGAAGGCCATACCTACCTGGACTTCTTCGCCGGCATCCTCACCAACATGATCGGGTACGACGTGCCCGAGGTGCGCGAGGCCGTGGAGCGTCAGATCGCCACGGGCGTGGTGCACACCAGCACCGTCTACCTGCTGCGCGGCCAGATCGAGCTGGCCGAGAAGATCGCCAGGCTGTCGGGCATCGAGAACGCGAAGGTCTTCTTCACCAACTCCGGCACCGAGGCCAACGAGACGGCCCTGCTGCTCGCGACCTACGCCCGCAAGTCCGACCAGGTGCTCGCCATGCGGCAGAGCTACCACGGCCGCAGCTTCGGCGCGCTGTCGGTCACCAGCAACCGCTCATGGAAGAACAACTCCCTGTCGCCGCTGAACGTGCACTTCCTGCACGGCGCCGACCGGCACCTCCCGCAGTTCCGGGGCCTGTCCGACGCCGAGTACATCGAGGTCTGCGTCGAGGACCTGCGGCACGTGCTCGCCACCGCCGTCTCCAACGACGTCGCCGCGCTGATCGCCGAGCCGATCCAGGGCGTGGGCGGCTTCACCATGGCCCCCGACGGCCTGTTCAAGGCGTACAAGGAGGTCCTGGACGAGGAGGGCATCCTCTTCATCTCCGACGAGGTGCAGACGGGCTGGGGCCGTACGGGCTCGGCGTTCTTCGGCATCCAGAACCACGGCATGACGCCGGACATGATGACCTTCGCCAAGGGCCTCGGCAACGGGTTCGCGGTCGGCGGCGTCGTCGCCCGCGGCGACCTGATGGACGGCCCGCACGCGATCGGCCTGGCGACGTTCGGCGGCAACCCGATCTCCATGGCCGCCGCCAACGCGACGCTCGACTACGTCCTCGACCACGACCTGCAGAGCCGCGCCGCCGTCACCGGCGGGATCCTCATCGACGGCCTGCGTGAGGCCAAGGACCGCCTGCCCATCGTGGGGGACGTCCGCGGCAAGGGCCTGATGTTCGCCGTCGAGCTCGTCGACCCCGCGACCGGCGCCCCCGCGCCCGCGCTGGCCGGCCGGTTCATGGAGGAGACCAAGAAGCTCGGCCTGCTCGCGGGCAAGGGCGGCCTGTACGGCAACGCGCTGCGCATGGCGCCCCCGCTGACGCTCACCGAGGACGAGGCGCGCGAGGGCCTCGGCATCATCGTCACCGCGCTGGAGACGATCAACGAGGAGGTCGGCAAGTGACGGCCCCTGAGCAGAAGCGGGTCGGCCACTGGATCGCGGGCGCGCCGGTGGACCAGCCGTCCGCCCGGCAGGCGGAGGTCTTCGCCCCCGCGACCGGCGAGGTGAGCGGGCACGTGGACCTCGCCTCGGCGCGGGAGGTCGACGCGGCGGTCGCGGCGGCGGCCGCGGCGTTCCCGGCGTGGAGGGACGCCTCGCTGGTCAAGCGCGCGCAGGTGCTGTTCCGCTTCCGCGAGCTCATGTACGCCCACCGGGACGAGCTGGCGGGGCTGATCAGCTCCGAGCACGGCAAGGTGCACTCCGACGCGCTCGGCGAGGTCGCCAGGGGCCTGGAGGTCGTGGAGTTCGCCTGCGGAATCCCGCACCTGCTCAAGGGCGGTTTCTCCGAGAACGTCTCCACGAACGTGGACTCCTTCTCGATCCGCCAGCCGCTCGGGGTGGTGGCCGGCATCACGCCGTTCAACTTCCCGGCGATGGTCCCGATGTGGATGTATCCGATCGCGATCGCCTGCGGGAACGCGTTCATCCTCAAGCCGTCCGAGCGCGACCCGTCGGCGTCGCTGCTGATGGCGCGGCTGTGGAAGGAGGCCGGGCTGCCGGACGGCGTGTTCAACGTCGTGCAGGGCGACAAGGAGGCCGTGGACCGCCTGTTGGAGCACCCCGGCGTGCGCGCGGTCTCGTTCGTCGGCTCCACGCCGATCGCCCGGTACGTCTACGAGACCGGCACCCGGAACGGCAAGCGCGTGCAGGCGCTCGGCGGCGCCAAGAACCACATGCTGGTGCTGCCGGACGCCGACCTGGACCTGGTGGCCGACGCCGCCGTCAACGCGGGGTTCGGGTCGGCGGGGGAGCGCTGCATGGCGATCTCGGTCGTGCTCGCGGTCGACCCGGTCGGCGACGAACTGGTCGACAAGATCGTCCAGCGGGTCGGCGGGCTGACGATCGGCCCGGGCGACGACCCGGAGTCGCAGATGGGCCCGCTGGTCACCCGCGTCCACCGGGACAAGGTCGCGTCCTACCTGGACACGGCGGTCGCGGAGGGCGCCAAGCTCGTGGTCGACGGGCGCGAGACCCCGGTCAAGGGCGGCACGACGGCCGCCGAGACGCCGGGGTTCTGGCTCGGGCCCACGGTCATCGACCAGGTGCGCCCGGGGTCGGTCGTCCACCGCGACGAGATCTTCGGCCCGGTGCTGTCGATCGTGCGGGTGTCCTCCTACGAGGAGGGCCTGAAGATCATCAACGACGTCGAGTACGGCAACGGCACGGCGATCTTCACCAACGACGGAGGCGCGGCCCGCCGCTTCCAGAACGAGGTGGAGGTGGGAATGGTCGGCATCAACGTGCCGATCCCGGTGCCCATGGCGTTCTACAGCTTCGGCGGCTGGAAGGCCTCGCTGTTCGGCGACACCCACGTGCACGGCACCGAGGGCGTCCACTTCTACACGCGCGGCAAGGTGGTCACGTCCCGGTGGCTCGACCCGAGCCACGGCGGCGTCAACCTCGGGTTCCCCACCAACAAGTAGCCAAGGCCGGCGCGGGCCCGCCGCGACGGGCCCGCGCCGCGGACGTGGCGTCGCCGCGGGCGGCTAGGCTTTCTGATTCGATTAGCGAATCGTAGTCATGTCGTGGCATGCTGTTACCGGCACGCCCGGCGCCCAGGCGACGTCGGGCACCCTCCCCGGTCGGGCTGTGCACGCCTGACCGGTCGGCGTCCGGAGGGACGTGCTCGACGGGCCGGCGGCTCCGGTTGCCGGCACCAGGGCACGAAGACGATTGGTGAATACCGGGCAGCTCGTTGTGCCTTGATTCTGTGTAACGCATAGGATCGCTAAGCCAATCAGAGACGCTGCTCGCAATGACGAAGGGGCCCGCGTGACGAAGGTCAGAGGACGTCGTGCGGGCCGGCCGGCGCTGGCCGGGGCGGCCGTGGTGCTGCTCGCCGGGTGCGGCGCCGCGAGCAGCGCGTCCGAGCCGGCGCTCGCGCGCGGCGGCGTGACGTCCCGCACCCCTTCCACACCGGCCGTCTCGCCGAGCCCGGCGACGCCCACCCCCCGCGCGTCCTCCACTCCGTCCCCGACGGCGCCGGGGCGCGGTGAGGGCGCGCTGACCGTCCTGGCCGGCCGCGGCTACGCCGAGTACGGCGCGAGCGACTCGGCGGTCAACTGGGTGGGGGAGTTCGAGCGCGGATCCGGGTGCAAGGTGAACATGCGCTACCTGCAGCCCGGCCCCGACGGCATGGACAAGCTGGTGTCCCAGGGCGCGTTCGACGTCGTCTCGGCGCCTCCGGAGGTCGCGGGCCGGTTGATCGCCGAGAAGAAGGCCGCGCCCCTGACCACCTCGCTCCTCCCGCATTACCAGCAGATCCCCGAGTGGCTGCGCGGCCAGCGCGCGATCACCTCCGGCGGCGCAGCGTACGGGGTGCCGTACCTGTGGGGGTACTACCTGACGCTGTACGACGCCGGCGCGCTGTCTCGGGCGCCGCGGGACGCGCCGTACACCGACCGCGGGCCGGTCATGCTGAAGGACAGCCCGATGTCCATCGCGGACGCCGCGCTGGCGCTTAAGGACCGGCGGCCCTCGCTGGGCGTGAAGGATCCGTTCCAGCTCACCCGGCAGCAGTTCGACGCGGCGGTGGCGCTGCTCGGCGAGAAGAAGGACGCCGGGCGTTCGTACTGGACGATCCCGGTCGAGGCGCTGCAGGGCTTCACGGGAGGCGGGGTGCGGGTCGAGCGGGCCCTGCCCTACACCCTCGCCGTCGCGTCCCGCGCCGGGTGGCCGGTGAAGGCCGTGGACGAGCGGGGGCCGACGACCGGCTGGGTCGACTCCTGGATGATCTCGGCGCAGGCGGCGGCCCCCAACTGCGCCTACCGCTGGATCGACTGGGTCAGCTCGGCCAAGGCCCAGCAGCAGGCGGCCGCGTGGAGCGGGCTCGCGCCCGCGAACCCCCGGGCCTGCTCGTACGCGCCCAAGGGGGGCGCCTCCCAGGCGGCGCGCGCCGCCGTGGCCGCCCGCCTCTGCGACGCCTACGGCGTGGACGATGACGCGCGGATCGCGAAGATCGACTTTGCCGTTCGCCCGTCCAGGGATTGCGGGGGCGGGGGCGGGGAATGCACGGACTATGCCGACTGGGCCGCCGCGTGGCAGCGGCTGGTCCGATAGACGGGGTGCTCTTCACCGGCGCGTGAGAAGACCCCGGGCGCGCCCGTTCCCCCGCTGGGCGCGGTCCGCTCCGGATCATCCCCCCGAGTCCGGAGCGCCTTCTCGCAGCGTGCCGAGTGTCCGCGGGCGTGTGGCGCTTCCCGGCGTGCGATCCGTGTCCTGAAGGGTCGCTGAGGGGCTTTCCGGCGGGTGACGGCCGTCTGACGCGACGAAATCCGCAGGGTCACGCCGGTACTCCGTGGCATCTTTGCTGACTGAATGACCAGCCAGTATTGAATGGTCGACCAGTCAGTTGGTACCGTCGTCGGCATGCGCATTCTGCTCGTAGGCGCAGGTGGCGTGGGGTCCGCAGTGGTCCCGATCGCCGCGCGCCGGGATTTCTTCGAACACATCGTCGTCGCCGACTATGACCGCTCACGCGCCGAGGCAGTGGTCTCCAAACAGGTCCCGTCCGGGCCCGCCCCCGGACGAGACGCCCTCCGGTTCAGCGCCATCGGCCTGGACGCCTCCGACCAGGACGCGGTGGGGGCCGCCCTGCGCGAGCACGAGTGCGACGTGCTCTTCAACGCCGTGGACCCCCGGTTCGACATGCCCCTGTTCAAGGCCGCGCTGAACGCCGGCGCGCACTACCTCGACATGGCGATGTCCCTGTCCAGGCCGCACCCCAGCCGGCCGTACGAACTGCCCGGCGTGAAGCTCGGCGACGAGCAGTTCGCCCTGTCGGCGGACTGGGAGGAGAAGGGGCTGCTCGCCCTGGTCGGCATGGGCGTCGAGCCCGGCCTCGCCGACGTCTTCGCCCGGTACGCCGCCGACCACCTCTTCGAGAGCATCGACGAGATCGGCATCCGCGACGGCGCCAACCTGGTCGTGGAGGGCCCCGACGGGGAGGAGGCGTTCGCGCCGACCTTCTCCATCTGGACCACCATCGAGGAGTGCCTCAACCCGCCCGTCGTCTGGGAGGACGGCGGCTGGCACACCACCGAGCCGTTCAGCGAGCCCGAGATCTTCGACTTCCCCGAGGGCATCGGCCCGGTGGAGTGCGTGAACGTCGAACACGAGGAGGTGCTGCTCGTCCCCCGCTGGGTGAAGGCCCGCAAGGTGACGTTCAAGTACGGCCTTGGCGCGGAGTTCATCGACGTGCTGCGCACCCTGCACAAGCTCGGCCTGGACTCCACCGAGCCGGTGCGCGTGCGCGGCCTGGAGGTCTCGCCCCGCGACGTCGTGGCGGCCTCGCTGCCCGACCCGGCGACCCTCGGCGAGCGGATGCGCGGCAAGACCTGCGCGGGCACCTGGATCAAGGGCGTCGGCAAGGACGGCGGGCCGCGCGAGGTCTACCTGTACCACGTCGTCGATAACGAGTGGTCGATGCGCGAGTACGGCGCCCAGGCGGTGGTCTGGCAGACGGCGGTCCACCCTGTCGTCGCGCTGGAACTGCTCGCGCGCGGCGAGTGGAAGGGCGCCGGCGTGCTCGGCCCCGAGGCGTTCGAGCCCGAGCCGTTCCTGGCGCTGCTGAACGAGTACGGCTCGCCCTGGGGCATGCGCGAAGGCTGACGCTCCCGGTCCGCCCATCTGGAGGAGGCCGGGAGAACGTTCAGGAGAACGTTCAGGAGAACACGGCCCGGGTGGGCGAGTAAGGCTTGCGCCGCGGCGCGGGCGTCGCGGGCGTCAGAGCCTTGGCGCACTCGTTGCACGCCATGACGGGCCGGTTATCGGGAAGCCTGCCGACGCGGACCCGGGGGCGCGGCCACTTCTTGTGGCAGACCACACAGGCGTCGCCGTCGCGCTGCGGGCCTGTGAGATCACCAGGGTCGAACGTCAAGGTGAGCCGTGCGGCTCCGGCTGGATCCCAGCTACTCATCCTGCTCCCGCTGATCGAATGTCTCGTACCCGAACCGTTATAGCGTCATTACCCTCAGTGATCGACTAGGCCGATGTCAAGGACGGGTTAAATCGCACGCATCGCCCCCGCCGGACAACAACAAAAGGGGCACCTAGCAGCAAGCCGGGTGCCCCTTTTGTGGTGCTACTAAACGGCCGAGAAGGCCTTCTCCAGGATGGACAACCCCTCGTCGAGCAGGGCGTCGGAGATCGCGAGCGGGGGCAGGAAGCGCAGGACGTTGCCGTAGGTGCCCGCCGTGAGGACCACCAGGCCCTCGGCGTGGCAGCGCCGCGCGATCTCGCCGGTGAGGGCCGCGTCCGGCTGCTTGGTCCCCGGGACGACCAGCTCGATCGCGATCATCGCGCCGCGCCCGCGGACGTCGCCGATGACGTCGAAGCGCTCGGCCAGCACGCGCAGCCGGGGCATCATGACGGCCTCGACCCGCCGGGCCCGCTCCACCAGGCCGTCGGCCTCGATCGTCTCCAGCACGGCCAGCGCGGCCTCGCAGGCCAGCGGGTTGCCGCCGTAGGTGCCGCCGAGGCCGCCCACGTGGACGGCGTCGAGCAGTTCGGCCCTGCCGGTGACCGCGGCGAGGGGCAGGCCGCCCGCGATGCCCTTGGCCGTGCAGATGATGTCGGGGACGATGCCCTCGTCCTCGCAGGCGAACAGGTGGCCGGTGCGGGCGAAGCCGGTCTGCACCTCGTCGGCGATGAACACGATGCCGTTGGCCTTGGCGTACTCGGCGAGCCTGGGCAGGAAGCCCCGGGCCGGCACGACGAAGCCGCCCTCGCCCTGGATCGGCTCGATCACGATCGCCGCGACGTTGGCCGCGCCGATCTGCTTGTCGATCGCGTCGATGGCCTGGGCCGCGGCCTCCTCGGCGCAGTTCTCCGGGCCGGTGGGCCAGCGGTACGGGTAGGCCATGGGCATCCGGTACACCTCAGGGGCGTAGGGGCCGAACCGGTGCTTGTACGGCATGTTCTTGGCCGTCAGGGTCATGGTCAGCAGCGTGCGGCCGTGGTACCCGTGGTCGAACACGACGACGGCCTGGCGGCCGGTCGCGTGCCGGGCGACCTTCACGGCGTTCTCGACGGCCTCCGCGCCGGAGTTCACGAGGAACGAGCGCTTCTCGTGGTCGCCGGGGGTGAGCCGGTTGAGCTTCTCGCAGACCTCGACGTACGACTCGTACGGCGTGACCATGAAGCACGTGTGGGTGAAGTCGGCGACCTGCCGTCGGACCCGTTCGACCACGCGCGGCGCGGAGTTGCCGACGGTGGTGACGGCGATGCCGGAGCCGAAGTCGATGAGGGAGTTGCCGTCCGCGTCCACGACCACGCCGCCGCCCGCGTGGGTGACGAAGACCGGCAGGGTGGTCCCGATGCCGGGCGGCACGGCTGACCGCTTGCGCGCGAACATCTCCCGCGACCTCGGGCCGGGGATCTCGGTGACCAGGCGGCGCTCCTGCGGAAGCGAGGGGCCGCCGTGCGCGAAGGGCTGCTCGTGTGCGTCACGCTCGGTGCTCATGCTTCGACCGTAGGGCCACCGGCTCCGGATGCCGATCTGGCGACATGGCACAATAAGGGCATTCTCCTTGTCCAAGTTGTACAAACCTGTGCGGGTTGTTCGGAGGACTGAATGGCTCCGAGCTTGCGGCGGGTGGCGGCGATGCCGGCGCTGCGCCTGCGGGTTCGCGCGGCGCGGGACGCGCTGGACCGGCCGGTGCGCTGGGTGGCCGTGAGTGAGCTGGAGGACCCGACGCCGTTTCTGGAGGGCGACGAGCTCCTGCTGACCACGGGGATGCGGCTCGGCCCCGGGGACGCCGAATCGTACATATCAAGACTTGTCGCCCGAGGGGTGGCCGGGCTCGGGTTCGGCGTCGGCCTCGGGCACGAGGACGTGCCGCCCGCCTTCGTCGAGGCCGCAGCCGACGCCGGCCTGCCGCTGTTCGAGGTGCCCCGGGAGACGCCGTTCATCGCGATCGGCAAGGCCGTCAGCGAGCTGCTCGCCGCCGAGCGGTACGAGGAGCTGAGCGACGCGTTCGCCGCGCAGGGACGGCTCACCCGCGCCGCGCTGCGGGCCGGGGGCACCGGCGCGGTGGTGGAGCGGCTCGCCAAGGAGATCCACGGCTGGGCCGTGCTGCTCGACGACGCCGGCGAGGTGCTGTGCGCGGCGGGCGAGGGCGCCGCCGAGGGGGCGCGGGTCGCGCGGTGCGAGGTGCGCAGGCTCCTGGCCCCCGGCGCGCCGTCCAGCCTGGCCGTCTCGGGGCCGTCCGAGCACGTCATCGTGCAGCCCCTCGGGGACCGGCCCCGCGTGCGGGGGTTCTTCGCCGTCGGCGCCGAGCGGCCGTTCTCGCCGGTCGGGCACACCGTCGTCAACACCGCGGGCTCGCTGCTCACCCTCGCGCTCGAACAGGGACGGGTGCGGCTCGCCGCGACGCGCCGGGTCCGCGCGGCCGCGCTGCGCCTGCTGCTCACCGGGGACCGGCGATCGGCCGAGGAGGTCCTGGAGGCGGCGGGCCTCCCGG
This sequence comes from Sphaerisporangium sp. NPDC051017, assembly GCF_040683095.1. NCBI lineage: Bacteria > Bacillati > Actinomycetota > Actinomycetes > Streptosporangiales > Streptosporangiaceae > Sphaerisporangium > Sphaerisporangium sp. NPDC051017. Next base: position 15,971 of record NZ_JBFBCI010000057.1, read on the forward strand.
ACCCGGCCAGACGCGGCGCGGGCTTCCCGGACGGGCGGGTGGTGGTGCTGGCCTGCGAGCCGCGCGACGCGGAGGCGCTCCAGGACGCCCTGCCGGGCTTCGCCGCGCCGTGGGAGGACGGCCTGGTCGTGGCGCTCGCCGCGCAGGACGACGCCGAGGCGGTCGTCGCGCTGGCCTCGTCCCACGGCCGGGTGGGGGCGAGTGGGCCGGTCGAGGCGCCGGACGTCGCCGCCGGGCTGGACCAGGCCCGGCGCGCGCTGGCGTACGGGGCGACCGTCATGCGTTTTCCCGACCTCGCCGGCCAGGGACTGCTGTCGCTCGTGGACCCGGGCCTGCTCGCCGGCTACGCGTCCTCGCTGCTGGCCCCGCTGCGGGAGTACGGCTCGCGCGCCGACCTGGTGGAGTCGCTGCGCGCGTACCTCGCCTGCAACGGCCACTGGGACGCGGCGGCGCAGCGGCTCGGCGTCCACCGGCACACCCTCCGCTACCGCATCCGGCGGGCCGCCGAACTGCTCGGCCGCGACCTGGACGACCCGGCCGCGCGCGCCGAGCTGTGGATCGCCCTGTCCGCGCCGGAGCCGGACATGGGGTGAAACGCCGGGCTAGAGGGGGCTCGGCAGGCTGTCCTTCTGGACGAGGTAGCGGCTGATGGCGGCCAGCGTGACGGACAGGTAGACCCGCTCGTCCCTGAGGTGACCGGCGCGTTCCAGGCTGACGGCCCCCTGTGCCGCGGCCCACAGGCAGTCGGCGATCTTGCGCGGCTGGGTGGGGACGAGGTACCCGGCGGAGATGCAGTCGGCGATGGCGCGGTCGAGGACGTTCACCGCGGCCCTGGCCAGGGTGCGCGCCCGCTCGCTCGGCTCGAAGCCGGGGATCGCCTTCTCGAACATGACGCTGTAGTAGCCCGGTTCGGCCAGGCATGCCTCGCGGTAGGCGGGGCCGAGCGAGGTGAGGTACTCAAGCGGGTCGGGGTGGCGCGGCACGGCGGCGAGCCTGAGCCGGAAACGCTCGAACCCTTCGAGGTAGAGCGCCTCCGCGAGCCCTTCCTTGTTGCCGAACATCGTGTAGACGACCGTGGTGGAGCAGCCGGCCTCGCTCGCGATGCGGCGCACCGTCAGGCTGTCGGCGCCGTGGGTCAGCAGGAGATCCCCCGCCACCTGGATGAGACGGTTGCGTATTTCGTCATGGGACGTCTGGTTGCCCAGTGCGTACGCCCCTTGGAGACCGAGCGGCGCCGGCGAACCCATGAGCGACCCAGACCCTTCTCACCAAGGGTCCCCGCGCGGACCCGCATCTGGACTTAACCACGTGTCAGAGGCTTCAAACCGACATGCAATAGAAAACCTTCTGAAATTGCGGCATGTCTGTTACAGAAAGGGGAAGTACCATGTCTTATGCGGATTGTAGCGGTCTACTCGGTCTCTTGTCCGTAGTGGAGTGGGGCTCCCTCCGGCTTCGTGACATACGGTCATGGTCATGGACGTACGCCCCTTCTGGCTCGCCGGTTCCCCCGCCCTGGGCGAGGCGGAGCTCACGGTGACCAACCCCCATGACGGCCGCGTCGCCGGCATCGCCTCCGTGCCGACGCCCGAGCAGACCGAGCGGGCCGTGGCGGCCGCGCACGCGGTCCGCAAGGAGGCCGCCGGCCTGCCCATCCACGTACGCGCCGAGGCCCTCGCCCACGTGTCCCGGCGCCTGGCCGAGCGCGCCGAGGAGATCGCCGCGCTGATCAGCGCCGAGAACGGCAAGCCCATCTTCTGGGCGCGTGGCGAGGTCGGCCGCGCGGTCGCGACCTTCCGCGTCGCCGCCGAGGAGACCCGCCGCTTCAGCGGCATCGCCCAGCGCCTCGACACCGAGCCCGCCGCCGCCGGTCGCCTCGCCTACATCACGCGGCAGCCGCACGGTCCCGTGCTGGCGATCACGCCGTTCAACTTCCCGCTGAACCTGGTGGCCCACAAGGTCGCCCCGGCCATCGCCGTCGGCGCGCCGGTGATCGTCAAGCCCGCGCCCGCCACCCCGCTGTCGTCCCTGCTGCTCGGCGAGCTGCTCGCCGAGACCGGGCTGCCCGAGGGCATGTTCTCGGTCCTGCCGGTGCCCAACGACCGCGCCGGCTCCCTGGTCGAGGACCCGCGCCTGCCGGTGGTGTCGTTCACCGGCTCCGGGCCGGTCGGGTACGCCATCAAGGACCAGGTGCCGCGCAAGCACGTCACGCTGGAGCTCGGCGGCAACGCCGCGGCGGTCGTGCTCGCCGACGCCGACCTGGACTGGGCCGCGAGCCGTGTCGCGCTGTTCTCCAACTACCAGGCCGGGCAGAGCTGCATCGCCGTCCAGCGGGTGATCGTCGAGGAGTCCGTGCTGGACGCGTTCACGCCCAAGCTCCTCGCCGCGGTCGACTCTCTGGTCGTCGGCGACCCGGCCGACGAGAAGACCCAGGTCGGGCCGCTGGTGTCGGAGCAGGCCGCCGAGCGGGTCGAACAGTGGATCGCCGAGGCCGTCGAGGGCGGCGCCCGCGTCCTGGCGGGCGGCGGCAGGGACGGGGCCACCGTCGCGCCGACCGTCCTCGCGGACGTGCCCGCGGACGCCAAGGTCGTGTGCGAGGAGGTCTTCGGCCCGGTGCTGGTCATCCAGCCGGTCGCCTCGGCCGACGAGGCGTTCGCCGCCGTCAACGACTCGAAGTTCGGCCTGCAGGCCGGTGTGTTCACGCGCAGCCTCGACCTGGCCTTCCGCGCGAACAGGGAGCTCGAGGTCGGCGGGGTGATCATCGGCGACGTGCCGTCGTACCGCGCCGACCAGATGCCCTACGGCGGGGTCAAGGAGTCCGGCATCGGGCGCGAGGGACTGCGCTCGGCGATGGAGGACTTCACCTACGAGAAGGTGATGGTGCTCACCGGCCTCGTCCTGTAGGGCCTCCCGCGGCCGGGCCGCCGTCCGGATCGCCCCCGGGCGGCGGCCGCCGTGCCGCACTCAAGGTGTTGCTCAAGGTGTGCTCAGGCGCGCTCGGCCGTCTCGAACAGCCGCCGCGCCTCGTCGCCGAAGTAGGGGCCGTACATCGTGCCCGGGTCGTCGCTGTACTTGAAGCTGCTGACCGACGTGACCACGCCCCGGCCGGTCGCGGAGTCGAAGGAGCTCAGCCAGGGACCGCCACTGGAGCCCGCAGTGAGGTCGCAGCGCATGCCCTGGTCCCCGGTCTGGTCGTGCGGGTCGCCGTGCAGCCCGCCCGAGCAGTAGACGAGGTGCTCGCCGTCGAAGGGCGGGTCGGCCGGGAAACCGAAGCCGAACGCCCGCATGCCGCGCGGCCGGCCGAACCCGATGTCCTGGCCGCCCACCACCTCGTTCAGGTGGCCGCGCTCCGAAGCGTTCAACGCGATCATGGCGAGGTCCTGGCTGTCGTCGCCCCGCCGCGACCACGCCTCGGGCACGAACATGCGCCGGGCCGTGAAGACGCCGTACGGCCTGCGCCCGGACTCGTAGCCGGGGACGAACGTCCAGTTCTCGGCCCACGCGCCCGCGCCGTCCTTCGCGCAGTGCCCGGCCGTGACCACGACGTCCAGATTGCGGCTGCGCACCGCGCCCGCCGAGCAGACGTAGTCGACGCCGCGCATGGTGAGGAACACCCGGCCGGTCGTGCGCGTGACCGTGCCACCGGCCGCCCACCGCGCGCCGGTGACGCCCACGCCCGCCCCGCTCGCGCCCATCCGGCGGTCGCCGGGCCTCGCGGGGACACCCGGCGGCGGACCGAGGGTCGCCCGCGCCTGCCGGAGCACCGAGGCCAGGCGCAGCGGGACGGCGCCGGACGCTAGGGGGCCCAGCGCGGAGACCGGGCCCCGCAGGCCGGCGGGCAGCGCGAGGGACATGCGCCGGGCGGTCCAGTACCCGAGCACGCGGCGCCGCTCGGCCAGGGTGCGCGCCGCCGTGTGCCCGACGACGCCGGAGGACCGCCCGGGCGCGAGCGGGGACGCCGAGGGGGCCGCGGGAGAGGAGTGGGACGTCCGTTCGTTCCTCGTGACGGCGTCCCCGGCCGCGGGGGAGGCCGCCGGGCCGCCGGGCGGGGCGTTCAGGAGCCCGGCGGCGAGCACCACGGCCAGCAGGGGGAGGATCGGGGTCATGGCTCCCGAGTCTGAACCACGTTCCGTGTCCTCGCGGATACTTTCGGTAAATCAGGTTGTGTCGGCGTTCTGGGCGGCCGTGTAGACCGCCTGGGCCTCGGGGCCGAAGTACGGGCCGAACATCCAGTAGGGCGCGAAGTTGTACTTGAAGCTGTTCACCGAGTTCAGCGTGCCCGCCCCGGTGCGCTCGTTGAAGCTCAGGAACCAGCCGCCGCCGCTGGAGCCGCCGGTCATGTCGCAGGTCAGCCCCTGGTCGGTCGAGATCAGGTAGTCCTCGAACACCCTGCCGCTGCAGTAGACCAGCCGGGACCCGTCGTACGGGCTCGCGGCCGGGTACCCGAAGGCGAACATCTGCCGGCCCCGCGCCTGGTTGAACGCCACGCCCTGCCCGCCGACGACGTCGGTGAGCGACTGGCCGTTCAGAGGGGCGACGACGGCGGCGGCCATGTCGTGGTTCATGTCCTCGCCCGCGCTCCACTGCGGGGTGGTGAGCAGGTTGGTGGCCACCCACGTCCCGTACGGGCGGGCGCCGGCGTTGTAGCCGGGGACGAAGACCCAGTTGGTGTGGAAGGCGCCGCCGAGCTTCACGCAGTGCCCCGCCGTGATCACGACGCTCTTGTTCGCGCTGGTGACGGCGGTGCCCGAGCAGGAGGCGCTGCGGCCCTGGTAGGTGAAGAAGACCCGGCCCTCGGTCTTCACGATCGCGCCGCCCGCCGTCCACGACGCCCCGGAGGAGCGGGCGGATACGACCGAGGCGGCGGACGTGGCGGTGGGGGAGGCGGACGAGGAGGGGGTGGGGGAGGCGGTCACCGGAGGCGGGGGCGTGGACGGCGTCGAGGGGACGGCGGAGGGCTCGGCGTCCGCGCGCCTCGGGGTGGCGGAGCCCGGCATGAGGGTCGTCCCGGCGCCGCTCGGAGCCACGGTCGTGCGCCCGCCGCGCGTGCGGACCAGGTCGAGGGGCTTGGCGGCGGCCATCTTCGCCGGCGTCCAGAACTTCTTCACGACGCGCTGCTCGGTCGTGGTGTCGGCCGCGTCGTGGACGATGGGCCTCGGCGTGGCGGGCGGCCTGGCGGCGCCGGCGGCCGGGGCGGTCAGCACGATCCCCGCCGCCGCGGGGGACAGGGCGAGAACGGGGATGAGACGTCGTGCCGTGCGGTGCATACGGGTCCTCCTGGTGGTCGCGCTCGCCGGGCAGGCGGAGGCGGGGCGGCGCCCGTCCGGGGCGGCGAGGCGCGTGCTTCGGCGTGCCCGGCTCCCGCTTTTCGGGTGCCGTGTCTGACGCGGGACCGTAGTGCGGCTGATTGCCGCATTTCTCGTGATTCATCGAGACAGGTATGGCGAGATTCGGGCATTGAGCTGCTGTTTTCCCACCTGTCGCTCTGGTGACCGTTCGATGGCCCTGTGGCGGAGACGGGGAGGGAACGGGGCGGGCGGGCCGATAATGGGGGCATGCAGACCCCAGTCGCGGTTCCGGACGGCCTCGCGGGCCCCGCCGACCTGCCCGGCTCGTACGAGCCCCGCTCGATCGTCGTGCTCGGTTCCACGGGCTCGGTGGGAAGCCAGGCGCTCGACGTCATCGAGCGCGAGCCCGGCCGCTTCCGCGTCGCCGGGCTGGTCGCGGGAGGCGGCAGGCCCGACCTGCTCGCGCGGCAGGTCGAGCGGTTCCGGCCCGAGGTCGTCGCCGTCGCCGACGAGCGCGCCGTGCAGGCCGTGCGCGAGGCCGTCGGCGGGGTGCCGGTGCTGGCGGGGGCCGAGGGCGTCGCCGAGGTCGCCTCCTGGCCCTGCGACATCGTGATGAACGGCATCACCGGCGCGGTCGGGCTCACCTCCACGCTGGCCGCGCTGAAGGCGGGCCGGGTGCTGGCGCTGGCCAACAAGGAGTCGCTGATCATCGGCGGCCCGCTGGTGAAGCGGGCGGCCGGCCCCGGGCGCATCCTGCCGGTCGACTCCGAGCACTCCGCGCTCGCGCAGTGCCTGTGGGCGGCCGGTCCCGAGGGGTACGACCCCGGGGCGGTGCGGCGGCTGGTCGTGACGGCCAGCGGCGGGCCCTTCCGCGGGCGCACGCGCGCCGAGCTGAAGGACGTGACGCCCGAGCAGGCCCTCAAGCACCCCACGTGGGACATGGGGACGGTGATCACGATCAACTCGGCCACGCTGGTGAACAAGGGCCTGGAGGTGATCGAGGCCAACCTGCTGTTCGACATCCCCTTCGAGCGCATCACCGTCGTGGTGCACCCGCAGTCCGTCGTCCACTCGATGGTCGAGTTCGTGGACGGTTCGACGATCGCGCAGGCCAGCCCGCCGGACATGCGGCTGCCGATCTCCCTGACGCTCGGCTGGCCCGCCCGCGTCCCCGGCGCCGCGCGGCCGGTCGACTGGACCGCCGCCCACACCTGGACGTTCGAGCCCCTGGACGACGAGGCGTTCCCGGCCGTGGCGCTGGCCCGGCACGTCGGCGCCCTGGGCGGCACGGCGCCCGCCGTCTACAACGCGGCCAACGAGGCGTGCCTGGAGGCGTTCCTCGCCGGGAGGCTGCCGTTCCTCGGCATCGTCGACACGATCGAGGCGGTCGTCGGGGAGCACACCGTCTCCCCGTCCGGGTCGGTGGAGTCGGTCGAGGAGGTCCTGGAGGCGGACGCCTGGGCCCGGGCGCGGGCGCGGGAGCTGACCGGCTGACCGGCACGGGGGGACGGTCGGTGTGCCGGGGGCGAATCCGCGATAAGTCCGGACACTTCCCGTCTAAAGCCGTGAGGTAGGGCGATGTGGCCGCTTAATGCTTGAAGGTCACTTATTCGGTTATCTCTGTGTCCGGAACCCTAGGGTGCCCGGGGTTACCTAGACTGGACGCGTCTGAGCGCGTAGCCGAGCGACCAAGGTGCTGGAAAAGATGACATCTGTTGATCTGGGGATTCCCGCGGTACGGAGCAAGCCGATCGCCACGCGGCGGGTGTCGCGGCAGATCATGGTGGGGTCCGTGCCGGTGGGCGGAGACGCGCCGGTTTCGGTGCAGTCGATGACCACCACGCTGACCGCCGACGTCAACTCCACCCTGCAGCAGATCGCCGAGCTGACCGCCGCCGGCTGCCAGATCGTCCGGGTCGCCGTCCCCTCGCAGGACGACGCGGACGCGCTGGCGGCCATCGCGCGCAAGTCGCAGATCCCCGTGATCGCCGACATCCACTTCCAGCCGAAGTACGTCTTCGCGGCCATCGACGCCGGATGCGCGGCCGTCCGGGTGAACCCCGGCAACATCAAGAAGTTCGACGACAAGGTCGGCGAGATCGCCAAGGCGGCCGCCGACGCCAGGGTGTCCATCCGCATCGGCGTGAACGCCGGGTCGCTCGACCCCCGCCTGCTGGCCAAGTACGGCAAGGCGACGCCCGAGGCGCTGGTCGAGTCCGCGCTGTGGGAGTGCTCGCTGTTCGAGGAGCACGGCTTCCGCGACCTCAAGATCTCCGTCAAGCACCACGACCCGGTCGTGATGATCCAGGCCTACCGCCTGCTCGCCGCCAAGTGCGACTACCCGCTTCACCTCGGGGTCACCGAGGCGGGGCCCGCCTTCCAGGGCACGATCAAGTCGGCCGTCGCGTTCGGGGCCCTGCTGGCCGAGGGCATCGGCGACACCATCCGCGTGTCCCTCTCGGCCCCTCCGGTCGAGGAGGTCAAGGTCGGCATCGGCATCCTGGAGTCCCTGAACCTGCGCGAGCGCGGCCTCGAGATCGTCTCCTGTCCCTCGTGCGGACGCGCCCAGGTCGACGTCTACACCCTGGCCGAGCAGGTCCACGCCGGCCTCGACGGGCTGAAGGTCCCGCTGCGGGTCGCGGTCATGGGCTGCGTCGTCAACGGCCCGGGCGAGGCCCGTGAGGCCGACCTCGGGGTGGCCTCCGGCAACGGCAAGGGCCAGATCTTCGTCAAGGGCGAGGTCGTCAAGACCGTCCCCGAGTCCCAGATCGTCGAGACCCTGATCGAGGAGGCCCTGCGCCTCGCCGAAGAGATGGGCGTCGACGTCGACCTGGACGACGAGGACGCGCCCGGCCCGGAGGTCGTCGTCCGATGACCCGACCGGCGCGGGGCGGGCGGCGTCCGTCGTCCCTCGGGCCTGTCTCCGGCGGTCCCGGCCCTGGACGGTACCGGCCTTCCTGAGCCGTCGCCGACGGGTGTATGCAGGAAGAGTGCGATTTCGGCTAGGGTCGTCGGATCTTTCCCGGACATGGCTGTCCGGCAATGCCCTGCTGGCCATCCCACTCGCGCTGATCGTCGTCATCGCGGTCGCCGACATCGTCACCCCGGCCACGATCGAGCTCAGCCCGTTGCTGGTCGCCGCCCCGGCGATCACCGCCTCCTTCGCGGGGCCCAAGCTCACCGCGCTGGTCGGCGCGGTCGCTGTCGCCGTCCAGATCCTGCTCGAATTGCGCGCCGCTTCCCTGGGCTTCGGCGGCGCGCAGACGCAACTCGCGGCACTGGCGCTGGTGTCGGCGTTCCTGGTGCTGTTCGCGACGGTCATCGACCGGCACCGCGAGGAGCTCGTACGGGTCCGGTCGGTGTCGGAGGCCGCGCAGCGGGCGCTGCTGCGGCCCCTCCCCACCCGGCTCGGGTCCCTGCGGGTGGCGTCCATGTACCTGGCCGCCGAGCGGGAGGCGCAGATCGGCGGCGACCTCTACGCCGCCGCCCGCGCGGACGGCGGCTCCCGCCTGCTGATCGGGGACGTCCGGGGCAAGGGGCTGCCCTCGGTCTCGGATGCGGCCCTGCTGCTCGGCGCGTTCCGCGAGGCCGCCCGCAGTCACGCCACGCTGCCGGAGGTCGTGCGCTACCTGGACGAGAGCGTCCGGGCCGACCTGGAGGAGCACGCCGAGGAGTCCGGCGAGATCTCGGAGAACTTCATCACCGCCGCCGTCCTGGAGGTCCCCGAGGAGCTGCCCGTGGTCCACCTGATCGCCTGCGGACACCCGCCGCCGCTGATGATCCGCGACGGGCGGATCATGGCCATGCAGGTCGCCACCCCCGCGCCGCCGCTCGGCCTCGGTGAGCTGGGCGACGCCGCCGCATACCTGACCGAGACCTTCGACTTCAAGCCGGGAGACCTCCTCCTGCTCTACACCGACGGGGTCGTCGAGGCCCGCTGCCCCGCCGGGACCTTCTACCAGCTCGCCGACCGGCTCGCCTCCTGGAGCTGTGACGGCCCCGAGTCACTGGTCGCGCACGTCCGCGACGATCTGCTGGCCCACGTCGGCGGGCGGCTCGGCGACGACGCGGCCATGGTCGCCATCCAGCGTCTCCCCGGGTGAGACACCCCGTCGCGGGGGTGTGAAGCGCCACCCAGCCCCGGTTCGGAGCAGTCCTCCCGATGGCTACAATAGGCAATCGCACGACTACGGATTGGTAAAGAACGGCTCGTGCGGGCGGTCGGGGGCGGTCCCATCCGGGAGCATCGCCTCTGTCCCAGGAGCGGAGGAGCAAGGGTGAGACGGGTTCTCGGAGTTGTCGTGGGCATGGCGGTGCCGATCGCGCTGGTCGCCGGCTTGACGACAGGGGCGCGAGGGGCGGTGGCCGCCCCTCGCGACGCGGTGACGTGGGGGTCCTGCCCCGGGTCGAAGTCTGCGGCGACAGTCGAGTGCGCGACCGTGAAGGTGCCGCTCGACCCGGCCAAGCCGAACGGCCCGGCCATCTCCCTCGCCGTCAACCGCATCAAGGGCTCCGCCTCGCACGACCAGAACGGCCTCGGGGTGCTGCTGGTCAACCCCGGCGGCCCGGGGGCGTCCGGCGTGACGCTGGCCCGGTACGTCGCGGCGGCGCTGCCCAAGGACGTCGCCGCCCGGTACGACGTGATCGGCTTCGACCCGCGCGGCGTCGGGGGCAGCGAGCCGGCGCTGAGCTGCGTCGACCCCAAGAGGCACTTCGCCGCCCCCCGCGCCGACCAGGTGCCGAAGGACGACGTCGCCGCGGCGGCGCTGGTGGCCAGGGCCAAGGCGTACGCCGACGCGTGCGGGGCGCGCTGGTCGTGGCTGCTGCCCCACCTGACCACAGAGAACTCCGCCCGCGACATGGACGCGATCCGCCAGGCGCTCGGCGAGCAGAAGATCAGCTACCTCGGCTACTCCTACGGCACCTACCTCGGTTCGGTGTACGCGACGCTGTTCCCGAACCGGGTGCGGCGGCTGGTGCTGGACAGCGTGGTCGATCCCGAGGGCGTGTGGTACGACGCGAACATCGCCCAGGACTACGCCTTCGACCGGCGTCACCGCGAGTTCCTGGCCTGGGTGGCGCGGCACAACGACGACTACCACCTCGGCCGCACCCAGCCCGAGGTCTCGGCCGCCTACGCCGCGATGCGCGAGCGGCTCGCCGCCAGGCCGGCCGGCCCGGTGGGGCCCAGCGAGCTGGACGACATCTTCACCGTCGGCGGGTACACCGACATCGTCTGGCCGCAGCTCGCCGCCGCCTTCGCCGCCTACGCCAAGAGGGGGCAGCCCGACGGGCTGGTGACGGCCTACCGGCAGCACGTCGACCACGACGCCGCTGCCGAGAACAACTACGCGGTGTACCTCGCGGTGCAGTGCCGCGACGCCGAGTGGCCCCGCGACTGGGCGCGCTGGACGGCCGACACGGCGAAGGTGAACGCCAGGGCGCCGTTCATGGCCTGGCCGAACGCCTGGTACAACGCGCCGTGCGCGTTCTGGCCCGAGAAGGGCGGCGAACCCGTCCACGTCGGCGACGCCGCCGGCCACCTGCCGCCGATCCTGCTCGTCCAGTCCCACCGCGACGCCGCGACGCCGTACGCCGGCGCGCTGCGCGTGCGCTCCCGGTTCCCGAGCGCGCGGCTGCTCCAGGAGGGCGGCGGCAACCACGGCGTGTCGCTCGGCGGCAGCCCGTGCGTCAACCGCTACCTGGCCGCGTACCTGCGGGACGGAAGTGTCCCGGGAGGCGCCCAGCGGCAGCCGGGACGCAGGGCGGACGCCACGTGCGCCGCCGGTCCGGAGCCGCGGCCGCTGCCCCCGGCGGAGCGCGGGGCCGGCCACCTGCGGCTGACCAAGGTGATCGCCGGCCAGTAGGGTCGCTTCGTTCCAAAATCGGGCCGGTCGCGTAGGCTAATGCGCGTGATGCTGCGAACATCGGCGTCGCGCGTGCTCGACGACCAGGACCGTGACGAGGTGCTCACGATCCTCGACGCGGACCCCGTCGCCAACGTCTTCGTCGCCTCCCGCGTGCGATCGGTCGGTCTCAGCCCGGCCCGTCTCGGTGGGCAGATGTGGGGGTTCGGCCCGCGCGGTGGGATGACGTCTCTGTGCTACTCCGGGGCCAACCTGGTTCCGGTCAACGCGGGACCCGAAGCCGTCCAGGCCTTCGCGGACCGCGCCCGCAGGCAGGGCCGCCGGTGCTCTTCGATCGTCGGCCCGGCGGAGGCCGTGGAGAAGCTCTGGGAGCGCCTGGAGCCGTACTGGGGCCAGGCGCGGGCGATCCGCTGGGCCCAGCCCGTCATGGCGACGTCCTCGCCGCCGCCCGTCCCACCCGACCCCCTCGTGCGCCAGGTCCGTCCCGACGAGTTCGCCACGCTGCTGCCCGCATGCGTGGCGATGTTCACCGAGGAGGTCGGCATCTCTCCCGACCTCGGGGACGGCGGCGCCCTCTACCGCTCGCGGGTGGCCGAGCTGATCCGCATCGGCCGCTCGTACGCCCGCATCGAGGACGGCCAGGTCGTCTTCAAGGCGGAGGTCGGGGCGGTGACGCCACAGGTGTGCCAGATCCAGGGCGTGTGGGTGCATCCGGACCGGCGGGGCCAGGGGCACGCGGTGGCGGGCATGGCGGCGGTCGTCGATCAGACGCTGCGTCACGTCGCGCCGGTGGTCTCGCTGTACGTGAACGACTTCAACGTCGCCGCGCGGGCCGCGTACCGCAAGGTGGGCTTCAAAGAGGTCGACACCTTCATGTCCGTCCTGTTCTGAGCGGCCGGTCCGTCCCCGGCGCCGCGGTGGAGCGGCAGGGGACGGGGAGGCCTGGCGGCGCCGGTAACCTTGGCGGGTGATCGGACTGGTGACCGCGACGCGGTACGTGACCCCGCTGCGGGAGGGCGGGTCACTGCCGGGCGTCGTCGAGGCGGATGATCTAGGCACCTATGTCGTGAAATTTCGCGGCGCCGGGCAGGGGCGCCGGGTGCTGGTCGCCGAGATCATCTGCGCGGAGCTGGCCCGGCGGCTCGGCCTGCGCACCCCCGACCTCAAGATCGTCGATCTCGATCCGCAGATCGGCGCCCGTGAGCCCGACCAGGAGGTCCAGGACCTGCTCAAGGCCAGCGAGGGCCACAACCTCGGCGTCGACTTCCTGCCCGGCGCGCTCGGCTTCGACCCCCTGGCCTGGACGCCCGACCGCGACTTCGCCTCCCGCCTGCTCTGGTTCGACGCCCTGATCCATAACGTCGACCGAAGCTGGCGCAACCCGAACCTGCTGGTCTGGCACGGCGACACCTGGCTGATCGACCACGGCGCAGCCCTGTGGTTCCACCACAACTGGCGCACGGCCGACCCGAGGCGCGCGTTCGACGCCCGCGACCACGTGATGGCGCCCTTCGCGAAGCGGCTCAAAGAGGCCGACGACGAGCTGCCCGGCTTCATCACCGAGGACCTCCTGCGCAGGGTCACGGCGCTGGTCCCGGATGAGTGGCTGGACGACGAGCCGGGCTTCGACGACGCCGCCGCCGTCCGCGACGCCTACGTCGACCACCTGCTCACCCGCGCCGCCGCCCCCCGCGCCTGGCTCCCGGAGGTGGCCGCGTGAAGGACGTCTACGAGTACGCGGTGATCCGGGTCGTGCCGTGCGTCGTGCGCGGGGAGCTGATCAACGCGGGCGTGATCCTCTACTGCCAGCCCCGTGACTTCCTGTGCGCCCGCACGGAGCTGGACGAGCGGCGGCTGAGGACGCTCGACGAGGACGCCGACGTCGAGGGGGTGCGCAGGGCGCTCGCGGCGTACGAGCGGGCCTGCGCCGGTGAGTCCGAGGCGCTGCGCGCGCAGTCGCTGGGCAGCAGGTTCCGCTGGCTGACCGCGCCGCGCAGCACGATCGTCCAGGCCGGCCCCGTGCACGCCGGGCTCACCGCCGATCCCGAGGCCGAGCTGGAGGATCTTCTCGACCGGTTGGTGCGCCGGGCCACGCACGCGCGATAGACGATCAGGGCAAGCCATCCCGGGACCGGCCGGGCACCCCGGCTCGATTCGCGCCCCCGCGCGCCCGTGCCGACGAAGGGCAAGCTCGACTCCACCGCTCCGGGTCACTCCGGGGCGGCCGGGCCGGCCGGGGGCACCCACCACATGTGCCCGCCCGCGATCTCCTGGTACACGTCCAGCAGGTCCTTGGACGTGATCACGCTGCGCGACTCGGCCGCGGCCCAGGTGTAGACGCCGCGCGCCATGGCGGACGTCTCCTGCCGCACCCGCAGCGTGTAGACCCGGGCCCTGATCTCGTGCACCTTGTGGTCGTGCGGGTCGGCCTGCATGGCGAACTCGGCGAGCTGGCAGGCCAGCCGCAGGTCGCCGTCCGCCGCGGCGGTGGCGGCGCGCGCCGCGAGGGCCGGGGCGCCGCCGGACAGGCCGGCCAGCGCCCGGGCGAGCACCTCGTCCCGGGCCGGCTTGAGGTGGGCCGGGTTGCCGTCGTGCCAGCCGCCGTAGAGCCGCCAGATGTTGCGCACGACGAACTCCGGCTCGTCGTAGTGAGGCTGCAGGTACGGTCGGCGGGCGAGCTCCTCCGGGGGCCGCACGGCCTGGACGATCTCGTCCAGCCGGGCCCCCGCGTTCATCAGCTCCAGCGTCTGCTCGACGAGGCTGTCCAGGTAGTCGGCGGTGTCGATGAGCGCCTGCCGCACCCGGGCCGCCCCGGCGATGGGCAGGCCGTGCCCGGGCAGGAGCACCTCGGCGTCCAGGGCCGCCATCGTGCGCAGCGCGACCGCCCACTCGTCGGGGTAGCGCTGGGCCTTCTGCGGGTTGCCGGCGTTGGGCGTGACCCAGACGAACAGGTCTCCGGTCAGCAGCACGCCGCGCTCGGGCAGGTACGCCCAGGTGGCGTCGTCGGTCTCGCCGCGCGCGTGCCGCAGCGAGAAGGTCACGTCGCCGAGCGAGACGGTGAGCCGGTCGTGGTAGGTGAGGTCGGGCTGCCGGTATGAGGTGGGCCATCTCAGGCCGGAGAAGCCGAACTGCCTCTGGTTGATCACCGTGTTGTACCCGGCGGTCCTGGCGTACCGGGCGAACCGGGCGGCGACGTCCTCGTGCGCGACCACGAGCGGGCGCGGGCCGTCGTCGCGCTCGAACGGGCGCAGGCCCGCGACATGGTCGAAGTGCCCGTGCGAGAAGATCGCGTAGCGGACTGGCTCGTCCGACCAGGCGCGCATCGCCGCGTGCATGGTGGGCGCGTCCACGAGGTTGCCCGTGTCGAACAGAGCCAGACCGCCATCGCCCCTGATGCCGTACACGTTGCCGAAGGCGGGCCACATCACCACGCCCTCGGCGACCTCCTGCACCCCCCTCGAGCGCAGGTCCCGCAGCGGCACCGCCTGCGGGCTCACCACCCCCCGCCAGACGCTGTCGGCGTGGTCGAGGATCGGTGATCTCATGCCGACAAGCCTGACCCGGGCGGCCGGGCCGCCGCAGTAGGGAGTTCCCTACATCTCCGGATCTTTGCCCATCCCGTGCCCTCCGCGGGGAATCCGCCCCACAGCTCGCCGCCCTACACCTCGCCGCGCTCGTAGGCGAGCGCCAGTTCCACGCGCGAGCGCAGCCCGGTCTTGGCGTACACCCGCGACAGGTAGACCTCCACCGTCTTGCGGCTGTAGTGCAGTTCCTCGGCGATCCGCGGGTTGGACAGCCCGTCCGCGACCAGCTCGACGACCCGGCGTTCCGCGGCGGTGAGCGCGGTGGACGGCGCCGGGGCGAGCCCGGCCTCCCGGAGCCGGTAGGCGGCCCGGTCGCGCCAGGGCGCCGCGCCCAGGTCGCCGAACATCCCGTGCGCCCGCACGAGCTGCCGCCCGTCCCCGATCACGCCGAGGGCGTACCGCGCGCGCGCCTCCTCGAACTTCAGGCCGTCGGCGCGTGCGGTCTCCAGCGCGGCCTCGGCCCGGGAGGCGTCCTTGAACACCGCGGCCGTCGCCAGCGTCCCCATCAGCCGGGCGCGCGGCGTCCCCGTGCGGGCCGACTCGGCGAGGGTGACGGCGGCCGTGCGCGCGCCGTCGTCGTCTCCCGCGACGATGAGCATGACGACCCGGACCCCGAGCGCGCGGTGGACGACGTCGGGAGGCCCGTCGCGGACGGCCTCGTCGAGTAGCCGCGCGGCCGTCGCCCGGTCGCCGAGGGCGTAGAACGCGCGTCTGGCCCTGAACATCTTCCGCAGCGACAGCTGGTAGACGCAGTTCGGCGGCGGGTCGGCCAGCAGGGGCTCGGCCGCGTCGTAGCGGCCCTGGTCGAGCAGGATGTCCAGCTCGACGTTGCGCAGCAGGGCGGCGTTCTCCCGTAGCCCGGCGTCGGCGAGGGCGACGGCGTCCACGCGCAGGTCGCGCAGCGCGTGCTCCCACTCGCCGCCGAGCCTGCGCACCACCGCCATTGTGCGCACGTGCTGGCCGGCGATGTCGCGCCAGCCGAGCCCCTTGTAGATGCGCTCGGCCTCGGAGAGCAGGCCCAGCGTACGGGTGCGCACGCCGCCGCTCGCCAGGATGTGCGCCGCCGACTCCAGCGCGGCCAGCCGCGCGCCGGGCGGCAGCGCCGCGGACGCCGACAGCAGCGTGTCCAGCGCGCGCTCGGTCGCCGCCCAGTCGCCCCTGATCATCGCGTCGCCCGCGAGCGCGCTGAGCGCGATGACGAGGTCCTCAGGCGGGCAGGTCCCCACCGTCTTCCACGCCTCGGCCACCAGCGCGCGGGAGTCGATCCCGAGCTGGGTGCCGATGACCGCGCGCTGGGCGAGCAGCGCGGTCCGGTCGTCGGCGACCGGGAGCTGCTCGGCGACGATCGACATGGCCAGCTCGTAGCGGCCCATCGCGTGCGCGGCGTTCACCATCGTGTGGGCGGTGCGGGTGTGGCGGCGTCCGGGCGTGAGCACGGCGAGCGCGGCCTGCCCGGCGCGCAGCGCCTCCACGGGGCGCGACCCCTTCCAGTACGACAGCGCCTGCCGGGCCAGCAGGACGCCGCGTTCGGCGACGGGGGCGAGTTCGGCGGCCCTGCCGTACCAGTGGCCGGCCGACAGCGGAGCGGTCCAGCGGGTCACCTCGGCGGCGCGGAGCACGGCGGGCAGCGCCTCGGCGCTCGTGCCGCCCTCGGCCAGGTGGGACGCCCACTCCAGGACGCTGCGCGTCCCGCCCAGGCCCTGCCGGTGCAGCAGGGCGGCGATGCGGGCGTGCACGCGGCGGCGCTCGGCCGGGCCGAGGTCGGCGTACAGCGCCTCGGCGACCAGGGGGTGGGCGAACTCGAAGGTGTCGTCGTCGAGCGGCAGCAGCAGCCCGTCCCTGACCAGCCCGTCGAAGGCGCGCTCGGCCTCGCCGACCTCCAGTCCGGCGATCTCGGCCAGGTCGGGCAGGTCGGCCATGCGCGCGGGCCGGGTGCGGCGCAGCGCGGCGAGCACGCGGGCCAGGCCGCGCCCGCCGCGGTCGCGCTGGAACAGGCGGCCGAGGATCGCGCCCCTGCGCGGGCCGGGGTAGGCGGACTGCACCGCGCCGCCGTGCACGAGCGTCAGCACGGCCTCGCGGACGAACCACGGGTTGCCCCGGCTCACGTCGTGGACGTGCCGGACGATGGCGTCGCTCGGCGTGCGCCCGAGCAGGCCGGTGACCAGCGCGGCGACCTCGCCGAACGACAGCGGGCTGAGCCCGGCCACGATGTCGGCGTCCATCGCCGGGAGCCGCCGCGCCGTCCCGGCCACCGCGAGCCCGTACACGCGGCGGGGGAGCAGGGACAGCGCGCCGAGGGTGTCGGGGTCGGCCAGGTGCAGGTCGTCGATGGCGAGCAGGGTGCGGCCCGGGAGCCGCCGCAGCAGGTTGGCCGTGCGCACGGCGGGCGCGCCGCCGAGGACGCCGAGCGCGGCCTGGTCGATGGCCTCCACCAGCTCGGTGTACGGCTCGCGCGTGGCCGGGTCGTCGCGCAGCGGGCCGAGCGCCTCGGTGAGGGAGGCGTACGCGAGGCCGCTGCCGAAGTCGCGCGCCTGCCCGTGAAGCACGCGGTACCCCATGGACCTGGCCATCTCCTCGGTCTCGGCCAGCAGGTGCGTCTTGCCGATGCCGGCCTCGCCGTGGAGGAGCAGGGTGACGGGCGGGTCGAGGAGCGCGGTCTCGAACCGGCGCAGGATCGCGGCGCGGTCGGTGCCTTCTAAGTGTTCGGTCACCCCTCACCGCCCCGGGCCGCCGTTCGTGGCACCGCGCGGGGGACGGCGGGCGCGGCGGGGAGGGTTCGGCGGGGGGTGTCATCGGTATGTGGGGGTGGGGTCATCGTCTCACTTCTCGGCGCGGCGATTTGTCTGGGTATTCGCGCTCCACCGCGTCGTGGATGTTGAGAAAGTGATGTTTCAGTGCCTATGGCCTCGCTCCGCTCGGCGGTTCGGGGCGCCCCTTTGGGCGGCGTCCGGGGAGGATGCGCAGTGGGCGGGCTCGGGCGAGGCCGAGTCACGTCCCCAGGGGCCGGTGGCGGCGTGCGCGAGCCGGGTGGACAGGCGCGTGACCCGCAGGCAGGCGACCACGAGCAGGAGGGCGAACAGGACGAGCGCGCCCGCGGCGCCGGGGCCGGGCTGGTGCGCGGCCTGGCCGGGGAGGTTCAGCGAGGTCTCGGCGGCCGTGAGGGCCAGGGTCTTGGCGTCGCTGACGGGCGTCTTCCCGGCGGCCTCGCCCCGCATCGCGATCTTCACCTTGTCTGGGTAGCCGTAGCCGACGACGTAGCTCTGGTCGCGGGTCTTCTCCCTGACGTGCCCGCCGTCGACGTTGCCCTCGATCGTGTGGATGGTGCCGTCGTCGTCGGCCGAGATCACCATGCCGACGTGGTCGATGCCGTCCACGGTGCCCGAGCTGCTCCAGTCGTAGAACACGACCGCGCCGGGTTCGGGGTGGTGCCCCCAGGCGTCGTGGTCGACGAACCACCGGGCGTGGTTCGGGGTGAAGGCGAACTGGCCGAACCACTTCTCGTAGCCGAGCTTGTGCGCCGCCCACGACAGGAGCATGTCGCACCAGGGCTGGGCCGAGTAGTCCGAGTCGAACTCGACCGTCTTGCCGTACCAGTCTCCGTATTTCGTGTACCCGCCTCCCCGCTCGCCGTAGCCGAGCTGGGACTTCAGCAGGTCGATCATGTTCTGCAGTTCAGACGACATGGAAGCGAGGGACCTTCCGCTTGTTCCCGTGGCGCTGGGGCACGCCAGGTCTTCGGTGAGGCAGGACCTTAGTCAGGGAAAGCGCAGGTCAAAAGCGTGCCAAGGAGGACTGACCCGCCCCCCTGGCGGCGGACGCCGGGTGCGGGATCGCCTGCGGGGCCGGGGTTTCCGGTCCCGTGACGGCCCTCGGCGGGCCATTCCTCGAATCGGAATCCTTTACCCAAAGATGACTAAAACGGTCAGATTAGAAGATCGTTCGGTCCGGCGGCCTGGAATCGGCGGCATGGTGCCCGATCTCGCGCAGCCCCCAGGAGTCCGGCGACGAGACCCGGCTCGCCGTCCTCGCCCAGCAGGTCCGCGACCTGGTGGACGCGGTCGTCCTGACCGACGTGCCCGAGAAGGAGCTCACGGCGGTGACCGCCGACCTCGTGGCGCTCACCGAGCGGCTGGAGGAGTCCCGCCGCGCCGCCGCGCGCTGACCCCTGCGCCCGCCCAGGGTTCCGCCTGCCCCGCGTCAGGACCGGGGGCTCGGCGTGGGCGAGGCCAGGGAGGCGTGCGCCGGCATGTGCAGTTGCTGCACCAGCCAGGGCAGCGCCTGCGGCACCTCGCGGCTCCAGGTGTTGAAGTTGTGGCCCCCGCTCGGCAGGATCAGCGAGGACGCCTGCATCGGCGGCTTCACGGCCTGCAGGAACGCCAGCGTGGACTGGTAGTTCGACTCGCCCTGCCTGCTGCTGGTCACCAGCACCGAGATCGGCGGGTGGGGCAGATGCGCCAGGCGCCACATCATGTCGTTCTCGTTCCGGAGCTTGCGGCTGCCGCCGAACAGGTCGCCGGTCGTGGCGTCGATCGGCGGCTTGAGGTAGCCGGACAGGGAGACTGCGGCGGAGTACGCCTCCGGGTGCCGCATGGCCACCTTCAGCGCGCAGTAACCGCCGGTGGAGGCGCCGAGGATGCCCCAGTTCGCGGCGTCGGTCCCCACCCGGAAGCCGCTCGCCATCGCCTCCCTGAGATCCTTGGTGAAGTACGTCTCGACCTGCGGGCCCTCCGGAACGTCCACGCACTCGGTGTCGCGGGGCGGCGCCACGGTCGGGCGCATCAGGACCATGATCGCGGGCATCATCTCGCGCCGGTCGATGGCCTTGGCGGCGACGATCGGCATGTTCATGCGGGTCACCAGGTTGCGCGCGTCGCCCGGGTAGCCGGTCAATGCGACGATCACCGGGAAGCGGGTGTCGGCGTAGCGCTCCTCGAAGTACTGCGGCGGCAGGTAGACGTACGCCGGGGAGCTCAGCCGCGAGGTGGCCCCCGAGATGACGACCTGCTGGAGCCTGCCCCCGGCGTCGCCGTTCCTGCCGGAGATCAGCGGGACGCGGGTGGTGGAGATGACCTGGACGCCGCTGGTGACCTCCGCGGGGGGCGGGACGCCCGCGCCCTGGTCGGCGACGATGGGCGCCGACTGCGGGGTGTCGGTGCCCAGCAAATCCGCCCAACTGCCGTAAAAGCCGAAGTAGTTGTTAAGGGCGAGCCCGAGCGTGGCCAGGGTGAGGATCTGGTTCAGGAGGAGCACCCCCACCCGTCCGAGAATGGATGGAATCGTGCGCGCGCTCAGCCGCGGCCATATCCACCACACCGTCGTGACGAGCCCCGCTACGGCCAGCGAGGCCACCAGAAGCTCCAGCTTTATTGCGGTGAGTCCCAATGTTGCTTCCCCCGGTCTTGGTCTCACTCCATGGCGTCTTTTATGGTAGTGCCAGTAAAAGCGACTCAAGCGATAGAGGGCCAGGGTAACGATGTATCACTTCTCGGACGCCCGAATCACGGATCGCACCCTCTAGTGTGTCCTGTTGTGAAGGACCGGACACGCCTTTCGCGTTTCGCGGCATCGCGTTCCTGGGTGCCCGCCGCGGCGGGGTACGCCGCGCTCGCCATCGGCATAATCGACATCATTCGCGGAGTGTTCCCGCATTTCCGGCGAAGCCGGGTGAGCGTGATCGCCGGCCTGCTGCCGGGCACGGTCACGACGTTGGCCGCCGCCGCGTCGCTGCTGGTCGGCGTCCTGCTCGTTATGCTGGCCCACGCGCTGCGCCGCCGCAAGGTGCGGGCGTGGCGCGCGGTGATCGTCCTGCTCCCGCTGGGCGCCGTGGTCGAGGCCCTGCGCTGGAGGCACTCCGCCCACGCGGTCGTCGGCCTGCTGCTGTTCGCCGTGCTCCTGGTCAACCGGCGTGAGTTCCACGCCCTGTCCGACCCGCGGTCGCGCTGGCGGGCCCTGTGGAACTTCCTGGCGCTCGCCGCCCTCGACCTCGGCATCGGCTGGATGATCGTCAGCGTGCACCCGGCGACGATCGTCGGTGACCCGTCCCCGGGCGAGCGCCTCCGGCACGTCCTGCTCGGCCTGTTCGGCATGGAGGGCCCGGTCCAGTACTCCCTCGACCGCACCGCCGACCTGGTGTACTTCTCGCTGGCCGGGCTCGGCGCGCTCACCGCGATCACCACGCTCTACCTGGCCTTGCGTCCCGAGCGGCCGGTGGCCGCGCTGAGCGCCGAGGACGAGCGCCGCGTCCGCGCCCTTCTCGACCGGCACGGCGCCAAGGACTCGCTCGGCTACTTCGCGCTGCGGCGCGACAAGAGCGCCATGTTCTCGCCGTCCGGCAAGGCCGTGATCGCCTACCGCGTGGTCGCCGGGGTGGCCCTGGCCAGCGGCGATCCGATCGGCGACGTCGAGGCGTGGCCGGGCGCCATCAAGCGGTTCATGGAGGAGGTCAGGCGGCACGCCTGGGTGCCCGCGGTGATCGGCTGCAGCGAGACCGGCGGCGAGGTCTGGGCGCGCGAGGCGGGGCTGTGCGCGCTGGAGATCGGCGACGAGGCCGTCGTCGAGGTCGGCGGCTTCACGCTGGAGGGCCGGGCCATGCGCAACGTCCGCCAGATGGTCAACCGCACCGAGCGGGCGGGCTACAAGTGCGTGGTACGGCGCGTCCGCGACCTGGGCGAGGACGAGAAGGAGCAGATCCGCGCCGCCGCCGACTTCTGGCGCGGCGCCGAGACCGAACGCGGCTTCTCGATGGCGCTCGGCCGCTTCGGCGACGCGTCCGACGGCGACTGCGTCGTGGTCACGGCGCACAAGTCCGGCGAGGACGGCCGTGGCCTGCCCGGCGGCGACATCCGCGCGGTCCTGCACTTCGTCCCCTGGGGGGCGGGCGGCATCTCGCTGGACCTCATGCGCCGCGACCGCGATGCCGACCCGGGCCTGAACGAGTTGCTGATCGTCAAGACGTTGCAGGCGGCGCCGCTGCTCGGCGTCACCCGGGTCTCGCTGAACTTCGCCATGTTCCGCTCGGCGCTGGCGCGCGGGGAGCGGCTCGGGGCGGGGCCGGTACTGCGGGCCTGGCGCGGCGTCCTGGTGTTCCTGTCGCGCTGGTTCCAGATCGAGTCGCTGTACAAGTTCAACGCCAAGTTCAGGCCCTTCTGGGAGCCGCGGTTCCTGCTGTACCCGACGGCGCGCGACCTGCCGCGCATCGGCATCTCGGCGTTGCAGGCCGAGGCGTTCCTGGCCGCCGGCGTGCCGAAGCCGTCCTGGCCGAGGCGGCGGCGCAGGCCGGGCTCCACGCCCTCGGGCACCGCACCGCCGCCGGGCCCGGTTCCGATCTCCCCGTGAGCCTTCCGATGGCTTATGCCCCGCTTAGTACGTGCGGCCTACTATCTCACTGCTAATCGCGGGAGAACGAGAGAGTTCGTCCACTGATCCCTCCGTACGGAGGCTTTTCTGGGCGCTCGTCGGGTATGGGTGTCGCATGTCCGGATGGGCGTGAAAAACGGGGCTGAGTGTGATTTATCGCACTCGATAGCGGTCGCCCAGCGTGACCGCATGGAATCTTTCGGCTCGGCTCGCAAGTCAGGGCCATTCCGGTCATCGGTGCACCCCTTTTCCCGCCGTTCCCGTAACGCCCCGCAATTACCCCATTCTGGTGATCTTGCCCTACGATGAACGTCACATTAAATCCATGCAAGTCGCCCAAGACGCGGCCGCCTTCGCCGCCGGAGAAGGCGGCCGCTCGCGTTTTCCGAGGAGCCGACGATGAGGCACGTCCGGATCGCCGGGTTCGCGGGGCTGGGGACGACCGGCGGGGCCGTGGCCGTCATGGCGGCGATCGCGCTGCTCGGTCCCTCGACGGCGGTGCCCGATCTCGGCGGCGGCGCCCCGCCGTGGTCCTTCCACGCCGCGCCCGGCGGCGGGACGGTCATCGTGCTCGGCTGGCTCGCGGTCATCATGGGCGCGGCCGGCGTCGGCGTCGCCCTGTACGCGCTGCGCCGGGGGTGGCGCCCGCCGATCGGCGGGCTGCTCGGCGGCGTGGTCGCCGCCGTCGCCCTCCTCGCCGTCGTGCCGCCCGCCGGGTCCACCGACGTACTGAACTACGCGATCTACGGACGGATCGCCGCCCTCGGCCACGACCCCTACGTCACCACGCCCGCCTGGCTGCACGAGATCGGCGACCCGGTCGGCCGGATGGCCCCCCTGGCCTGGCGCGACACCCCGTCGGTGTACGGGCCGCTCGCCACCTGGGCGCAGTTCGCCTGCGCCCGGCTGGGCGGCGCGTCCATGGCGGGCATCGTGTTCACGCTCAAGCTGGCCACCGCGCTGGCGTTCCTGCTATCGGCGCTCGTCCTGGACCGGCTGGCCCGGGCGGACCGCGAGCGGCGGATCCGCGTCCATCTGCTGTGGAGCCTCAACCCGCTGATGCTCTGGCACGTCGTCCTCGGCGGCCACGTCGACGGGCTCGGCGTCGCGCTCCTGCTCGCCGCGCTGCTCGCGCTGCGGCGGGGAGGTGTGGCGGCGGGCCTGCTCGCGGGCGCGCTGCTCGGCGCGGCGGCCGCGGTCAAGGCGCCGTTCATCCTGGCGGGCGCCGGCCTGGCGTGGGCGGCGCGCCGGTCGTGGGCCACCCTGACGGCCCTGGTCATGGGCGTGTCCGCGGCGCTGGTCGGCGCGTACGCCACGCAGGGGCCCGAGGCGATCGACAACCTGGCGGGCAAGCTCGGGGCCCGGTCCATGGCCGACCCCTGGCGGCTGGTCGTCGAGTTCCTGGCCCCCGGGACGACGGGTCCGGGAGCGCCGGACTCCCCGCTGGAGGGACGCCTGGCGCTCGGCGCGGCCCTGCTGATCGCCCTGCTGTTGTTCTGGCGGCTCCCCGAGGGGCCGGCGGACGTCGCCTCCGCGCGCCCCGCGCTGGCGTTGTGCCTGGGCTGGCTGCTTACCTCCCCCGTGCAGCACCCGTGGTACGACGCCATGCTCTTCCCGCTGCTGGCACTGATGCCGGCCGGCCGCCTCGACGGGCCGGTACTGGCCCGCGGGGTGGTCACGAGCCTGATCTACCTGCCCGGCGCCGTGGGGTTGTCGCGGATCCCGGGCCCGCAGGCCCAGTGGATCGCCGAGGTCTACCGGCCCTGGGCGGCACCGCTGGCCGAGGACCTTCTCATCGTCGCCGTGGTCGCGCTGGGACTGGCCGGCGCGCTGCGGGCCCGCCCGCTCAGGCGATGAGCCGGGCGGTGTACAGGCGCTCGTCCAGCGCGGCCACGCTGCGGGTGCGGCTCCACGGGCTGAGCTTCTCCCGGGTCTCCACGACCGACCGCGCCAACCGGGGCGAGGTGTTGCGCTCGGCCAGTCGCGCGGCCTCCCCGAGCTCCTCGCACGCCTGCTCGATGTCGCGCAGGTCGAGGTGGGCCTGCGCGGTCTTCAGGCGGATGTAGGCGACGTTGCGGACGAAGGTCGGGTCGATGCCCGCCGTCGCGTCCGCCGCGACCTCCAGGGCCCGCGCCGGGTCGCCGGTGTCCAGCAGGCAGCCGGTCTTGGTCGACAGGTACTGCCCCTGGCCGTAGAACGGGACGAGCCGCGCGCCCGGGTCGCCCTCGTCGGCTCCGTGCAGCTCGCGTTCGGCCTGGTCGACCGACCGGAAGCAGCGGGAGTGGTCCTTGCGGCGCTCGGTCTTGGGTGACCGCCTGACCACCGCGGCGTACGCCCGGGCGCCGACGTCGCAGGCGTAGGCGGTCAGCATCTTGCTGCCCGCGCGGCGTCCCCAGGCCAGCGCCCCGAGCGCGTGCTCGACGCCGAGGCGCGGGTCGCCCCGCCAGGTGGCGAGCTGGCTCCAGTTGGCCAGCACCATGCCGCACATCGCGTCGTCGTCGGCCTGGTGGGCCGCGTCGCGCGCCTGCGCGTAGTAGTAGTCGGCTCCCCGGAAGTCGTTGAGGTTGAACAGCATCCAGCCGGTGCAGCGCCGGATGTCGGCCAGCAGCGACAGCACCCGGCCGCGCATGTGTGCCGACATCCCGGCCGACAGCAGCGAGAGGACCAGGTTCTGCTGGGCCAGGACGGTCGCCACGGTGGCCTGCGGGCCGAGCACGTCCTCCTGGCGCATGCAGTGGCGCAGGACCGCCTCGATGTGGCCGATCGTCGTGTCGTCCACGCGGCTCGGATCGGTGATCGCCATCCTGAGGCGCTGCGACTCCTCGGCGTCGAGCCGGTCCAGGAGCGGCGAGGCGTAGGCGGAGGTGGCGGCCGCCCCGATCAGGGCGAGAACGTCACGTCGATTCATCTGCGATGCCCAATCCGTGAAGGCGTGGACGAGCTGCTCGAACTCCCGGTCACGCTGGTCGCCCGGTGAGGCCGGCCCAGGGAGTGGTTGAGTCGGCAGGATGTCCTTTATGTCGCTGAAAGTGAGGGTAAGGGTGCCCGGCGTGGTCGGGATATCCCGCCTGCGGGGCACATTCGCGTTCTGGTCGGAGCCGGTGTGGTCCTCGCCGTCGACGAGGTCGCACGCCCGGCACCCGTAGATGCGGGCCAGCCGGTTGAGCCCGGCCACCGGGGGTTCGTTGCCGGTGAGACCGGGCCACGCCTCCCACGAGCCGAGCTTGCGCACGCTGAACGGCTCGGAGGGCCACAGCTCCTTCCACTGCTCGACCACGCGCTCCTGGGTGAGGCGGTGAGCCTCGCGGAACGCCTGCCGGGCGTTGAGCCGGTAGCGCCGCCGGTACTCCTCCGCGACCTCGACCCAGGTCGAGCCCCGTTCGCGAAGTTCGGCGGTGAAGCGGTCCATCTCCACTTTGAGACTGCGTGGCTTACGTGGCATCGCGTACCCTCCGACCCCCGTGGATGCGTATCGCCGACACCGAGAGTAGCCAAAGGCTTGATTCCGCTACGCAGGGTTGTCAGGAATCGGCGACCCGGCCGCCGGTTTCTGCCACCGGAAGCCGCGCTCCCGCCGGATCAGGGGTTCCCGGCTACAGACGCACCCCGTCTGACCGCCTGTTGACGCCCCCGCCGCTCACCGGAAGGTAAAGGTCCGTCCCCGTCGCCCGGCTCCGCCTGGATCCGTGCGCGGGGCCCGTCACGAAGCCGATGTACCGCGACGCGCGAAAGGACAGGGACATTCGTGATGACCGGCATCCCGACCTGCCCCCGCGAGGCCCGCTGGGAACTGCCCGCAGACCCGAGCGTCACGGCGAAGTGCCGCGCGCTGGTCCGCGAGACGCTCGAGGAGTGGGACCTGCGCGACCTGACCGACGACATGGTGGTCGTCGTCACCGAGTTACTGGGCAACGCGCTGATCCACGGCGCGCCGCCGATCCACCTGACGCTGCGGCTCGTCTCAGGCACCCTCGCCGGCTCGGTCGCCGACCACGGACCCGGACGGCCGAGGCTGATCGCCGCCGGAGCGGAGCTCGAACACGGGCGCGGCCTGCGCATCGTGGCCGCGCTCACCGACCGCTGGGGGATCGAGGCCCTGCCCGGGGGAGTGGGCAAGGCCATCTGGTTCGCCCGCGCAGAGCCGCTGCGGGAACCGGGACTGCCACCGCCCGCCGAGGCCGACGCGCCGCCCGGCCCGGGGCGTCAGAGGGATGAGTACAGCACGAAGACGTTGCCGGACGGGTCGCGCAGCACGGCCCTGACCTCGTGCGGTCCGGTCTCGGGGCCGCTGACGAGCTCGGCCCCGGCCGTCGTCAGGTCCTCCACGGCCGCCGCGACGTCGCCGACCTTGTAGGACGGCGACGTGACCGCGCCCGCGACCTGCTCGGCCGAGGCGGCCAGCGCGACGGTCACCCCGCCGCCGTCCAGCGCGGCGAAGCGGTCGCCGTCCCGGAACTTCACCGTCAGGCCCAGCGTCTCCGAGTAGAAGGCGACCGCCTTGTCCAGATCGCTGACGGGGATCAGAACGTTGCCGACCTTCTGGGCATGCGCGCTCACGCTGGCCTCCACTGGGGGTAGCTCCTCTGCCTCGAAGCTACCGGACAAGACGGCTCGCACGGCACCCCGCTAGGGGCTCTCCGGGGATCCCCGGACGGGCGCGCCCTCACCGCGACGGGAAGGCGCGCCTCGCGCGGCTCACCGGATGACGGGCGGCCTCGGGGTGTCCTCCGGCTTGGGGCTCTCGGGCTGCGGGTCCTTCGGCTCGTCGGTGGTCGGGTCGGAGGGCTCGGGCGTCGGTTCGGCGCACGGCGCGCCCCGTCCCGACCAGCGGGCGGAGTCGCTCGCCGTGCCGAGGTCGGAGCCGACGCTCACCGTGACCCGCCGTACGTCGCTGTAGCCGCACTCCGGGGTGCTGAAGCGGACCGTGAACGTCCGCTCGTACACCGTGTCGCCGGACAGCCGCGCCTGACGGCTGGAGGTGCGGGTCACCGTGCGTTCGCCCACGTCCAGCGTCTGGGTGAACTGGGCCGACAGGCTGACCGGGTCGGGCGTCGCGTTCCTCACCCTCACCGTCAGCGTGCCGCCGTCGAAGGACGTGATCGCGACCGACGGCGGGGCGCACTTGGGCCCGGCGAACCGGACCTCCTTGGTCTGCGCGCCGTTCGCGGCGGCCGGTTGCGTCGTCACCCGCACGCCGAAGTAGGCGGTCGTGCCACAGGAGACCTCGCCGAGGTCGCCCGCCAGCGAGAGGCCGTAGGACGTGTCGCCGGACAGCGTGCGGCTCGCCTGGTCCACGACCTGCGCCGAGCCGTCGCCCTCTCTGCGCGTGAACTCCGCCGCGAGGCGCACGGCCCCGGGCCCGCTCGCGCGCACGGAGACCCGCGCGGTGCGGCCGTTCCACTCGACGGCGAGGTTGTCGACGGTCGGCGGCGGGCACGGCTCGCCCTTCACCGAGACGACCTTGCTCGCCGTCCCGTCCTTCGCCTTGGGCGTGGTCGACACGCTGACCTGGCGGTAGACGGTGACGCCGCAGGCCGGCGGCGCGAACCCGGCGTCGATCGGCCGCGTGTAGGACGTCGCGCCGGCGAGCGTGAGCGTACGCGTCCCGGCCGGGGTCAGGTCGGAGGCCGACGGGCCCTCGGCGAAGCGTGCGGTCAGGGTGACGTTCTGCGGCGTGGACGTCCGTACCCGCACCGAGGCCGTGCGCCCGTCGAAGGAGACGCTCAGGTCGCTCACCGACAGGGGAGTGGGCGTCGGGGTGGGGGTCGGCGTCGGCTTGGGCGTTGGGGTCGGGGTGGGGGACGGCTTGTGGGAGGTGCCGGGCGTCGGGGTGGCCTTCCCCGTGGCCGTCGGCTGGGGAGGACTCGGACGGCCGTCCGAGGTCGAGGGCGGGGTGGCCGGCTCCTGGGAGTCCGGCGACAGCGCGACCGCCGGATCGGACCCGGAGTCGGCGGGCGAGGGCGACGCGGGGTCGGCCGTGCCCTCGCCGACGGCGGCCTTCACCGTCGGCGAGGTCAGGGCGACGTCCCGAATGGTCGTGTTGTTGCGGTTGGCGGCGAGCACGGCGATCACCACGCCGACGGCGAGGATGCCGGTGCCGACCAGCACGCGGGAGAGGTGGCGCAGCCGCGCGCGCCGTGGCCGGCGCAGCACCGACTCGGCCAGGCTGGAGCCCGCCTGCGCGGGCGGCTCGGCGAGGGGGAACAGCAGCGCGAGCAGCGCCGCCAGCTCGGCCAGGTGGCGGCGGCCGCGCTGCTCCCACTCGGGCCCGTACGCGGCGACGGCGGCGGCCTCCAGCTCGCCGATGAACGCCTGAGCGGTCGCGGGACGGTCGGCGGGGTTCTTGGCCATGCCGCGGGCCACCAGCGACCGGACCGAACCCGGCACGGCGTCCACGGGGATCGGAGCCGTCTGGTGCTGATGCCGCAGGGCCGCCACGTTCTCGGCGCGGTAGGGACGGCGGCCGGTCAGGCACTCGAAGAACACGCAGGTCGCGGCGTAGACGTCGGTCGCGGGGCTCGCCGGCGCGCCGTTCCACTGCTCGGGCGCCATGTAGGACGGGGTACCAGACGGGCTGCCCGACTGCCCGGCCGGCGTGGCGATGCCGAAGTCGGCCAGCCTGCTGAAGCCGTCGGCCTGGACCAGGACGTTCTCGGGCTTGTAGTCGCGGTGCACGATGCCGTGCGCGTGCGTGGCCGAAAGCCCGGCCAGCGAGCCCTTGAGCACGACCAGCGCGGCCTCGGGGCTCGTGGACCCGTGCTCGTGGAGGATCCTGCGCAGGGCCACCCCGTCGACCAGCTCCATGACGATGGCCGCCCCGAGCGGGCTCTCGACGTACTCGTAGAAGCGCACGATGTTCGGGTCGTCGATCTCGACCATCGTGCGGGCCTCTTCGCGGAACGCGGCCAGGAAGCGCGGGTCGCCCCTCAGCTCGTCGCTCAGATATTTGATCGCCACGTGGGCGCCGGTCTGGTTGTAGGTGGCCAGCACGACCCGGCCGCTCCCGCCGGAGCCGAGGGTGCGTTCTTCCCTGTATCCCGGAACGGACCAGGCATCCATCGTTGTCCCCTCAGAGGTGAAGATGCTCCCGTCTCCCCAGACGAAGGTCTCACCCGATACGCGAAATGTCACGGGATTGGTAGATCGTCACGGTGACGATTTGATTACGCCAGGTAGGGGCGCCCCGAACAGTGCCTATTGCCGCGCCTCCGGCACGGCGGTCCGGGGCGCCCCGGAGGCGGTGTTCTTTCGTTGTCACTCGGAAGGGGCTCGTTCCTCACCCCTTCCTCCCTCCTCCTCCAGAACACCGCCGCGCCCCGAACGAGTCAGTCCAGGCAGTCGTACGCGGCGGAGGCGAGGCGGTAGGCGCGTAGGACGCCTGGGCCGGCGGTCGTCATCCTGTTCATCGTGTACGCCATGGCGAGGCCGTGGCGGGGGTCGCCGAGGCCCAGGGACCCGCCGAGCCCGGTGTGGCCGAACGCCGTGTCGGCGCCCCGGCGCGGGGTGAGGAAGTTCGTCGACGGGCGCATGTAGCCGAGCCCGAACGAACTGTCGATGATCATCACGCGGTCGGGCCCGTTCACGCGTCGGCGTACCGCGTCCCGCAGGGTGTCGTGCTTGAGGATCTCGCCCGCGATCAGGTCGCGGTAGAACGCGGCCAGGCCGCGGGCCGTGGTGACCAGCCCCATCGCCGGCCATCCGGTCCGCAGGATCACCGGGTGGTTGCCCCCGCCCTTCAGCTTGTTCGGGTTGGGGTTGCCGAGCGCGCGGTTCATCAGGCTCGTCTTGTCCAGCGCAGCCCTGGCCAGCCGCTCCAGCGGGGTTCCCTCCCCCTGCGGCGGGGGCGTGGTCGTCCCGCCCTTGGAGCCGAGCCGCTCGCCCGCCGACATGCGGGCGGTACGCGCGGCGACGGCGTCCGGGGCGCCGAGCCACAGGTCGAGCCCGCGCGGGCCGGCGATCTCGTCGGCGACGAACTCCCTGGTGCTCCTGCCCGTGACCCGGCGGACGACCTCCCCGGCCAGGAAGCCGTAGGTGAGCGCGTGGTAGCCGTGCGCGGTGCCCGGCGTCCAGATCGGGGCCTGAGCGGCGAGGCGGGCGGCGATGGCGGGGTGGTCCTCGAACTCCTCGATCGGGACCTCCTCGTCGAGGGCGGGGAGCCCGGACTGGTGGCTGAGCACATGCTCGACCGTGACGTCCCGCTTGCCGTGGACCGCGAACTCCGGCCACACCTCGGCGACCGGCGCGGTGACGTCGACCAGCCCGCGTTCGGCGAGCATGAGCAGCGCGGTGGCGGTGACGGCCTTGGTGCACGAGTAGGTGAGCACCGGGGTGTCACGCTCCCAGGCGCGCCCGGTGTGGCGGTCGGCCACGCCGCCCCACAGGTCGACGACCGGCTCGCCGCCGAGGTACACGGCGAACGCCGCGCCGAGTTCCTCGCCCCGGGCGAAGCTCGCGTCGAACACCTCGCGCACCCGGGCGAACCGGGGATCGCAGTGACCCTGAGCCGTCATGCGCGTCCTCTCCTCGGGGAAGCCCTGCCGCTCGTCGAGCCTAACAACCGGCCGCGAGGCCGCCCAGACGATCAGTTGCGCACTTGGCCCGGCTCGGCGGACACGGCGGCGACACTCGGCCGGTCGGCGGACGTGGCGGCGGCACTCCGTGGTCGTGGCGGCGGTGCTTGGCCGGTCAGCGGACGCGGCGGCGACCGACGACGAGCAGGACCTCGCGCAGCGCGTCGGCCGCCCGCCGCACGACGTCCTCGGGGACCGCGGCCATGACGTCGGAGTGGGCCCGGCTGGACGCCGCGAGGGCGGTGGCGGTCACCTGCCGTCCCTCGTCGGTGAGCCGCACCCACCGGCTGCGGCCGTCCTCGGCGTCGGCCTCCCGCTCGACGTAGCCCGCGCGGGTGAGTCGTTGCAGCACGTTGCTGGTGCCGCCGGAGGTCAGGAACAGGGCGCGGGCGAGTTCGCTGGGCTTGAGCCGGTGGGGCGGGCCCGCGCGGTGCAGCGCGGCGAGCACGTCGAACTCGGCGTAGGTCAGGCCGAGGCCGGCCATTTCGGCGCGCGTGGCCTGCTCCAGCAGCCCGTCAATGCGCGAGACCCGCTTGCCGAGCTCCAGGACGGCCACCAGGGACGAGGGAAGCTCGGCCTCCCAGGCGGGGACCAGGGCGTCGACCTCGTCCCGCGCGTCGTGTCCTTCATGCTGCACCCGAAAAGGGTACCTTCACCCATATTGCTTTCTCAAAAGCTTTTGGCTAAGTTTTCTGCCATGTCTACGTCGCTTTTGATCCGTAATGGGCTTCTCATCGACACAGATCCCACTCCGGTCGTCCGGAGCGGTGACATCCTCGTCGAGGACGGCCTGATCGCCGCCGTGGAACCCTCGCTGCCGGACGTACCCGGCGCGGAGGTGATCGACGCTATGGACCGCATCGTCATGCCCGGATTCGTCGACACCCACCGGCACACCTGGCAGGCGGCGATCCGGTCGGTGGCCCCGGACGTCACCCTCGGCGGCTACCTCGGCCGCGTGCTCGGCGAGCTGGCGCCTCGGTACCGCCCCGAGGACGTCCACATCGGCAACCTGGCCGGGGCGCTGGAGTGCCTGGACTCCGGGATCACGACCGTGTTCGACTGGTCGCACATCCAGCTCAGCCCGGCGCACACCGACGCCGTGGCCGACGCCTTGAAGCGGTCCGGCATCCGCGCGGTGCTCGGCTACTGCTATGGCGGCGACGGCGGGCCCGCCGGGCTCGCCGCCGAGGGCCGCCGCGTCCACAGGGAGTACGCGGACGGTGCCGGCGGCCTGCTGACGATGGCCGTCGCCGCGCTCGGCCCCGAGATCGTCAGCGAGGAGCTGGCCCTGCACGAGTGGCGGCTCGCTCGCGACCTCGACCTGCCGCTGTCGGCGCACATGGGCGCGCACGACGCCGAGAGCGCCGAGCGGGGCCTCGACTTCCTCGTCAGGAACGACCTGCTCGGCCCGTGCACGATGTACGTCCACCCGAACTTCTACACCGACGACGCGCTCAGGCGGATCGCGGACAGCGGCGGCTTGGCTTCGGTGACGCCGTTCGTGGAGGCCGAGCTCGGCATCGGCTATCCCGCGACCGGCCGCGCCCGCGCCGCGGGACTGCCGACCGGGCTCGGCGCGGACACCGTGGGCAGTGGCCCGGGCGACATGTTCGGCATCATGCGCGCGGCGTACACGCTGGAACGCGCACGGCCCGGTGGGGCGGGCATGGGCTTCACCTGCGCGGACGTGCTGCGCATGGCCACGATCGAGGGCGCGCGGGTGGCCGGTCTCGGGGACGTCACCGGGTCGCTCGCCGTCGGCAAGCAGGCCGACCTGATCCTGCTGCGCACGGACACGCTGGGGCTGGCCCCCGCGCACGATCCCGTCGCCTCGGTGGTGATGTCGGCGGAGCGCGGCTCGGTCGACACCGTCCTGGTGGGCGGGCGCGTGGTGAAGAGGGACGGCGCGCTGTGCGGCCATGACCTGCCCGCGCTCATCGCGGCCCTCACCGAGTCCGCCGGGCACATCACCGCCGCGGGGTCGTGAGCGGGGACGGGACGGGCGCGGCGTCGCTCAGGTACCGAGGATGCGGGCGGACTCCGACTCCTGGGCCAGCCTCCTGAGCACGTCGAACGCCTTCCCGTACAGGACCGTCCCGATCACCAGCGACTCCACGGCGGTCTCGCGCGGGCCGTGGAACGGGATCAGCGCCATGTCGTACTCGGAGACCAGCCGCATCGTCACGTCGGCGTAGTCGTGCAGGTGCTCGTCGGTGGCGGGCATGCCGAGCTGGTCGAGCCGGACGAGGATCTCCGCCAGCTCGTCGCGCGTGGGCGCGTCGGACTTCACGTGCCAGCCGAGGCCGGCGACCAGCGCCTCGACGCGTTCGCGCGCCCTGGCGTGGCCGGCGTCGCCGGGGGAGGGCTCCGCGGGGGCGGCGAGGGCGTAGTGCGCGGTGCCCAGCATCGTGTGGACGGGCATGTCCTCGTCCTCGACCGCGGCGATGATCTTGGCGATCGTGGCGACGGGCACGCGGCCGACCTCCAGCAGCGCCCGGATCAGCCTGAGCCTGCGCAGGTGGCCCTCACCGTACTCCGCCCGGGTGGCGGCCGTCTGCTCTCCCTGGGGAAGCAGCCCTTCACGCAGGTAGTACTTGATCGTGGGGATCGGCACACCCGACGCGGCGCTGAGCTGGGATATCCGCATGAGGCGATCGTACCTCGCTCTGGATACCGTGACTATCCAATGCGGCCGGTGTGTCCGGACGGCTGGGGCGCCCGGCCTCTGTGGCCGGTGCGCGATGTCCCCCGTGTCCCCTGTGTCCCCCGTGCCCCCTGTGTCGTGCGAAGCCCCCTATTACTCCCCGGGGTGCGGCGGTGCCTATGTCCGGGGGACGAGCCCCACGCCCACCAGCGCGCCCGGCCGCGAGGGGTCGACCGACACCTCGAAGTCCGGCCGCCACGCCTGTACGTACGTGAGGCCCGGTTCCACCATGTCCAGGCCGGTGAAGTACTCGGCGATCGTGTCGTGGTCGCGCAGCTTGAGCGTCCCCCGCGTGCGCGTGTAGATCTCCTCGGCCTGCGCCACGGCGTCCGCCGCGACCCTCCCCTTGTACCCGTGCGACAGGACCAGCGCCCCCCCGGGCGCCATCGCTCCCCGCAGGTAGGACACGATGCTCGCGGCCTCGTCATCGTCGTCGACGAAGTGCACGATCGCGCACAGGATCACCGCGAAGGGCTTGTCCAGGTCGAGGTGGCCGCGCACGCGCGGGTGCTCCAGGATCGCCTTGGGGTCGCGCAGGTCACCCTCGACCACGATGGTGCGCGAGCTGTCGGCCAGCAGGGCGCGGGCGTGCACGAGCACGATGGGGTCGTTGTCCACGTAGACGACGCGCGCGTCGGGCGCGGCGGCGATGGCGACCTCGTGGACGTTCTCCTGGGTGGGAAGCCCGGTGCCGATGTCGATGAACTGGGTGATTCCGGACTCGGCGAGGAGTCGTACGGCCTTCTTCAGGAAGCCCCGGTTGTCGCGGGCGAAATCCCTGGCGTTCGGGAACAGCTTGATGATCTTTTCCGCGGCTTCGCGGTCCGACGCGAAGTTGTCCTTTCCTCCGAGGTAGTAGTCGTACATGCGGGCCACGCTGGGGGTCCGGGGATCGATCCCGGGTAACGTCTTTTCGCCTTCGGTCATACGCGCCCTCGCCCTCGCCGGGAATCACGCCGTGTGATCAATGCTCTACCGCCGAATATAGACGAAAAACCAGATCATGTTGATCATGTGACGGTTTTTCGTCAAAAACTCACAACACGGTCACAGGCGACGGCCACGCAGTGTGGCCAAAAGGTGAACAACAGAGAAACAGGAGGAAAACCATCACGACCGTTCGACGGGGCCGCGCATCGGCCGGCTCAGGTCGCCGGAAGGTTCTTCAGCGCCTCCCGCCGGCTCAGGCCGTTCAGCCCCTTGTGCTCGACGTACCGGACGACCTCGCGCGGGTCGGTCTTGGCGTACTCGCGCAGCGCCCAGCCGATCGCCTTGCGGGCGAAGAAGTCGGTGTCGGACAGGCTCGGCTCGATGCAGGCGTATAAGAGGCCGAGGTCGGTGCGCTCCTTGAAGGAGTTCTGGCAGAGGATCGCGGTGCGCCGCTTCCACAGGTCGGCGCCCGCCGCCCACTCCAGCATCAGCGGGCGCATCGTGTCGGGGTACGCGCGCAGCAGCCCGCCGACGCGGTGGGTGGCCAGGTCGTCGACG
This sequence comes from Sphaerisporangium sp. NPDC051017, assembly GCF_040683095.1. NCBI lineage: Bacteria > Bacillati > Actinomycetota > Actinomycetes > Streptosporangiales > Streptosporangiaceae > Sphaerisporangium > Sphaerisporangium sp. NPDC051017. Next base: position 50,831 of record NZ_JBFBCI010000057.1, read on the forward strand.
TAGTCCCACCAGGCCCCGGTGACGATCATCTCCTCGTACATCGGCACGGTGTAGAGCGTCTGGAAGCCCTTGTAGTAGCGGAACGCGCACAGCTCGATCGCGGCGTAGCGCTCCTCGCGGTACTCGGCGTCGCGCCACAGCGCCAGCACCGCCCTGCGCCACTCGGGCGCGGTCTCCAGGCGGTGCTCGGCGAACACGCGCCTCAGCGCGGCCCGCCTCGGCGTGGCCTGCGCGCCGAGGAACGGCATGGCCGACTTCATGTACGCCTGCATGGCGGGTGCCTTGGCCGGGTCGGCGACTTCGGCGAGGGCCAGCCGCACGGCCTTGTGGAGCGGGGTCATGCTTTGTGGCTGGTCCGTTCGCCCGTGGCGAGGCCGTCGAACAGGACGGTGATGAAGTGCTCGGCCAGCGCGTTGGTGTTGAGCCGCCCGCCGGGACGGAACCAGCGCACGGCGACCCAGATCGTGTCGCGGATCATGCGGTAGGTGAGCTTGACGTCGACGTCGGGGCGGAACAGGCCCTCGGACTGGCCACGCTTGATCTGGCTGATCCACATGCGCTCGGCCTCGTCCTCGGCCTTGATGAGGTAGTCGAAGCGGTCGCCGGGCAGGGAGCGCAGGTAGTTCCAGTCGTTCTGCATGACCGTGATGGCGGCGCGGTGGGGCTCCAGCGTGCCGAAGCCGATGCGCACCATCTCCGACAGGACGGCACGGGCGTCGCCGTCGGTCGCCAGGGCCGCGCGGTAGCGCGCGATAAGGTCTCGGAGGAACGTCGACAGGACCTCGTCGACGATCGTCTCCTTGGAGTCGAAGTGGTGATAGAGGCTTCCCGAGAGGATGCCGGCCTCGTCGGCGATCTGGCGCACGGTGGTGGCCTGGAAGCCCTTGCGGGCGAAGAGTTCGGCGGCGATTTTCACCAGGTGGTCGCGGCGGTCGGAGGCGGAGCCCGAAGCGGCCGCCCGGCGTGTGGCGGTGCCCTGGCGCTTGGCCGCGGAGCCGCCACGGGGAACCGCGCCCGTGGGGGTCGCGGCGACCGCGGACGCGCCGCCGGAGTTCTTTCGGGTGTTCACGTCCTCCATTATGGGCCTCCGTGCAATCGCTTGTTCGCCTAACGAGGACGGCGAGTCGGCTGCTCACCGCGCGTTCGCGCGCGCACCAAGCGCTTGCTACGAACACGGCCGCGCCGGGCCGCCGTGAAGCCGGAGGACGGGAAGGACGACCCCCCGCATGACCCCTCGCACGGCCCTTCGTGACACGGAGGCCTACGTCATCGGCGCCGTGCGCACCCCCGTCGGCCAGGAGGGCGGCGGGCTCGCCCGGGCCCATCCCGCGGACCTCGGCGCCCACGTGATCCGGGCACTGCTCGATCGTACCGGCGCCGATCCCGGGGCCGTGGACGAGGTCGTCTTCGGCTGCGTGGACGCGGTCGGGCCGCAGGCGGGGAACGTCGCGCGCACGTGCTGGCTGGCCGCCGGGCTGCCCGGCGAGGTGCCCGGCGTGACCGTGGACCGGCAGGGCGGGTCCTCACAGCAGGCCGTCCATTTCGCCGCGCACGCGGTGTGGAGCGGGAACGCCGGGCTGGTCGTCGCCGGCGGGGTGCAGAGCGCGAGCATGGTGCCGTCCGCCAAGGCGGCGGCCGCGGCGAAGGCACTCGGGTTCGCCACGCCGGTCGCGGGCTCCCGCGGCTGGCAGGCGCGGTACGGGGGGCGGGAGCCCTCGCCGCTGCGCGGGGCGGAGGCGATCGCCAAGAAGTGGGACATCTCCCGCGAGCGGATGGAGGAGTTCGCGGTCGCGTCCCACCGGCGCGCCGTCCGGGCCACCGGCGAGTGGCGGTTCGAGCGCGAGGTCGTCCCCGTGGCCGGGCTGCTCGCCGACGAGGGACCGCGCGACGTCACCCCGGGCGAACTCGCCGCCCTGGAGCCGCTCGCCGAGGGCGGCAGGCTGACCGCCGGGCTGTCCGCGCACGCCGCCGACGGCGCCGCCGTCCTGCTGATCGCCTCGGAGCGGGCCGTGCGGGAACACCGGCTGAGCCCGCGCGCCCGGATCCACCACACCTCGGCGCGCGGCTCCGGCCCCGGGACGCCGTCCGCCGTCGCCGCCACCGCGCGGGCCCTGAACCTGACGGGCATGGCGATCGACCAGTTCGACGTCGTGGAGGTCGACGAGGCGTTCGCCTGCGTGCCGCCGGCCTGGATCCGCGAGACGGGCGCCGACCCGGAGCGGGTCAACCCCAACGGCGGCGCCCTCGCCTTCGGGCATCCCGCGGGCGCGGCGGGCGCGCGGCTGATGACCTCGCTGCTGCACGAGCTCGAACGCACCGGCGGGCGCTATGGCCTGCAGGTCATGGGAGAGGGCGGCCAGGCCGGCGTGACGGTCGTCGAACGCCTCTGACCGCGTTTCCCGGGGTCTGTTGTAAGCCCGCTCCGCGGGGGCCGGGCGGGCGGCGCGGGGAGGGGTGGTTACGGTCTGCTCCGAATATGGGAGCGTTCTCAAATACCGAGATGCAATGGTCGCGGGGTATGGAATACAGGAAACTTTCCTATTAGATTGTCGAAATGCCCGAGACGGCGGCCGTGGGAGAGTCCTCTCCCGGGCGTCGAGCCCCGTACTGTCCTGCGAGCTTCCGGCGCGAGCCGCCGACGTTGCCGCCAGGCGAGGAGTGTGAATGAAGCGCAGCCCTGAATTACTGCGTCTGGCCGATTCGGTCCTCCTCCCCGGGTTCGAAGGACGAACACCCCCCGACTGGCTCCGCCGCCGCCTCGGCGAAGGGCTGTCCGGAGTGGTGCTCTTCTCCAGGAACGTCGGAACGCCGTCCGAGCTGGCCGAGCTCACCGCGGCCCTGCGCGCCGAACGCCCCGAGGCCGTCATCGGCATCGACGAGGAGACCGGGGACGTCACCCGGCTGGAGGCGCACACCGGCAGCTCCCGGCCTGGCAACTACGCCCTCGGCGTAGTGGACGACGTCGCGCTCACCGAGCGGATCGCCCACGGCATCGGCGTGGACCTCGCCGCGCTGGGGATCAACGTCGACTTCGCGCCCGCCGCCGACGTCAACTCCAACCCGGGCAACCCCGTCATCGGCCTTCGGTCCTTCGGCGCCGACCCCGGCCTCGTGGCCCGGCACACCGCCGCCTGGGTCCGGGGACTCCAGGCGGCGGGCGTGGCCGCGTGCGCCAAGCACTTCCCCGGCCACGGCGACACGGCCGTCGACTCCCACCACGGGCTGCCGTCGGTCACCGCCTCGGCCCGTCAGCTCCACGAGGTGGAGCTGGCGCCCTTCCGCGCGGCCATCGCCGAGGGCGTCCGCATGATCATGACGGGTCACCTGCTCGTCGCCGCGTACGACCCCGAACTGCCCGCCACGCTGAGCCGGCGCATCCTCACCGGCCTGCTCAGGGACGAGATGGGCTTCGAGGGGGTGACCGTCACCGACGCCGTGGAGATGGCGGCGATCGCCGAGCGGTACGGCATCGGCGGCGGTAGCGTGCGCGCGGTCGCGGCGGGGGCGGATCTGATCTGCGTCGGCGGCGAGAGCGCCGACGAGGCGGTCGTCGTGACGATCCGCGAGGCGATCGCCGACGCGGTCGCCGAGGGGGTGCTGCCGGAGGAGCGGCTCGTGGAGGCAGCCCGCCGGGTCGGCGCGCTCACCGCCTGGACCGGCGCGTTCTCCGTGCCCGCGGCGAGCGCTCCGGGCGACGGGCGGGGGACCGCGATCCTGACCGTGGGCGGCGAAGCGAACGGGGCCGCGGCGGGCGGGCACGTGCCGGTCGGGCTCGACGCGGCGCGCCGGGCCATCCGGATCGCCGGCCGCGACCCTGCCGGGGTGCTGCCGCTGGCCGCCGCGCCGCACGTGGTCGAGCTGGCGCCACGCATGAACCTCGCCATCGACAAGAACATGCCCTGGGGCGTCGGCGAGCCGCTCGGCAAGCTCCTTCCCGGCACCACGGTGACCCGCGTGGGCGAGGAGGAGGCGCGGGCGGCGGTGGACGAGGTCCTGAGCGGCACGGCCGCCGAGCGTCCGCTGGTCGTGGTCGTCCGCGACGCGCACCGTCACGCCTGGCAGACCGACGCGATCGTCCGCCTGCTGGCCGCGCGGCCCGACGCGGTCGTGGTGGAGATGGGCCTGCCGGGGCGCACCGACCTCGGGGCCGTCCACATCGCCACGCACGGCGCCGCCCGTGTCTGCGGTCAGGCCGCAGCCGAGGTCCTCACCGGACTGCCCACCGTCGCGCCCTGACGCCGGACGCCCGCCGATGTTCCCGTTCCGGTGGCCCCGATGGGGGGCCGCCGTGCCGGTTGGCGATAATCCCAGAAGTCCCAACATATATCGCCATTTCCAGGGAAAACTTCGGTGATCACGGAAAAGGATCGGTGATTGACTTTCTCCCCACGCCTAGCGGGGGAGTCCGACCTTCACAGGTTGGGGTTCCTGCTTCCCAGGCGACTGCACCCGGGCGGACCCGGAGTGTCTGACGTCACCTCCACAGGCGGACACGGCAAGACCTGCCGCCAGGATGTTCTTCGCCGCGTTGACGTCCCTGTCGTGCAGGGTGCGGCAGGCCGGGCACGTCCAGCGCCGGGTGGACAGGCTCAGCTCGGCGAGCAGATGCCCGCACGCGCTGCACGTCTTGGAGCTGGGGTACCAGCGGTCGATCACGATCAGGTGGCGGCCGTGCTTGGCCGCCTTGTACTCCGGCATGCGGCGGAAGGTGCCCCATCCGGAGTCGGAGATCGCTTTGTCCAGGTTCCGGTTACGCACCATGTTCTTGACCGCGAGGTCTTCGATCACGATCACGTCGTGGTCGAAGACCAGCCGCGTG